>JACMME010000273.1 GCA_014379205.1 Gemmatimonadaceae bacterium
AAGAGGCCCCGACTGCGGTGCCGAGAATCTGCCAACTGCCTATCGAATGATGCGTCCACCGCTGCGGTTGTCGACGACGAAGCGATCACGCGCTGGCATGCGGACAAGCGGCAGCGTACGGTCACTGATTGCTGCATCCGCGGGAACGATTTGGTTGCGGTAGAGAAGATACGCCACGACGCTGTACACCTCGTCCGAGCTAAGGGAGCCAGGCGCATCGAAGGGCATCGCCCGATTGACGTAGTCATATAACGTGGGCGCATATGGCCAGTAGTTGCCTACAGTTCGCCGCCCCAGAAATTTCGGGTCACGGCCAAAATTGAAGGTGTCGCCAGGCTCGCGTCCCACGAGGCGGTCGAAAGGTCCTTCCGTGCCTGTAACTCCGTGGCATCCGGAGCAACGCACCTTGTAGATCGTTTCTCCTTCTGCAACGGTTCCGCTGCCGCGCGGCAGTCCACCACCGTCTGGCGTCACGTCGGTATCCGCTTGACGAATCTCCTCGGTCGTCGCGGGCGTTCCGAATCCGAATTGCTCGGGCGTTTGCGACCGGCCGGCCTGCCTCCAGACGGCGATGATGGCGACACCCGTCAGCGCCACGGACAAAACAATGCCAGCAAGGATGGGGCGCCGCATCTCTCAGCCTTCCATGTGAAAGAAAACCTTTCCGCCGCGCTCGACCTTCCAGCCACGGATGTTGTTCATATGGTAGAACGTCCCTGCGCCACGTGCCGCCACGAGCTGCGCGCGGGTTGGCTGCACGTAACCAGTCTCATCGATTGCTCGGCTCATCAGCGCAGCCTCGCCTCCGTCGTACTTCCAAAGGTGACGGAAGTGAGTGGTGCACTTCGATAGAATGGGCGGCTGCAGCTCGGCACTCTGCCAGGTCGTACCCCCGTCAGTGCTCACTTCGACGTGCGCGATCTTCCCGCGTCCGCTCCAGGCGAGGCCCGTGATGACGCACCAGCCCCTGCCGAGCGTATTCGGGTAAGCGGGGAAAGTGATCAGCGACTTGGCATCCATGACAAAGCTGAACATCCGGGCCGTACCGTTCGCGAGCGGGTCAGTGTATTTGGATGTCTCTTCGCGCGTCATGAAAGGCTTCTCCGCCAACTCGATGCGCTTGAGCCATTTCACCTGCGCATTCCCTTCCCAACCCGGCAGAAGGAGCCGCGCGGGGTATCCTTGCTCGGGACGGATCGCCTCGCCGTTCTGCGCGTACGCGATCATTGCGTCATCAAATGCCTTGTCCACCGGGATGCTGCGCGTCATGTGTGCCGCGTCCGAGCCCTCCGCAAGGAACCACTTTGCGCCGGGCTTCACACCCACCTCGCGGAACAAGGTCGCCAGAGCAACCCCGGTCCACTCGCTCGTGCTCAAAAGCCCATCGATCCATGAAGGCGTGGCTTCACGCTTCATAACATTCTGTTGGAATCCACGATAGCCGTTCCCCGAGCACTCGATGAAGCACACTCGGCTCACCGCGGGGAATCGCTTGAGGTCAGAGAGCGTGAACTTAAAAGGGCGCTCCACCATCCCGTGGATCAGTAGCGTGTAGCGCGCAGGGTCAATGACCGGCACACCCCCGTGATGGCGCTCGAAATGAAGGTCGGCTGGTGTGATCGTGCCGTATAAATCCTGCAACGGACTCTCCGATTCTCCTGATGGCGCCGCCCGGTTTACCCGGCGGCGCGGGTGTTCAAAGGGCGAGCGCTCTCCAAGCTCGCTCGGAATGCGACCCTGTACCTTGCCCGGGTCATCCAGCGCTGTCGGGGACGGGAGAGGACTTCTCGTCTGAGCGAGGAGAGCAGAGGCGTTGTTGACCAGCGTTGCGCCGACCGCTCCGACCGCACCCGCAAGAAGGGTTCGTCGGCTCACAAGTTGCGCTGCTGCTTCTGCGCGCTCATCGGCCGAGGTACTCGAATCCGGAGGTAATGCAGTCATGGTAATTCCTCCTGACACTTCATCGACTCGATTGTTACATCTGGGCCAGCTGACGAACGGTAGACTACCCGCTTTGGCCGGGTATCGCAATGAACGAAGTTGACTGCGATCCAGCGAGAAAAGTTCTGACAAGGTCCAACGTACGTCAGCCCGGCTCTATTTGTACTTCGCTTGCCTGCGCGCCGGTGTCGCAATCTTCGGCGCGTCAGCTGCGCGCCGCATGTCGTCCTGCGTGAAGACCGCGAAAACAAACGGCTGCGCTTCGAGGAAACGAGCCAAGTCGCCCAAGGTCAGACCGAGCTGCAACAGCCGGTCCTCATCGACG
>JACMME010000274.1 GCA_014379205.1 Gemmatimonadaceae bacterium
CTCGGCCGCGCGCGGGGACAGGTCCGCCGCAGACGGGCGCGTCGACTTGGTCACCGGCAGGCCGATCGGCTGGCCGATCGGCACCAGCGGCACGCCGACACCGGCCAGCAGCTCCGCGAACTCCTGATCCGGCGGCGCGCACACTGCACTTCCGCGCGGAGTGCCCGCACGTGCACGGCGAGTCCCACCGGCGCTTGGACGTGCCCGCGCGACCCATACGTCGTCAACAACACCGCATTGCACGACTCCCATTTCCGTAGTTCAGGCTCGACCAGAAGGTCTGGCCCCGAGGCCGGCGAGTCTAGGCTACGCCCCCGGGCTTGCCGCAAGCCCCCCGGTGCGGTATAAGTTGGGAGTGGCGTGGAGGGCGGACTCTCCGTTCGCTTGTCCACCGTGCACGGACGAGCCTGATGCGACGCGGCGGCGTGGCGTGCGCGGCGGCACCGTGGGCCCGGGAACAGCTCCGGTCGGCCTACGGCTGCAGCCACCGAACGAGGGGTGATGCACGCTTCAGCGAAGGCTGCTCGGACATCGCCGGCGCGTCATGGAGCAGAGGCGTGCCCGTGAAGAGCTCGGCTAGTGAATCACGAGACGCTGCCGCAAGCATCCGCGAGCGGAGCACTGCCGCTCACGCCACCGCCCCTATCGCACAGAACCTAGAATACCTGCGATCCTCCTGCCAACACCTCGTTCAACGCATCGCGGAAATGCGACGTGCTCTCAGCAAAGTCGCGTCCCACTTGATCCACGTATTCTTCGTGGCTCCTTTTGATCTCTTCGCGAAAGAGTGCCTTGAGCGTCCCGTTTTGCAATCCATCCTTGCGCTTGTCCGGAAAGTACGCAACGATGTCCGACACCAGCGCCCGCGCCAGACGCTTGGCTTTCTGATTCGGATCGCTGGTCAAAAAGGGGTTTATGGGACGTCGTGCTGCCGGCGGCGCGGCTGGGGACGCTGCAGCTGAGGCAGAGCCTTTCTGGGCCATGCTCGGGCTGCCCACCGTGGAGACAGGCTGGGTAGGTGGCAAATTTGGCGTTCGCGCCGGAGGCGGCGAGCTATGAGTCGCCGGTGAAAGAGGAGTCTTGGTCGCACTCGCCGGAGCCGAAGAGCCTGGCGATTTCACGGAAGCCGGCGGCTGGTTTGAAGAAGTGTGCGAGCGCTGCATGGCAACTACCGGCTGCTCTGCTCCGGTAGAGGCGCGCTGTTCAATCGAGGATACAGGCGGCGCTGCTGCAGCTTGCGGAAAAGGCCGCGCTGGAGTGGTCGGCCGGGCTGCGACCGGCGTGGGAGGCGGCGTAACCGGAGCGCCTCGCGGTGGCGAAGAAGTCGTCCGTTGGCCCGCTGCCTGAGCCGGGGAGGGCAACGAGCCAGGTGGCGTCTGCCGCGAAACACTCGGCACGGCACGCGGAGGTGTCGGTGCGGGCCGAGCCTGGGCCGACTGAGCCGAGCGCCGCGTATCCGCGACCACCAACGCATAGTCGTCATCGATAAGACCATGCTTGCCGATCGCCATCACCGCTCCACACACCGAGCACCGTGCGCGAACCCCTGCCTCGGGAACCTTCGCCGGATCTACTCTAAATATCGATGCGCAGTCAGGACATGAGACGTTCATTGGCACTCCGAATTACCGCGGTCGTTTCTGCCTCATCGCCTCCATCGACGTCGCCATCAACAGCGTCCTGTCTGCGGTCGGCGACGTACACCGACCCTGGAAGCGTTTTCGCATAGCTCTTCATTTCCGTAGCAAGCTCACTTACCTGCGCGGGATGTGTGAAGTGACGGCGTTCGTTCGTTACAATGCCGATCGAAACGGTCATCAACGGCACCCGATGCAACTGGCCACGGCGGTCCTTACCAAAATAATAGCCTGCTCGCCTATCCTGCATGGAATACTGATACGGGACGAGCAGGTCGAAAATCTCGACTATCTCAGCGCATATCTCAGCGCTCCGCTCTGGCGGGACGATACTGATAAAATCGTCACCTCCGATGTGCCCGACGAATCCGTCATCCGGGCAGATACCCTTTACGACATCGTGCAGAATCTGTGCGAGGATGCGGATAATACGATCGCCCTCTGAATAGCTGTAGCGATCGTTGTATTCCTTGAAGTGATCCAGATCGGCGTAACATACGGCGAAATGGTCGCCAGCATGAATCCGGCGCAGAATTTCGGCTTCTATCTCGGGGGGGCCAGGTAGACGCGTCGAAGGATGCACTCGCAAATCGCGCTCCGCGCGACGCAACATGGCGTCAAGCCGCGCGATGATCTCTTCACGCGACATGCGATCGCGCACGATCTCGTCCGCACCGGCAGTGAACGCACACTCGAGCGCATCGTCGCCGTCAGAAGACAGGGCGATCGCAGGAATTACGCCTGTAAAAGAGTCGCTTTTGAGTCGACGGCAGGCGCGAAGGGCGATCTCGGGATTGGCGACAGCGTCGAAGATCACTACCCGGGGACGGGAGCGAAGCGCAAGTCCCATGAGCTCATGCGTCGAGCGCGCTATGACCGTGGCAAGCGCGCGCGCGCTCAGCCATTCCTGGATGATGGCCGGCGGCGCCGGAGCGTCCGGCGAAAAGAAAACAGCTGATGGATGGGCCACTCTAGGCGGTCCTATCGTCGTCGGAGGCGAACATTACCGCCCGGAAAGAAGGCGAAGTCAAACAGTGATTGCGAGTTGCGTTACCGGCAAGACGATCAGAAGAAGAAGAACGCAACGCCGAGTATCGCATACACAATCAAAAGCAGCGCTCCCTCCAGCCAATTCGACTCGGCATCCAGTACCACCACCGTAGAGATCCCGACTGCGAGACCAACGCTTACTACCTCTATCGCGGTGAACGCAAGATTCATTGGTTGGCCGAACACGTGTCCGAGAAGCACGAGAACGGGTGCGACCAGAAGCGCTACCTGAATGCTCGACCCAACGGCGATACTGATAGCAAGGTCCATGCGATTCTTGATCGCCATCAGGACCGCAGCACTGTGCTCCGCGGCATTTCCGATTATCGGAACCAGGACGAGACCAACAAAAAACTGCGAAAGTCCAAGGCTCTCTGTCGCTTCCTCAGTGGCTCCGACGAGGAACTCCGACATCACACCGATCGTGACGCCAACTGCCAGAAGGACAATGACGGCCTTCTTCAGCGACCATTCCGGTTTGATCTCTCCATGCGCTATGTCGCCCCCCTCTCCGAATGCAGCCTTGTGCGTGCCCATCGAGTATAGCAACGAGAGCCCATACCCGAGCATGAGAAGGACAGCAACGAAGTCAGACATCCGAACTGTGGAAGCTACCTGGTCGGGTCGAGGGTGCATCGACTGAAAAACAGTCGGAATGACCAGCCCAACGACCGCGATGACGAGCATCGACACGCTCACGCCCGCCAGGTGCGGGTTGAATTTCTGCGTTTTGTACTTGAGTCCGCCGGCGAACAACGATGCACCCAGAACCAGAAGCAGATTTCCGAGTATCGATCCCGTGATGGATGCCTTCACCAGGTCGATGAGGCCTGCGCGTAGCGCAAGAGCCGCGATTATTAGCTCCGCAAGATTTCCCAGAGTTGCGTTTAGAAGTCCGCCAATGGTGGGCCCGGTATATCCTGCTAACTCTTCCGTGGCGTGACCCAGAAGCGCCGAAAGTGGCAGAATCGCCAGAGCGCTCGCGCCAAAAATGACCAGTGGCGCCGCATGCATTAACTCGGCGACCACCGCCACGGGAACGAGAATGAGAAGGAAGTACAGGTATTTCACGGTTCTCCGGAATTTCCAAGCACGGGTCTGGGGGAGCGTCCGAATGGCGCCCACGGAATACTGGCGTCGATGTGGTAAGTATGCGACGGCTCACGTCTCCGGCTTAGTCGGAGAGTGATAAATGCATCCACTGCACTGAGCGCATGATTTGCGATCAGGACTCCCAGATACTGGGACGAAAGCCGAAAGGCGCTGTTGCTGCGTTGAATGGTGCGGCTAAAAACGTCCTGTTCGAACTGGGCATTCCGCCATGACCAGCGGAATTCCTCCTTTATCGCACGGTTCGAATAGAAATCGATCGAGCGCTTGAATTCCTCGGATTCTCGTGGTGGCACGACCTCAGGGTCCTCCCAGTATGTCAAACGCGCCAGGCGCCACGTCGTTCCGTTGAACGTCGTCTCATCCTCCTCAGGCTCCAGCTCGCCTCCTGGATTGACATCGAACGCTCCGCTCTCGATGAAGTGCTGCATGCGTTCATAGTACTCGAAATCACCTACCACAAAACGATCGGTAAAAAACGAGCGCGCAATCTGGGCCAGATCGCGATATTCACTTCTCTGGACGCGACCCGTTCTCCTTGAATCGACAAACTGAACAAGAAGGAACGCCTCTGCAGCCACATAGGGAAGCGCTCGCTGCTTGCGCTGGATCGCCTGTCCGGCACCTGGCACAACTGCGGATGCCAGCGGCGCCCACCAAGGTCCACTCGAAGAGCGCGCTAATGCCTGGTGTGATAGCGCGAATGGCGAAACCTTCAGAGGCGGGACGACAGAGAGGATGCTCGTGCGGGCATCGAGCTGAGTCGTAGGGGAAAACGTAGAATCGACGGTGGCTGACTGGGCGGAAGCTGCGCTGACGGTCGCCAACAACATCGTAGCGAGACTGAGCCTTTTTATGCAGCGATGCGGCACACGACAACTGCGAGCTGCGCCCGCACGGCGAAGTCGTGACCCGCGGTTCAAAAGAGATACCGGAGCGATAGGTACGTCGGAGGCTGGGAGGCACCGGCAAAACCTTCGAACATTCGCGCTATGTCTACCTGCAGGTTTCCGGCGGACAGGCCCAGTCCCAGAGACGCACCATACTGCTCCGAATTCTCAATTTCACGAAAGACATAGCCGGCTCGAAGGTGCGCGCGCTGCCGGTAAGCAGCATCAGCGCCGAGCCGGATTGTAGGCGATCCGAGTTGCAGCTCGTCGATGACATCGCCCGATACTCGAACCGATACATCCCTGGAGTATTTTTCCAGACTCGTCACTCGATAGAGCGCTCCGAACTGTATGCGTGTTGGAAGTGGATCAGCCTGGTCGCGGTCATTCACTTGCAGCTTGGGACCGACATTGCGGACCGCTACACCGAGGGTCACAGGTAATAGCCACCGAGCGTCGTACTGAGCCCCCATGTCGATTGCGGTCGTTGATGACACCGCCGGAAGGGTGCCACAAGCCCCAGAGCAGTTGATACGAAGTTGAACGAGCTTCACGGAGATGCCAGCATTGAGGCGTGAACCGACAGATGTGGCATACGTAGCGGCGTATACAAGATTGAGCGGTGTGAATGCTCCCACTACGACCCCGTTGGGGTCCGGTATTTCCTGCTCACCAAAATTCAGTACGTACACGGAGGCGGCCAGCACCCCTAGAAGTGATGACGGAAGCACTATGGTGATTGCATCACCGTTTCCTACGACGCTTCCGTAGTGGTGCACCGCTATCTCCCGCTTTTCGGACCGCGCGAGGCCGGAAGGGTTCCACCAGACTGCCTCACTGCCGGGCTGGTCGGCCACGACCGCCTGGCCCATACCCAGCGCCCTGGCGCCAACGGGGATCAGGAGAAACGGAGCGCCCTCCGTGGTGAGCCCGGATTGTCCCGCAGCGACCGCGGCCCACAGGCTCCGCACGGCGAGAACAATGGCCGCAACGACGGGACTAGAGCGGCGTCGCCTCATCAACCAGCATAATCGGAATGTCATCCCGAACGGGATAGCGCACGGCGCACTTCGGACAAATGATGCTATCCTCTGCTTCGCGATACTCCAGTTCGCCCTTGCACTTCGGGCAAGCAAGAATCTCCAGCAACTCGCGCGACAACGTCATGAGCCCTCCGGCAACCGATACCCGAACCGGCGCATAGCACGCGGCTTGCGCCTCCAGTTTGGAAGCACCTTAACCCATAAATCCAGATACACCTTCCCGCTCACCAGTTCCTCGATCTTTTTTCGCGCCGCCGAACCAATTTCCCGGATGCGAGCGCCTTGCCGTCCGATCAGGATTTGTTTCTGGGTTTCGCGCTCCACATACATCACCGCTCGAATGTACACCGGAGTTCTATCCTCGCGAAACTCCTCAATCTCACAAGCGACGCTATACGGAACTTCCTGTTCGAGTTGCTCGAGCGCCGTTTCCCGAATCAGCTCACTGGCGAAAAAACGGAGGGACTGAACTCCGACATCATCCGCCGAATAGAAAAACGGGCTCTCTGGAAGTAGTTGAGCTACTTCGGCGAGAAGACTATCCACTCCTTCTCCGGTAAGGGCGGAGATAGGAAAGCTACGCGGTATCTCAGCGGCGAGCGAATCCCGCTGTGGGGCCGAAATTGTATCGACCTTATTGAGCGCCGTTAATACAATACCCCGAGGCGGCCGCTCAAGATTCGCTGCGACCTCGAGAGATGGTGGGGGTCCCTGCATAGCATCCGTAATGTAGACAACGACATCGGCGTCTCCGAGTGCGGCGATCGCCGAAGCGCGCATGGCATGCTGAAGGGCGTACTGCGGATTGAGCAGCCCCGGCGTGTCGGAGATGATCATCTGCACATCGCCCGCGGTGTGTATCCCGACTACGCGATCCCGTGTTGACTGCGGCTTTGGGCTCGTGATGCTGAGTTTCTGTCCGACTATGCGGTTGAGAAGTGTCGACTTCCCCGCGTTGGGCTTGCCAACGACAGCAACAGTTCCGGCGCGGGTCATCGATGGCTGATGGCGGTTAGCAAATGGCGGATTGCCGATAGCAGGATTTGGCGTACCTGGCAGTTTCAATATGCTCGAGCTCCATGGCCTGAGCTACGTCTCGCTTTCCAGCATTGCTTTGCTATCAGCCATCAGCCAGACGCGACAAAGCCTCCGTTGCGACTGCAACGGAGGCTTTGTAAAGGGTGCCGGCGACGGCCTACTCTCCCGCGATCTCTCGATCGGAGTACCATCGGCGCTATAGGGCTTAACGATCGTGTTCGGGATGGGAACGAGTGTGGCCCCTACGCTCTAGTCGCCAGCGAAAGCCGAACTTCATATATGTACGCAGTTCGACAAACGGAATGTGGTAGTGAGAAGGAAAAGCGAATAAAAATAGATCGCGTTGCTCTGCTTGCAGTCAACTACTTGGGAGTAGTCAAGCCGCACGGGCGATTAGGACCGCTGCGCTCGGAGGGGTTTGCGCCCCGTCCACGTGCGGCCTATCGACGTGATGGTCTCTCACGGCCCTTTAGGGAGCTCGAAGCTCCGGGAGAGTTCATCTTGGGGGGGGCTTCCCACTTAGATGCGTTCAGCGGTTATCCCCGCCTGCCATCGCTACCCGGCGTTGCA
>JACMME010000275.1 GCA_014379205.1 Gemmatimonadaceae bacterium
ACGGAGATTTTGCGGGGCGGGCAGGACAAGGTGCACGAAGCGGGCGCGGTCATCGTAGGTGGCCATACGATTATTGACGAGGAGCTCAAGTATGGTCTCGCCGTCACGGGACGCGTCGATCCCCGGCACATCCTGACAAACGCAAGTGCACGGGAAGGGGACGTCCTCATCCTTACCAAAGCGCTCGGGACAGGAATTCTCGCGACCGCGCGCAAGAACGGAATGCTTGGCGATAGCGAGCACGCCGCGATGATCGACTCCATGACCACGTTGAACTCAATCGCGAGCAAGGCAGCGGTAGAGCTCGGCGCCCGTTGCGCCACCGATGTCACGGGCTTCGGCCTGCTTGGTCACGCGTCGCACATCGCGAAGGCGAGCCAGGTGACTTTGATGATTCGTGTCTCTGAAGTGCCAGCACTTGCCGGTGCTCGCTCGGCGTGGGCTCGCGGCGCCCGAACAGGAGGAGCGGAGCGCAATGCCGCGTACCTGCTCTCGTTGGTGGATTGGGGAGATGCAAGCGACGAGGATCGCGCGCTTCTAGTGGACCCGCAGACTTCAGGCGGATTGCTCATCGCGCTGCCAGCCTTGCTCGCACGGGATTACCTTTCGCGAGTTCCGGGTGCGGTCGCTGTCGGAGAAGTACGCTCCCGCGCTTCGCACGACATTGTATTGACCTGAGCGAGTGGGGGCGGATGGGGCCTGGTGGCTTCCTCAGTCTTCAAAACTGATGCGACCTGACTTCGTCGGGTTGGGTGGGTTCGATTCCCACACGTTCCCGCCAAGGCAGCGCCCGAGGTGCTCAATGACTTGTGCGCTGCTGGCGGTGATGCTTGGTCTGGTGAACGCTGAGCTTCATGCACAACAAGCGGACAGCCTGCGTGCTGGAGCGACCGCACTGCGTTCGGAAGTGGTGGATACCTCGGTGCGTCGCTCTCCCATCTCGCCTCGCCGCGCTTTTCTCCGCTCGCTGATCCTGCCGGGTTGGGGGCAGACCTCCCTTGGTCGCGGAACCGCCGGCGGCTTGTTTGTGCTCATGGAGGGGGTGACGGCAGCGATGATTGTGAAATCGCGCGATGATCTCGGCCGCGCCAAAAATGCTCGGTCAGACAGTCTGTTTCAGGGATTCCAGCTGAACGCGACCACCGGGGAACTGGAATTGAGAGATGGGCGACCGATACCGATCTACCTGCGAAATCCGCTTACGGACCGGATTCCCGCCAGGCGCCAGCATTTGGAAGACTGGATCGCACTGATGGCTTTCAACCATCTTTTCGCCGGCGCAGAAGCGTTCGTTGCCGCGCACCTGTATGACGTTCCGGCACGAGTCTCTTTGCTGCGTGCTGGTAATGGCGTGGCGATCGCTGCGCGATTCGCTTGGTGAAAGCGGCGCAAGCTCCGATCGGAGTGTTCGATTCGGGTATCGGCGGGCTGACGGTTGTGCGCGAGATAATGCGTCAACTCCCGGACGAGCAGATCATCTACTTTGGCGACACCGCGCGCGTTCCGTACGGGCCGAAAGGTCCCGAAACAGTCCGGCGTTACAGCTCGGAAATTACGGCCTTTCTTGCTGGACAGGGCGTCAAGGCAGTAGTCGTCGCATGCAATACAGCTACGGCGCACGCTCTTGGAATGCTCCAGGCAAATCTTCCGATTCCGGTTATCGGAGTAGTTGAACCCGGTGCACGCGCCGCGGTTCGCGGAAGTCACGGAGGCGCCATCGGCGTAATTGGTACGGCCGGAACCATAGCGTCGGGAGCTTACGAACGAGCCATCCGTGCGCTTGCGCCGGAAATCCGGATTGCCGTACGAGCGTGTCCGCTATTCGTGCCGCTTGTAGAGGAAGGCTGGCTGGACACTGAAGCGACGCGGCTGATAGCGCACGAGTATCTCGCTCCCATGACAGCTGAACGCGTCGATACCCTAGTGCTTGGTTGCACGCACTACCCTCTGCTCAAGCCGCTATTGTCGCAAATCATGGGTCCGGAGGTTCGCCTGATCGATAGCGCCGAAGAAACTGCGGCGGAAACAGCTCGAATCCTCGATTCGCGCGGCCTGCGCGCACAGGCGGAAACGCGAGGCGAGCACCGGTTCGTCGCTTCCGATGCGGCCGAACAGTTTTTACGTATGGGCCAGCGGTTCCTGGGCGCTGCGATCGAGCGCGTGGAGACCACGACCCTCGGCTGAGCCATCCCAGAGGCGCAACTCGATTACATCGGGCGTAACGCGCATGTAAGTCGGCTCGGTTAGCCAGCTTCCAGCGTTGGCGTAGATCCCGCCTCCGGTGCGCTCGAGAACTGCTGCGTGTGAATGTCCCAGCACCAGTAGCTCGAGCGCCTCATTTGCCCTCAGCCTTTCGCGCGCGATGTTCCGAAGTCCTTCGCCGGCGTCCCCCCAGGGGCGGTGAGTACGGCTGGTGTGCGAGCTTCGCCGCGCGAGCAGCGTTCCCCAATCAGGGTGGAGCCAGCGAAACGCTCTCACCGACGCTGGATGACGGAGCACCGAACGGAGCATCCGATACTTGCGGTCTTCCGTGGGTCGAAGCCCATCCCCATGCTCTACCTGCGCTCGCCAACCGGCAAGTGATCCTTCCCACAATCCCAAATGGTAGGTCAGGCCAACTTCTGAAGTCAGGACGTCACCACCCCAGCAGTCGTGGTTTCCTGCAATGAGCACAACATCAATCCCCGCCTCGCGAAGATCGGCGAGAGCCGCGAGCGTGCGAAAATGAGCACGCGGGATCACCGTCTTCCACTCGAACCAGAAATCGAACAGATCCCCGTTGATCAGAAGAGAATTGGCGCGCCCCGGAAGGCTGCGCAGAAAAGCCACCAATTGCCGCTCAGTCGACGATGACCCTACGCCCAGGTGCGTGTCGGAGAGTATGTAGCACGGGGAGGCCAGCATGCGGTCATTCTAGCTTGTAAGCCTGCCCTTTACAAACACAGTGGGAGCATCAAGTTTCTCACGGACGATGCTACCAAAAATGGAGGAAGCATGCCCCAGAATGCTCTTGGGATGATTGAAACGAAGGGTTTGGTTGGCGCCATAGAGGCAGCAGACGCTATGGTAAAGGCGGCGAATGTCCGGCTTGTTGGGAAGGAAAAGGTGGGTGGCGGCTATGTCACGGTCATGGTGCGCGGAGATGTGGGTGCGGTAAAAGCCGCGACTGATGCTGGGGCTGCGGCAGCTGAGCGCGTCGGAGAGCTCGTGTCCGTACACGTTATTCCGCGTCCACACAACGACCTCGACATAATACTGCCAGCAGGCGGCGGCCCGGAGTAACAATTATGAGCTGGAGCGATCGCGCGCTCGGGCTTATCGAAACTCGAGGGCTGATTGGCGCCATCGAAGCGGCTGACGCCGGGTGTAAGGCCGCGAATGTGCGCCTGCTTGGCAGCGAACGCGCTGACGCGGGACTGGTCACCGTCATGTTCAGCGGCGACGTCGCAGCGGTCAAAGCGGCGGTGGACGCGGGCGCGGCGGCCGCGGGACGAGTGGGACAACTGGTGTCTTCGCACGTAATCCCTCGGCCGCATCCGCAACTCGACACAATCGAGGGTGACGAGGACGCTCCGGCAACGACGGTTACGGCCGGCCCCAGCAGGGATCAGAGCACCATGGAGCGGCTGGACAAGGCGCGCGTTGTGGAGCTGCGAGCAGAGGCGCGCCGCACTCCGGCTTTTCCAATCAAAGGGCGTGACATCGCGCGCGCGGGCCGAGAGGAGCTACTCAGGGCGTTCCGGTCGCTCAACGAGTAACGGCTCCCCGTGGACGCCGATCTCCGCAGCATTCAGGAAGCGCGCGACCTTGTCACTCGTGCCGCTGCCGCACAGGCGGCGTTCGCGCGCGTTTCCCAGGAAGTCGTCGACCGCATCGTGCGCGCCGCAGCGAAAGCAGCGTCCGAGAATGCCTCGCGTCTTGCCAGGCTCGCTGTGGACGAAACAGGCATGGGCGTCTATGAGCACAAGATTATCAAGAACAAGTTCGCATCCGAAATTCTGCTCGACTACATCCTCCCCATTCAGACTGTCGGAATCCTCCGCGAAGACGCCCAGCGCAAGGTGAAGGAGCTCGCAGTTCCGATGGGCGTTGTCGCGGCGATCATCCCAACGACGAATCCCACGTCCACGGCTATCTACAAGGCGCTCATCTCGATCAAGGCGCGCAATGCGATCGTGATGTCGCCGCATCCGCGTGCCAGGCGCTGCACGGTTGAAACCGCGCAGGTGCTGGAGACGGCGGCCGTAGCTGCGGGTGCGCCGCCGGGACTCATCAACTGCATGACCGAGCCAACACTCGAGGGCACCCAGGCGTTGATGCGGCACAAGCAAACCGCTGTGATACTGGCAACAGGTGGTAGCGACATGGTTCGCAGTGCGTACAGCTCCGGAAAACCGGCGTACGGAGTTGGTCCTGGCAACGTTCCCGCCATTATCGAGCGGACGGCAATAATACCGAAGGCTGTTGCAGACGTCGTAGACGGAAAGACGTTCGACGCGGGCGTGTTATGCTCCGCGGAAAACTCATGCATCTGCGATGCGCCGGTGGAGAAAGCAGTGCGCGATGCTTTTCGCGGTGAGCGCGCACATTTCTGCACACCGGAGGAAAAAAAAGCGCTTGAACGACTGATGATTCCGCCTGGTGGAAAGGGGATCAATCCGGACGTCGTGGGAAAACAACCGCAAGCCATCGCGAAGATGGCGGGCTTTTCCGTACCGCCCGGTATCAAGCTGCTTGTGGTAGACTTGCAGAAAGTCGGACGCGAAGATCCGCTCAGCCGTGAGAAGCTCTGCCCTGTGCTCGCTTTTTATGTTGAGGACGGCTGGGAACGCTGCTGTCAGCGCGCCATCGAGCTGCTCCGCCACGGCGGTGTCGGTCACTCGCTCGGAATTCACAGCCAGGATGATCACGTGATCGAGCAGTTCTTCCTCGAGAAGCCGGCGTTCAGAATCGTCGTGAACAGCAATGTGGCGATCGGTGCTGTAGGCTACACCACGGGCTTCGCTCCGGCGATGACGCTCGGCCCTGGCGCATGGGGCGGGAGCAGCACTTCAGACAATATCACGCCGCTCCATCTCATCAACATCAAGAGAATG
>JACMME010000276.1 GCA_014379205.1 Gemmatimonadaceae bacterium
GACGTGGATACTTACCGCGACCCACGCCCACGAGCACCTCGGTCAAATGATTGCGTACGCGCGCAGCAATGGAGTAAAGCCTCCATGGAGCTGAAGAAACATGAGTTCGTGACACCGTCGGCCGATCGAATGATGTCAGTACGTCGCCGCCATTCGGTTCCATTTCCGCCTGAGGCGAAACTTGCCACTTTCCCAGCGACCTGCCGCCCGGGCGGAAATCGAGTTGCGACTCCACATCCCTCTGTTAAGCCAATTCAGGAGGCACCATGCTGCTTATCCGCGAAATCATGTACTGCAAACCGGGCAAAGTGCGTCCCATGGTTGAGAAGTCCCTCGCGATGGCGAAGCTCAACGAATCCACCGGGCTGGGAAAGATGCGTGTCATGACGGACTTCTGCGCAGAGCGGTATTGGACGATCGTATCGGAATTCGAAGTCCCGAGCATGCAAGCCTTCGAGGAGATGATGCAGGGACAGGGGCAGAGCAGCGAAGTCATGAAGGAGTACGAGAGCATCATGCAAGGCTACCACGACCTCGTGGAGTATGGACGGCGGGAGATCTACAAGATCGAAGAATAGGGTCGCGTGCGACGCTGCCTTGCCCTGGCTAGGCTGTGGCAGTGTAGAGCTCACGCCAGAACCGGTCGCGTGCACCGTTGAAAAGATAGTCGGTCGACTGCGTCATGACGATGCTTATGAGGTCACGATTCGGATCAACGATAAAGGAGGTTCCGAAGCCGCCAAACCAGCCGTAGCGTCCCGGAATACTCGAGATGGCGTCGGGCGCCGTGGAAATGGCCAGGCCGTAGCCCCATCCTTGCGTGTCGAAGAAACCGGGGAAGAAGTTCTTCGCCGAGGCCGACTTCTGCTCGGGGGTGAGCTGATCTCGCGTCATCTCGCGTACCGATTCTGCGCGCAGAATTTGTTTGCTGCCATGCTTGCCGCCGTTCAGCAGCATGCGGGCGAAGATCAGATAGTCATCAACGGTGGAGACAAGACCTGCGTCCCCCGCTGGAAAGACCGGCGGTTTGGCGTAAGCGCTTTGTGCGCCATCCTCGTCCAGACGCGTCTTCTTTCCCTGTTCGGTGAAGATGCCGCAGCTTGCGTAGCGTCCGAGCTTGTTCGGCGGCACGAAGAACCCGGTGTCTTTCATACCAAGTGGCTCGAAGATGCGCTCATGCATGAATGCATCAAAGTCCTGTCCTGAAGCGCGCCGCACCAGCACACCCTGAAGCAGGCTGCCGGTGGTGTACATCCAAGCTTCACCCGGCTGATGCATCAGGGGCAGAGTGGCGAAGAGTCCGATCCATTCATCGGGTGCATGTGGCGTCAGCGGAACGGGCTTACCGTTGACCAACCGCAATTCGTCGATACGCTGCTGAACAGGGGGATTGTCGAACAGGATGCCGAAACCCAAGGTGTACGCGAGAAGATCGCGTACGGTAATGTCGCGCTTTGCCGGGACGGTATCGTCGAGCGGTCCATCGATGCGGCGCAGTACGCGACGGCTGGCCAGTTCGGGAAGCCAGCGGTGCGCCGGTGCATCAAGCTCAATCTGGCCGTCCTCAATCAGCATCATCGCGCAGGCCGCCGTAACAGCCTTGGTCATCGAGGCGATGCGGAAGATTGTGTCGCGTTGCATCGGGGCGGTGCCCCCGATCGCCTGCGTACCGATCATGTCTACAGCCACATCGTCAGCTTGAGCGACAAGCCAAACGGCACCCGGAAACAAGCCACTGGCCAGCTGCGCTTCCATGAACTCGCGCAGACCCACAAGTTTCGCTGCGAGGGACGATGTGTCCGCGCGGCACCCCAACAAAAGAGCACCCACGGCCGCAGCCGAAGACTGCAGGAAATACCGTCTCGAAAGTTTTGCGGCACTATGGTTTAGTGGCGATAGCTCCATTCTGGCCCTCACAGCGGATGGCTTTTCGCTTCTGTTTGCGAGCACCGAGAAACGTAGTAATCATTGACTGCATGAGCATGTTCGCTTGTGGTCAGCGTAACGCCTGAATCAAGCCGCGCCGCGAGGCGGCTTCGGCTTGAACGAATTGAGAGGCTACAATTCGTGCCGCGGGACAGAGCGCCAGAATGCATAGCCTGAGTGCGGTGATCGTTACTCGACTTCTTCGAACGCTCCTGTACGCACCACGTCGCCGCGCACGTAGTGGGTGGTAGCACACCCGCTAGGCGCGCTCGAGCTAAGCTGCGAGCGGATTTCCCTAGTCCCCTCGTCAGCTGCGATTCATTAGGCCGCAGACAGCTCACTGATCGTGACGTAATACCCGTCCGGATCCCGGAGTGAGAACTCCGTAGTTCCAGTGCTCGGGTTCACGTGGGGCTCCTCCTCGAGCCGAGCGACGAGTGCGCGTGCCCTTGGCAGCGCCATGTCGAGATCATCGACACGGAAAAACAAGAGGAGGCCGTTGCCAGGCTGTGCATGATCGGGGCTCATCAAGGAGGGATGCTCATGCGCACCCCACGCGTGAAGGCAGAGCAAGACCGTTCCATCCGAGTCGAGGAGCTGACCGAAGTCGTCATGGGCGGGAGCCGTCTCCGGCAAGCCAAGCAACGACTGGTACCATTTGAAGCTGCCAGACACATCGCCAACACCAATGATCGTCCACGTACGTCTCATGGGCCCCTCCTGCGTTCTACCGAAAACCCGCAGCCCCCACCATTTTGATGGAAACTTCTTTCCCTCTGATTCACACCCTTTCTCCCAACGTCACCACTTCTTCGCCCGCAAGCCGGTCCCGCAACGCATCCCCCAGTAGCGTGCACGCCAGCACTGTCGCGACGAGCGCCAACCCCGGAGCCAGCGCGACCCACGGGGCCGACACAATGACGTCGCGCCCGTCCGCTATCATGTTCCCCCAGCTCGGCTGCGGTGGCTGAATCCCGAGTCCCAGAAACGACAGTCCGCTTTCCAGCAGGATGGCGTTCCCAACACCCAGCGTGATTGCGACGACGGCTGGCCCGAGCGCATTTGGCAGGATATGACGCCAAACTATCCGCCCGGGGCGGGCGCCCAACGCATGTGCGGCTTCGGCGAACGGCCGCGCGCGCAGTCCCAGCACTTCCGCGCGGACGAGGCGCGCAACGCCCATCCAGCCGGTGACTATTAGCACGGCGATCACCATCCATGCACCCGGCTGCCAGAGCGCTGCGCATACCAGTAGCAGGATCAGTCGTGGAATCGCCAGCAGGGCATCGCTGAGCGCCATTACGAGGCGGTCTGCGATTCCGCCGTACCAGCCAGCAAGTGCTCCCAAAAGTATTCCAAGTGTGCCCGCGAGTGTCGAGCCGGCTAGCCCGATCACCAACGAAAGACGCGCTGCAAGCATCATCCGGACGAAGATGTCCCGCCCGAAACGATCGGTGCCAAGGAGGTGCCAGTTTCCTGCTGCATCCGTCCCACCGGGTGCGACGAATCGCAATCCCAGAACGTCTCCGATCGCCCGTGGATCTGTGCTCGCGATCTCCGGAATGAGCACGGCACCGCCAGCGAGGATAACAAGGATGGCCACGCACGCACGCGCTATTGGCGTCGCAAGCACGAACGAACGCCCTACTCCCCAGCCCTCAATTCCCACTCCCGACGGCTTTCCCGTCACGTTCGTCTTCTCGGATCGAGCCAGGGCAGCGCGATGTCCGCGGCCAGATTTGCTGCGATTACCATCGCCGCATACAGCACTGTCGCTCCAAGCACCAGGGGATAATCCCGCGCGGCGATAGCTGTAAGCATGGTCCGCCCCATTCCAGGCCACGCGAATACACCTTCAACAAAGACGGATCCGGCGAGAATGCCGGGAAATGCCAGGGCGAAGAGCACTGCAAGCGGCGGCAAGGCGTTGGCGAGCACGTGCTTCAAGAAAACGGAGGTCGTAGACGCTCCTTTCGCTCTTGCCGCGCGCACGAACAGCAATCCAGCCAGGTCCGCTACGATCGTTCGCGTGTAACGGGCAATACCCGCAGCTCCTATCGCGGCAAGAGTTGCAACTGGAAGGATGGCGTGACGCGCAACATCGTAGAATGCCGAGAACCCCGTGGCGTTGGACGCCGGGTCGCGCACCCCAAAAGCTGGCAGCCGAAGCCATTGGGGAAATCCCCACCGCGCAGCCCCGTATGTGAAAACCGCTATCAGAGAAAGCGCCAACCAGAAACTCGGCGCGGCGTACACAGCGGTCGTCAGAAAGGTCAGGGCGACATCGCGCTTGGATCCGCGCTTCGCTGCCTGATAAGCGCCGATCGCTACTCCTATGATGAACGTCAACAGCAATGACGCTGTGCCGAGAAGCAGCGACAATGGTAGCGCTTCCCTCAAAACCCCGGCGACCGGCCGCCGCAAAGTGAAGCTTTCACCCAGGTCGCCCTTGAGCAGGCCCACCACCCACCGTGCATATTGCTCGGCCACAGGCGCGTCGAGGCCCAGCTCAGCCCGAAATCGTGCCGCATCGCTCGCGGATGCGGACGGCGGAATTAGCAACGACGCCGGATCACCCGGCGCCGCACGCACAAGGAAGAAAGTGAGCGTCAGAACGATCCAGAACAGGACGACCGCACTGACGACGCGGCGCACGACCGATCGCATGCACGGATGATGCAGACATGCCGCCGCGCGTCAACGGGCGCCGCAGTCCTGTTCTTCCTTTTCGCGCCTGCGTGTGGTGCTCCCGGTCGGCCGGAAGGGACGATCGTGTACGCGTCGGGCACAGATCTGGAGTCGGCCAACCCGCTCGTTACCATACACACGGCATCGCGCCAGGTACAACGCTACGCCCTCTTCGTCACGTTGGCGCGGTACGACACGTTGCTCGAGCCCGTCCCATACGCCGCGCGCTCCTGGGAATGGTCGCCGGATCGCACGGTGCTGCGCTTTGTGCTGGTCGCGGGGTTGAGATGGCACGACGGGATCGCGACTACAGCGCGTGATGTAGCATTCACCCTCGATGCGGCTCGCGATCCGCAAACCGGCTACCCGCGATACTCCGATCTCGCTGACGTTGTCAGCGTGCAGCCTGAAAGCGATTCGGTCGTATCGCTGACGTTCAACCGTCCGCAGCCACGATTCCCGTTGGTCCTGTGCGAACTGCCAATCGTGCCGGCACACTTGCTCGCGACGGTTCCGCGCAACGCCATGCGCCAGGCCGGCTTCACCACGGCGCCTGTTGGGAATGGCCCTTTTCGCTTCACGGAGCGGCGCGCAAACCAGCGCTGGGTGTTCGAGCGAAACCCGGACTTTCCCGAGTCGCTCGGCGGGCCGCCACGGGCAAAGCGGTTCGTAATTGCCGTGGTGGATGAGGCGACCACCAAGTTCGCCGGGCTGGTCGGCGGTGAACTGGATGTGGCGGGCATTGCGCCAGGGATGGCCAAGCTTGTTAGGGAAGACCCGTCACTGCGCGTTCTGGACTATCCGGTTCTCTTTTCCACTGGATTGGTGTTCAACACAACGCAGCCTCCGTTGGACGACTTTCGTGTCCGCAATGCCATTTCGCTGTCGTTGAACAGAGAGAGGATCATCGGCGCTGCTCTGGCCGGCTACGCGACTGCTGCGAGTGGGCCGGTGCCGCCAGGCCACCCTTATTCGGCTTCATCCAAACACATGCGCGATACTGTGTTGGCCGACTCCCTCCTGGAGGCGGCTGGCTGGAGCCGGCGTTCCGATGGACGACGCGCGAAAAAAGACACCAGCTTCGAGATCGAGCTTCTCACGGTTGGCAGCGGTGACAACGCGGCGGAGCAACTCATTCAGGGTGACCTGGCCGCGCGCGGCATTCGCGTCGAGATCCGTCAGCGTGAGCTTGCATCCTTTCTCGCCGAGGCGCGTGCTTCGAGCAAAACCTTCGATGTTCTGTACACTGGAATTCCGGGCGATTTGTCGCTGGCGTACATCGCGGCGATGTACCACACCCGGCTCGCGGGAGGCGCACTTGACTACGCGGGTTACCACACGCCGGTGCTCGATTCACTGCTGGACAGAGCGCGCACAGCTGAATCTGAAGTTCAGGTGCGCGTGGCCTGGCTCGCAGTGCAGCTGGAGCTTGCCAAGCAGGTTCCCACCGCGTGGATATTTCACGCGCGCGGATTGCAGGGCGTGGCGCGGCGTCTCCAGGGCGTGACGATGGATCTTCGCGGGGAGATGGCCACCCTGTCCGACTGGTTCATCGCACCGGATCCGGTGGTCGCCTCCACGAAACGATGACCCTCCTCATTTCGCGCGATGCTCTCGCACGCCGCCGCGAGATAGCGCGTGGTCCGTTAGCCGCGTTGACCGCCTCGCTTCGAGCGGACCTCGAGCCGATCGTCCAGACATCGCCCGAGATACCGGAAGCGAAGGCGCTACTCTCACGAGACGGGGGCCGTTGTCCTCGCGATAGTGCCACGCTCGCGTTCGACCCCTTCTCGCCAGATTCGCACCGCTGTCCAGTCTGCGGCACCATGTATGGTGGCGAACGGCACCACCGCTGGTGGGTGACCTTCCGGCAGCTTTGGCTTGCGGAGCGCGCTGTCCATGCGGCGCTTCTCTTTTCTGTTACGGGAGAAACAGCGTTGCGCGCCGCCGCCGCGGGCATTCTGGAGGGTTATTCCGCGCGCTACCTGACGTACCCAAACCGGGACAACGTGCTCGGACCGACGCGTCCATTTTTCTCGACATACCTCGAGTCCATCTGGCTGCTGCAACTTTGTATCGCAGTCGACCTCCTGGAGTCGAGCGGAGCGATTGATCAGATCACTTCCACCTTCCGCGAACGCGTCATCGAGCCAAGCGCACGCCTCATTGCCAGCTACGACGAAGGGGCCTCGAACCGCCAGGTTTGGAACAACGCCGCTCTCATTGCTGCCAATTTGCTGCTGGGCCGGTCACGTGAAGCGTCCCGTGCAGTCACGGGCGCCTCAGGACTCATTTCGCATCTCGATGGCGGACTTCTGGGGGACGGAACTTGGTATGAAGGGGAGAACTACCACCTCTTCGCACACCGGGGACTGTGGTACGGTGTAATGCTTGCCGACAACGCTGCCATCGAATTGCCCGCCAAGCTCGTCGAACGTTTCGATGAGGGTTTTGCCACGCCTCTCGCAACTGCGCTTCCGGACTTTACCTTCCCCTCGCGGCGGGACTCACAATACGGCATCACTCTCCGCCAATGGCGTTTTGCCGAATCCTGCGAGCTGGGCCTCGCACGCCATACCGATCCTCGCCTGCTGGGCGCTCTGTGGGAGCTGTACGAAAATCCGCCGCGCGATCGCGGCGGCTCCATCGGCGTCGAAGAACGACGTCGCGTTACCGGACGCTGGCGCTCCACCGCCGAGTCCGAGCGCAACGAGCCGCCCACACATCTGACCCGTGCAGATCTCAGCTGGCGATCACTGCTGATTGCGCGTGCCGAGCTCCCATTGCTTGAGCCAAACACGCCGGAGTCAACTCTGCTGGAGGAGCAGGGCTTCGGAGTAATTCGGCGGGATCACGGGCGCGTGTATGTAGCGCTGGACTACGGGCACTCAGGCGGAGGTCACGGCCACCCCGACCGCCTGAATCTTCTGCTCGTCAACGGCGAACAGCGTTGGCTGGACGACATGGGTACGGGCTCGTACGTGGATCGGTCGCTTCACTGGTATCGCAGCACTCTCGCTCACAATGCTCCTCTGGTGGACGGGCGATCACAGGCGCGCGCTCACGGTCTACTGCGCGCTTTCGACGAGCGTGGAGGCGCGGGATGGATCGCCGCGGAGATACCGTCACCCGGAATTGCACCAGGCGTGGCGGTATCGCGAGCAGTGGTGGTAATGCCGGATTACCTGGTAGATCAGCTGACCTGGGAGGCGCCCCGCAACGTTTCAATCGACCTCCCGATCCACCTTGTCGCGAGTATCGATGGCGTGGGGCAGCACGTCCGTGCCACACCAGGCGGCGGGCAGGCGTTGGAGGATGGATTCCCCTTTCTCCGCGAAACAATGGTTGCGACGTCCGAACGTGACGCGCCCGTCCATCTGCGCGCGGTTCTGGGAAGTGACGTAGCGGAAGCGTGGTCACTCACGAGCGGAGAGAGCGCAGAGTGGTGGCGCGCGGAAGCGCCAGGCGCTCCGGGTAAAGGCGACAAGCAATTCCATTTCGTACGCGTCGCGGGCCTGGCGGGAAGCGTTACGACAGTCTGGAGCTGGTGCGGCGCTGTGCGAGCTGTGACATGGCACGCAGGAGCTCTCCACGTGCAGTTGTCGGATGACTCACGCCACGTGCACACGCGCCGCGGGTGGGAATGGCATGCCGAGCTGTTTGCTGGCGGAGCGCGAAGCAGCATCGACCTTGCTGGCATCCGTGCATATCCTCGCCGCGAGACACCACCGGTGTCGCTCAGTGCCCTTACGGCGACTCTCGTCCCTGCCAGCCAATATCTGCGTCCCAATGGTGAGCCAACGATGTACGTTTTGGCCGAACGCGAATATCGACCGTCCGAGATCTCCTGGAGGGATGCAGGCGCCCCGCGCGCGGATGTGGGCGTCGGTGTGCGCGACGATGATCTTGTCGTCAGGGTGGAGGTGACCAAGACGCCGGTATTGTTTCGCGGCCGCGATGCGACTGACCCCGCCCTGGACAATGAGCACCCCGATATCCATAGCGATGGAGTTCAGTTCTACCTAATGTCCCCGAGTTGGGCCGAGCCTGCTGCGTGGATGATTGTTCCAGAGCGCGCGCAATCTCGCCCGAGATTGCGTGAGATCGACGGTTCCCGTACCGGCGTTTCGCTCAGCGCCACTTGGTCGGAAACGGCAAGCGGATATGAGATCAGGCTTTCGGTTCCATTGCAGGCTCTGGGCGGAATGTCGCCGCTGCGTTTTTCGCTGGACGTCATTGTCAACGATATGGCGCCGGACCGAGAGCGCAGGCGCGGCCAGCTGGTGTTGAGCGGTGGCGCCGGCGAGTTTGTCTACTTGCGCGGGGATCGTCATGACGCCGGCCGATTCCTGCACTTCATTGCCAAAAATGATTGATGTGGATCTGCTCGGAAACGTGGTGGTCGTGCTTTCCGAGCCGCAGGACGCCGTCAACATCGCGGCCGTGGTGCGCGCCATGAAGAACATGGGCATCGGCCGGCTTCGGCTGGTCGCGCCGCGCCCCTATGATCCCTACCGCATCGAGGGAGTTGCGCACGGCACCGAAGACATCGTCAGGAGCATCCAGCATTACGATTCGCTCGACGCGGCCGTAGCTGATTGCGTCCGCGTAGCTGGCTTCACTGCGCGACGCAGAGCGGCGAAGCGCGCGCTATCTGATCCTCGTTCAGCGGCCAACAACCTGCTGTCATTTGCGTCCGAGGGTCCGGTCGCACTCGTGTTCGGCCGCGAGGATCACGGCCTTCCCAACGAAGCGCTCGATCATGTGCATCTCGTGGTCACCATTCCCACCACCAATCACGCGTCGATCAATCTTGCGCAGGCCGTCCTGATTGCCTTGTACGAGCTGCATCTCGCCGCTCCTGAGGCCTCGCGAACGCTGGCTCCTCCGAAGAAGGATGCGCCACCGGCGACGAGCGAACAGTATGAATTGCTTTTCACTGACGCGGCGCGCGCGCTGGAAGCGATGGATTTCTTCCGGACACGAAATCCCGAGCATGTGAACCGCACCCTCCGCTCAATCGTGAGCCGGGCGGCACCTGATTCACGCGAGATTCGACTCCTGCGATCGATGGCTATCGAGGTGCTCAGGACGATCGAGCGCATTGCGCGCCGCACTTGACGCTCGAACCCAACCCAGGCTGCTTACCGCAATGCCATTCTTCTCGAATCGCGACACCGACGACGAGGCTGCCGAAGAGGCCGCGGAGCCCGAAGAGATTTCTTCCGACGGCACGACCTGGCGGGTGCGCGCAGCCGACCTCATACCGGGGGGCGCATCCACGGGAAGCAAACGCCCCGATGCCTTGTATGGACCCGAAACCAGCTTTGGCCCGACACACTTCGAGCGCGCGGTAGGCTGCCGTCTTGTCTCGACCGATGGAGCGGAGCTGATCGATTGCTCGATGGCTCTGGGCGCGGTAGCTCTTGGATACGTAGAGCCTTCCGTGACGGAGGCTGTGATCAACGCCGCTCGCGCGGGGAACGTAACGGGGCTATCGCACACCTTGGAGGTCGAAGTAGCGGAGCGGCTGACTGCCGTTATCCCATGCGCCGAGCAGGTTCGCTTTCTCAAGACGGGTGCCGAAGCGGTCGCAGCCGCCGTACGCATCGCTCGAGCTCATACCGGGCGATCGCACGTCATAGGTTGCGGATATTTCGGCTGGTTGGGCTGGTGGAAGGGAGCGACGGGCTTGCCCGCCGGAGCGCACGCTGACTTCGAGACGATTCCTTTCGATGACGCGCAGGCGCTGCACGAAGCCGCAAAGCGCAGCAGTGGCAAGCTGGCCGCAATCGTGCTCGAGCCCGTCATCGAACGATTGCCGTCGGAGGAGTGGCTCAATGTCGCTCGGCGCGCGTGCGATAACTACGGCGCGGTTCTCATCTTCGACGAAATCAAGACGGGCTTCCGCATTCGTCAGGGCGGCTACCAGGAGTATTCAGGCATCACCCCTGACTTGGCCACGTTTGGGAAGGCGATGGCGAATGGGTTTCCGCTAGCGGCCGTAGTCGGGAAGCGAGATGTGATGGATGCCGCGCGCTCCACGTGGATTTCCTCCACGCTCGCCGGCGAAGGTTGCGCGCTGGCGGCTGCAGGCGCGGTGCTCGATTGGCATGAGCGTGCAGAGGTTAGTGAGGCTCTCTGGAGCATCGGGGGTGACATGATGGCGGCTGTGTCGCGCGCGGTGACCGCAAGCCGCGTGAAGGGTGTGAGCGTCGAAGGCATCGCACCGATGTGGTTTCTTAGGTTCGATGATGCCCATCGCGAATCCCGTTTCCTGGAGCTTGCACTGGAAGAAGGCGTACTTTTCAAGCGGGGAGCATACAACTTTGCTTCACTAGCACACGACGATGACACCATCGCCGCCATTGAAGGGGCGGCGAGCGCCGCGTTCGTCGCGCTTCGCGAGGAAGCGAATTGAACGAGCCGCTGGTAGATGCCCACGCGCACTTTTTTCATGCCGGCTGCGGTCGAGCCGACTGGCAGGACCTTAACGCCGCCCGCTTTCGCGCAGGCGAGCGCATGGGAATCACCGTGCACATTGCCTCGATGCTGGGCACTTTTGGCTTCAGGTCGCCCACGTATTTCCCGTCGCCGGGCGATGTGACGCTTGGCAACGACGAGATGCTCGCGCTCCAGACTCGCGAACCGGAACGCGTTCGCTGCTACGTAACCGTCAACCCGAACGATACCGAGCATGCGCTGGAGGAGATCGATCGCTGTGTGGCACGCGGGGCTATCGGTCTCAAGCTGGCGGCGAGCCGGCGGGCTGATGATGCGTTGCTAGATCCGGTCATCGAAGCCGCCGCCGTGCACAAGTTGCCAGTCCTGCATCACATCTGGCAGCATCGGCGTCACGAATGGCCCGCGCAGGAAGCCTCCGACGCCGTCGAGCTTGGCAGGCTGGCGGCACGCCACCCAGGCGTCTCGTTCATTTTGGCCCACATAGGCGGGGGAGGGGATTGGGCGCACACCTTTCCCGCGGTCGACGAGCTGCCCAACGTTTTTCTGGAGCTGTCTGGAAGTGGTGTGGACCGTGGGATGCTCGACGACGCGTATCACGCTGTTGGTGCCGCGCGCCTGATCTGGGGCAGTGACATCACAATGGAAACCGGTCTCGCCAAGCTCCGTGCGCTGGCGATAGTAGGTTTGACCGCGGAGGAGATGGGCGCGGTAACGTGGCGCAACGCCGAACGAATATTTCCCGCCAACACTTTGCCCGTCTCGCCGATTGCACCTGGGGTAAGCTGACTTGACTC
>JACMME010000277.1 GCA_014379205.1 Gemmatimonadaceae bacterium
TCCCGCCTGCCGCCTCCCGCCTCCCGCCACTTGCCGGTCCCTAGCCTCCCGCTCTCTCTCGCCCCATCATCGTCGCGTGACTGACATGCTCGACGGCCTTCGGCTCGCACTTGCCGACCAGTACGATATCGAAAAGGAAATTGGTCGCGGCGGCATGGCGACTGTCTACCTGGCGCGCGATGTCAAACATCAACGCCAGGTCGCCCTCAAGGTCCTTCGCCCCGATCTTGCCACGTCGCTAGGTAGCGAGCGCTTCCTCCGCGAAGTTCAGATCGCCGCGGCCCTCATGCACCCGCACATCCTCCCCGTGCACGACTCCGGCGAGGCGAACGGGATGCTGTACTACGTGATGCCATTCGTAGCGGGGGAGTCTCTGCGCGGGCGGCTCGATCGCGAGAAGCAGCTTCCCATCGATGAAGCAATCGAGATCACGCGCGAAGTGGCCGATGCACTGGCGTACGCACACGCGCAGGGTGTCGTGCATCGGGACATCAAGCCTGAGAACATTCTTCTCCCCGGAGGCAGGCATGCCTCGGTCGCGGATTTCGGCATAGCGCGAGCCGTCGCGTACGCGGCCGGAGCGGAGCATCTCACCGAACGGGGCCTCGCGGTTGGAACTCCCGCGTACATGAGTCCGGAACAGGCAGGTGGGGAATCTGAAGTGGACGGCCGCAGCGACATTTACAGTCTGGGGTGCGTGTTCTTCGAGATGCTGGCCGGCTCACCTCCATTTCACGGTCCGACGGCAATGTCGGTGATCGCGCAGCATATCAGCGAACATATCCCCGAGCTGCACACGCTGCGTGACACCATTCCTGCGAGCGTGGAAACGGTGGTCAAGCGCGCGCTATCAAAAATGCCCGCGGACCGGTATCAGTCGGCCGCGAAGCTCGCGGCGGCACTCGCCGCCATTCCGACGCGCTGGTCTTCGGGCTTCCGCCGCATCGTGACCCACGACCGCGACGACGAGAAAGGTGAATCGATCGCGGTGCTGCCCTTCGTGAACATGAGCTCCGATGAAGAGAACGAATACTTCAGCGATGGGATGACCGAGGAGCTCATTCACGCTCTCACCAAGGTCGATGGACTGCGAGTCGCGTCACGGACATCCGCCTTCGCATTCAAGGGCAAGGATGCGGACGCACGAGAGATTGGGCGGAAGCTCAATGTGACGACCTTGCTTGAAGGGAGCGTGCGCAAGGCTGGCAACAAGCTCCGTGTCGCCGCGCAGCTGATCAAGGTCTCCGACGGTTACCACATTTGGAGCGAGACGTTCGAGCGCGACTTGAAGGATATATTCGCCGTTCAGGACGATATCGCAAACCGCATCGTGACGACACTCAAGTTGACCCTTCTCGGAGAGCGGAAGTCGCTTGTCATACCCCCGACTGTCAACGTCGATGCGTACAATGAATACCTGAAAGGGCGATTCCACTGGAACAAGCGCAGTGAGGAAGCCCTCCGCCGCGGTATCGCCTGCTTCAGCGAAGCGGTGCGAATCGACCCCCACTTCGCTCTCGCGTATGTCGGCCTGGCAGATTCCTACATCGTACTGGGCGGCTACGGATATGTCCCCACAGGCGACGCGTATACTCGCGCAAAGTCCGAAGCCATCAAGGCACTGGAGATCGATGAAGATCTCGCCGAAGCGCACACTTCCCTGGCGTACGTGCGCACCTTCTACGATTGGGATTGGTCAGCCGCGGACAAGGCTTTCAGAAGAGCGATAGAGTTAAAGCCTCACTACGCTACCGCGCATCAATGGTACGGCCAGTATCTGGCATCGCTGGGAAGATTCGACGAAGCCGTCGCTACGCTCAGCCGGGCGATCCAGCTCGATCCTCTGTCTCTCCCGATTTGCGCCAGCATGGGGCGCGCGCTGTATTACGCACGTCGCTTCGACGAAGCAATCAGCCAGTGTCGCGCCGCGCTGGAGATGGAACCGTCGTTCGCACTCGCGCATGCGTGGCTCGGGATGGCGCACCTTGCCAAGAGAGAGACCCCACTCGCCATGGCGGAGCTCGAGAAGGCAGTGGAGCTCACCAAGGGAAATCCTGTTCTGCTCGCCGGGCTCGGTGCCGCCTACGCCGTCGCAGGGAAGCGTACGGAAGCATTGAAGATCCTCGCGGCTCTCAAGGAGGAAGCCAAGCGTCGTCACGTCTTGCCGGTATTCGTGGCCGTCGTCCATGGCGAGCTGGGCGAAGCGGACGACGCATTTCGCTGGCTGGAAGTCGCCTTCGAGGAGCGCTCAGACTGGCTGGTGAGCCTCAAGGTCAGTCCCTGGTTCGACTCTCTGCGGCACGACAAGAGATTCGATCAGCTGCTGCGCAGGATGCAGCTTGAATAGCACGGGGGAATCGGGAATCGGGAATCGGGAATCGGTAGGGCGGTGGCGAGAGTCCCTCGTGGTTGTCGCGGCAGCAAGCCTCCTTCTCGGTTGCGGCTCGACGGGAAAGTACATTCTGCTTGGCACGGCGGCGGTGGGCACCGCCGGAACCGTTTTCGGCAGATCGTCAGCCTATACGCGGCTAGTCCAGCAACCCGATGACCCGGTGTATCCGTCTCGCGCGTTCGTGACTCCCGAGGTCTTCAAGAGCATGATCTATATGGCCCGAACCGATTCGGGAGTGATCATAATCGATCTCGGGTGGAGCGACGCCGACGATGTCCTGCAGCAGAATCTGGGAAAGCTCCGCTTCCGCCCGGATCCGTCAAATCCGGACTCGGTGAAGAGTGCGACGGTGAAGGACATACACGGAGTCTTTCTCACGCACAGCCATTACGATCACATTCAGGGATGGCGCACCGTAAGCCAGCGGCGAGAGCGCTTCGGGTGGCATGAGGATACGGCTTACCAGCGAAGCATTTATCTTGCGGCGTCCGAAACGAGCTACCTGCTGAACGAGGCGGAGTTCAGCGGCGTCGTACCGAAAACCACCGACTACCTGATCACCGGTGGCAGTTTCACGGCAAGGCTGGGTCTGTATCGCGACCGGCCCCGGAAGGGCCAGGTGAAGACCAAGCCGTTTTCCACTGATACCAGCTTCATATTGGGACGGGACACGCTCTACGCGCTGACCGTTCCGGGGCACACTCAGGGAAGCACGGCTTACATCTTCCGGCATGTCATGTTTGTTGGAGACGCGCTGACGTCGGGAACTCCCCTGCTTCTCATACCAATGCCTTCCTGGATGCTGTGGGACTGGGGCCGCATGCGCCGCGGAAGCTGGCGGTACGCTGACAATGTGCGGCAGAATCGCGAAAGCGTGCGCGCGCTGCACGACAAAGTTGCGCGGTTGCCCTTGCAGGCGCGCCCCCGGTTGGGGTGCATCGCCCACGCGATTTGCCACCGGATGCAGACGGAAGATGAGTGGAAGAGGTTCTGGGAGGTGGCGGTGAGAGAATAGGCTGATGGAGGATAACAAACTGCATAGTTTGTTCAGCCATCAGCCATCTGCCGTCAGCCTATTCCCTCCCCGCCAGCATCGCCACAATCAGCGCTGCCCACTGGGGACCGAGAAATCCCTTGACCCCGTCGTCGTACCATTCGGTCAGAGAATGCGCGCCTCCGCCAGTCCCGCCACCATCGATTGTGATCGCTGGAATGCCGATCCCTATCGGAATGTTGGCGTCTGTGCTCGATGCCTCCGTCCTGCCCACCGTAATTCCCAGCGCCCGCTGCGCATCTTGCGCGACGCGGACTATGCGTGCCGAGTCAGCCTGGCCGCCCGCCGGCCGTATTCCCATGGTGTCCAGCTTGACGGTCAGGCGCACCTTGGACTCCGGCCAACGCGCGCGCTCCGAGGCGAGTGCACTCTGCACTGCCTGTTGAAATTGGGCGTCGAGTGTCTCCAGTGCTTCAGCGGATTCGGAGCGCAGATCGACCTCCATAGTTGCATCGCTGGAGATCGAGTTCACCGACGTACCTCCGCTGACAATCCCAACACTGAACGTCGTTTTTGGATTCGCGGGCACACGTAGCTCGCTTATCGCGGCGATTGCGCGCCCTAGTGCGTGGATGGGGTTCGGCATTCCGAACGAACCGTAACTGTGCCCGCCGGGTCCCTGGTAACTCACCCGGTACCGGTGGCTACCCACGGCGCGGCTTGTAATTCCAAGCCCGATGCCGTCCACCGAGATGAAGTAGTCGATCCTGTCCTTCATCTCTTTGCTGAAGAGATGGCGCACGCCACGCAGATTGCCGGCTCCCTCCTCGCCCACGGTGCCGACAAAATAGATGGTGCCCGGCTCACGCAACTTTACTTCATTGAAAGCGCGTGCTACGGCGAGGAGCACGGCAAGACCACGGCAGTCGTCACCGATGCCCGGTCCGGCCAGGCGAGTGCCCGTTCTCTTCACTGTCACCTTCGTTCCCTCGGGAAAAACAGTGTCGAGGTGCCCGGAGATGACTACGGTTGGTCCCTTGCCGGTGCCAGTTCGCTCGCCAATGACGTTTCCTTCGGAATCGATTCGAACCTTTGCGAGGCCAAATGCCACGAATCGGCGGCGGAGCTCCTGGGCACGCTGCGCCTCCTTGAATGGCGGCGCGGGAATCTGACAGATCGAAATCTGCTGCGCCAATGTCCAAGCATTGTGTGCGCGAATGGAGTCGAGCGCAGCTCGGACGCGGGGATCGTTTCGGGTAGCGTCAGCGTTTTGGGCGGGGAGTGCTGGTACGCACAGGCTCAGAGCGGTGAACGCGTATGTAATCTTGGGATGATGCATTTGGACTAATCGCTCGAGGTTTTTTGCGCAACGAGTGCGGTGTTCGGTGCCCGGTGCCCGGTGCGCGGTTGGTACTGCGCGGTGTTCGGTGCTCGGTGGGTGCTGCCCGGTGTACGGTGCACGGGGTCCGGTTGGTACTGCGCGGTTCTGGATAGGACGGGTGGTGTCGCGGGACACGTTGGGTTTGTTGCGCGATTGCGGTCCCACCATGCTGTGCGCACCCATAATGCGGCGCGTGCAAATGGTGGGCGGCCGGTCGTGTCGCTGGCTGCGGTCCTGCGCCATCCGGTGGCGGTATCGAGCACCGCTGCGACAGGGTAATCAAGAGTTACAATCGCGAGATCCGCCGATCGCCACGGACCGAGCGTAGCGTTATTGCTTCGGGACAGATTATACGATTCCGCTCGCGCTACCGAATCAGGGAAAATATTGCGGCCGTCGATGGAAGATGAAAAGGCAGGGAGCCTCCAGGCGAGATAGCTGCCGAGCCTGAAGACGGTGAGTATGCGTCCTCGCGCGTCGGCGCGACCGTTGCACTCGAGCCACCGGGCAAGTGGATCTGCCACCGAGCTGGCAAAGGGGGTGAACAGCACTGCCTTGTCGGGATTGGCGGCAGCAACGCTCCTGGCGTTCCGTACCCTGCCAGCGACCAGACAAACAAGGATTGCGTACAGACAGAACTTCTGGGCCCTGACGATGATCTCGCGTTTGGGAACGAGTGCCAGAAGCTCCACTACCGCCGCGAACGTCGGTAGTACCAGCATCCACCATATGAGCAGGGCGCGCACAGCGTAAGCGAAGGCCAGAAGGCCAATCAGCCATGCCGCCGCCGCGACGATTCTCTCGCGCCTGGTCAGCCAGACCGTCGACAGCGCCCACGGCATGAGAGCCAGAGCCAGCACCACCACGAGCGCGAGGGGTGCCTGGGAGATTGCCTGAACGCCGGGTTGGAGCTCCGATATGGGCGTCGGGTGAGTGAAAAGCGGGTTAGGCGCGAAGTTCAGTTGAAAGACCTTCGGCCATACGAGTGCGTACGGTGACAGCATCCAACCAGCAACAGTCACCAGGACCAACGCAGCACTCCTGCGGAGGTCGCGCCGCGGATGAGTGACAAGCAGCATCCAGGGCGCAGCGGTTAGCGGAAAAAGCAGGTGCGAGTTCGCCGCCAGCGCGCTGGCTCCCAGCAATACCAGGAGCGGCCAGTGGATCCGCTCGGATTCAAGTATTCGGTATGCACAGGCCCAGGCCAATGGCACCGAAATAAACAGCACAATCTGCGGCCGCAGGTGGCTGGCCAGAAATGCGGCGATCGTCACGTTGAGAATTGCCAACAGCAGCCCGGTCCATGGCGACCAGCGCGCCGCCCGCGCCAGGACAAGCATCACTGCCGCGGCCGCCGCGATGAACAGTCCGTGCAGGACGCGCAGCCCTGTTACTCCGAGACTCTCGTGCACGAGGAAGTACGCGCTCTCAATGGCCCAGGAATACGCATAGTAAGGGTCGCCCGCGCGCGTCCACGCGAAAGGTTCAGTGAATGGAACGGCGCCGTGGCGCACGATCCATCGCCCCATCGCGAGATGCACAGGCAGGTCGGGATCCAGAAGGAGCGCGGTTGCGCCACTCGCGACGAGAAGCACAGCCATGACGAAGAGTTCAAGTCGCCAGTAAACTCCGAAGTCCGTTCGCCACTTGCTATACCAGCTCAACCCTTCCTGGTCCCTGGCTCCTGGTCGCTCCTCATGTGCTCCTGACTCCTGGTTCCTGGTACCTGGTTCCTGGTCCCTGTTACCACTCAGCATAGATGTACCGCCATCGCCTTGAATGAGGCGAAAACCACACTGCCCCTCTCAAGGTTCAGCTCATACGCCGAACGCGTCGTGAGCGCCGCCACGAGCGGAACGCCATCGATGTCTATCGTGACGCGCGTAAGGGCTCCGAGTCGCGCCACCTCGGTGATCTCGCCACGAAACTGATTTCGCGCCGACGAAGGATGCGGCTCGAGAGAGACCAGCACCTCTTCCGCCCGAATCACCGCGTAGCCAGCGCCATCAGGATTGTCGCCAATGGCGAAGATCGTGAGCGGGCCTGTGCGAAATTCGATCGCACGATGCGGACTGACCAGATCATCTCCGGCCTCGCCCTGGAATGCTTGCGGTTCCTGCACCGTTTTCACCACGCCGGCGAACACGTTCTCCGCGCCCAGCAGTTCTGCAATGTAGGGTGAAGCGGGTCGCCGAAATATCTGCTCCGGCGGACCGGCCTGCAGCACGTGTCCCTTGTCCAGCAACACCGCGACATCGCCGAGCAGCCCCGCTTCAGTGAAATCGTGCGTCACCTGCAGCGTTGTCATTCCCCATTCCCGGTGCAGTGCCCGCACCTCGCGGCGGACGAGCGCGCGGCGGCGAGGATCCAGTGCGCTGAATGGCTCATCGAGAAGGAGGATGCTTGGACGTTTCGCCAGCGCGCGTGCAATGGCGACAAGCTGCCGTTCACCCCCGCTGAGCCCGCGAATTTGCCGATCGAACAGCGCATCCGCACCAGTACGTGACGCTGCCACCTTCGCCGATTCGGAATCGCGCGCACCATACGCTACGTTCTCCTCCACGCTGAGGTGAGGGAAGAGATATCCGTGCTGGTACACGAAGCCTATTCCGCGATCCTCCGGCGGAATGCCGTCCACGTTGCGTACTGTTCCGTTGTTGCCCACGGGCAGGGAGATCGTACCAGCACGGCTGGGCCTGACTCCCGCGATTGTCTCCAGAAGGGTTGTCTTTCCGGACCCCGCGGCTCCTATCACAACTCCGTACCCGCGCGAGGGAACGGTAAAGCTGACGTCGCGCAGCTCGAAGGTGCCCGCGCGCGCGAGTAGCCCATTCACCGCGATCACGTCTCAAACCCGCGTTCGTATCGCAGCGCGCGAAGGAGAGTGAGGGGGATGAGAGCGAGAAGCGCGAGCACGGCCGCAACCGGCAACGCCTCGGGTAATCCGAAGCTGGTGAACCGGTCATAACTCAAAACACTGGCGACTTTCGGATTGTAGGTGATTATCACGATAGCACCGAACTCGCTCACCGCGCGCGCCCACATCACGACCGCCGCCGCTATCAATCCTCGGCGAGCAAGCGGCAATGTCACGCGGCGAAAGGCTCGCCACGGCGGATCTCCCAGTGTGCGTGCCACCGACTCATAGCGCGCGTCCACGCGCGCGAACGCTTCCCGCGCCGCACTGATGTACAGCGGTGCCGACACAAACAGCATGGCGCAGACGATTCCGATTGGAGAACCGACGACACGAATTCCCGCCTCGAGTAGGGTTGAGCCCAACGCGCTCCCGCGTCCAAGCACCAGGAGAAGCGCGATACCAGCCACCGGATGTGGGATGAGCAGGGGAAGATCGAGAATCGCTGCAATGACGGCCCGTCCCCTGAACTCGCGCCTCGCGAGCATATAGGCTATCGGCGTACCCCCAACGACACCGAGAATCACCGCCACTGTCGCAGCGATTGCGGTGCGCGCCAGCGCACCACGAAGCTCCGTGTCCGTCCCGAGTTTTCGAACGCCCTCGGCACCACCGGCGATGACGAGCTCCGCGACAGGCGCGAAGAGAAAAAGCAACAGCAGCGATCCGAAGAGTGCCGCCACGACAGTTGCCCACCTGTACATACCCTGGTTGTGAGAGTTCCAACCGCCACGAGTACGGTGCCCGGTGCCCGGTGCCCGGTGTTCGGTTGTCACTACGCGGTGCTCGGTTCTCGGGCGAACAGGCGCGTTGTCACTGCTCGCCGGCTAGTACCGAGATGCTCGCAGGCGCCCTCTTCCCTACCATAACGGGGCGCTCTAGTGCGGGCAGATGGTTCAGCCGTAAGACGGCTTTCCCGTCAGTCATCAGATATCTCGCGAATCGTTCGGCCACGGCGGGATGAGGCGCCCCAATCGGAATTGAAAACGCATATACAATTGGCTCCCCCCGAAATGTGATCGTGTCACGAGGCGTCTTGCCGGGCACCCGCACACTTGCCTGGCCGTAGAACGCGGAATCGCCAGGAGACCCCAGGTCTATCTCATGCGGCAACTGCACGAACCGCAATCCCGCGGCCCGCGCCACGCTTTCGTACTCCCACGCATAGTCGAGCTCCCCCGCCTGAAGCAGCGCGACGAGATCGACCTCTTTCGGCCGAATGTTGCGCGCGGGAGTGCTTTGCATAAGTCGGCCCTCCAGACCCCGCTTGTGGTAGTGTCGCTCGGCAAGTTGAAAGACGAGCAGCGTGCGATAGCCCGCCGGATCCAGAGCAGGCTCTGAGCGCCCTGTTTCGACACCCGGCTTAAGCAGCACCTCCCACCAGTTGGCCGGCGTGATTTCGTTCGCATGCTTCGAACGGTCCGTGTACGCAATGACCATCCTATTTTGCGCAAAGAGCATGTACCAAGTGGCAAACTCCGGCATGAGCAATTGCGGGAATACCTCATAGTCCGCCAAAGCAATGATGTCAGGAATCTTGCCCAACTCTGTAAGCTTCCGCGCAGTCTCGAGGCTCCCGGCGCTTTCCTGCTCGACTACGACTTTCTCTCGTGTGACGAAGCTGTCCAGAGCGGCGCGCAACGGTCGTGCAAGGCTGCCAGCGTTGTAAACAACCAGCACTGATTCGCCGGGTTCTTGATCTCCCTCAGCGGGGCGCCTTTTCTCCCGCTCGGCGTCGGAGGAGCAGCTTGCCAGCGCAAGAGTGGTTATCGTTGCGCATACAAATGCCATCTTTGTACTACCCATCCGGATTGTGAATGTTGGTTTCATTAACGGTGTCCGGCGTGGAGTAAGTGTCATAGGGGCGAACTGGGAACTGCGAACTGCGAACTGCGAAGATCCGGACAACAGCCGCGTTAAAAACCCCGGTGATGCATGGATATAGCACCGAGAACCGGACACCGCGCTGTCACAACCGGGTCCCGGGTACCGCGCTGTGACAACCGGGCACCAGGCACCGGGCACCGCACTCGCGGGAATTGGAGCAGTTCGCACTTCGCAGTTCGCTGTTGTATCCCCGCGTATATTACCTGTCGCCACTACGGTTTCAATTCGCCTACGCATTCATGACTTTACCAGCAGTTGAAATCGAAGGAATCGCCAAGCGGTATGCCGGCCACACCGCCGTTCACAACCTTTCGCTGCTCGTGCCGAGCGGCTCTGTGTACGGGCTACTCGGCCCCAATGGCGCCGGAAAGACAACGACGATTCGGATGCTTCTCGATATTATCGCGCCGGACGTTGGCACGATTCGCATTTTCGGCCACCCGAATCGCACCGATGGGATTCTCGACCGCATCGGCTACCTGCCGGAAGAGCGTGGTCTTTACAAACGCATGCAGGTACGCCGGGTCCTCCGGTTTGTGGCGGAGCTCAAGGGGATTTCAGCGAAGGAAGCCGACCGCCGCGCTGACAAATGGCTCGAGCGTCTTGGCCTGACGACCGCCGCCAAGGA
>JACMME010000278.1 GCA_014379205.1 Gemmatimonadaceae bacterium
GATTCGAGAATGAGTAATACCACAACTGTAATACTACAGGTGTAAGACTAGGCCGTCCGTCTGCGGCTGTCAAGGGCAACGTTTGGATCCGGGGCTGGCGCTGCGCCGTTGACGAAGCGCCACGAGCCAACCTTCTTTCAAATTCGCGGAACGACGTAGCGAGCTCTCCATCACGCCAGTCCCATAGACACATGATCGTTTTATCAGTCGCCCTCCTTGCTCTCGCCCAGCAGGCAACCTCTCCTCAAGCGACCGGAGTGCCTGCCTCCACAATAGCTCGCATCTCTGTCACGCCCGCGGTCCGAGACGTTCCTGCGGGTGATACGGTTCGCTTCTCAGCTCAAGCTGTCGATGCCGACGGCAAGCCCGTCCCGAACGTTCGGATTCTCTGGAACGCGCAAGGAGGGCAGGGTGAGATCGATTCGGTTGGAACGCTCGTAGCCAGCGCGATTGGCAAGATGCCCGTTGTGGTGGTAGGCGTTGTCCCGGGAAGAAAACCTTTCGTTCAGTCGCTTCCACTGAATGTCGTTCCGGGACCTGCCATGCGCGTCGAGATCAGCAATCCGATGGACAGGATGGTCGCCGGGCAGGACGCCAAGTTCGAGGCGGTGGGCTACACGCGCTTCAACGATCGGTCGAGAGATCGACTAACCTGGACCAGCTCTGCGCCCTCCGTCGCCAGGATCGATGCGAGCGGCTTCGTTCACGCGGCTGCGCCGGGACGAGCGACGATCACAGCGATGGTGGGAACCACCAAAGCGACAGTGCCAATCACAGTCGTCGCAAATACTGTAGGCTCCTTGGCCATCTCCCCCGCCAAGGCGCGCGTACGCCAGGGAGATGTCGTTCGCTTTTCCGCCAAAGTCGCTTCTCGCGCTGGTGGGGCACTCAGCGGCCTGACACCTACCTGGAGCCTTGGAGGAAGTGGGAAGCTGGCGGCAATCGACCCCGACGGCTCATTCGTGGGATACGAGCCAGGCGACTATGTGGTGATGGCGAGCATGGGTTCGCGTTCGGCTTCAACAATCGTGACTGTCGAGCCGCGCGACGTGCGGCGTGCGGTATCCGTCGTCGGCAGGCTTCCTCGCACCGCGTTTACGACTGCCGAAGTGTGGCTGCATCCCAACGGAAAGGTCGCATACCTCGGCACCCACGGCGGCGGCGATCGAGTATACACGGTAGACATATCCAATCCAGGCAGTCCCGCGGTCGTGGATTCACTCGTGTTGAATACGCGTCTCGTAAATGATGTGATGACCGATGCTGCCGGCACAGTTCTGGTCATGACGCGCGAGAATGCATCCGACCGAAAGAATGGAATTGTGATTGCTTCGATCGCCGAGAATCCACTGCGGCCGAAAATAATCTCCGAGTTCACTGAAGGAGTGACTTCCGGTGTCCACTCGGCGTTCGTCTACACGCAACCGAAGCACGGAACACACATCTACCTTACCAACGACGGCACGGGCGAGATCCACGTCATCGACATAAACGATCCCGCAAAGCCGAAGGAAGTCGCGCGCTGGGCTACCCCGCGGGCACAGGCTGGCCGCTACGTGCACGACATCGACGTGCAGGACGGCTTGCTGTACGGCAGCTACTGGAACGACGGCATGGTGATTCTGGACGTGGGGAAGGGAATCAAGGGCGGCTCACCATCGAACCCTGTGTTGGTTTCCCAGTTCAAGTACGATCTGGATTCGCTGTACCGGCAGGTGGAGGCAGAGTCCGGCCCGGGATTCGCCCGCGGTACACACACGGCATGGCGCTACAAGGATTACGTCTTCATTGCGGACGAGGTGTACCGCGCCAACCCCGTGAAGGGCGCCAAGGATGAATCGGAAGGCCGCATGTACGGTACGCTACAGGTGGTGGACGTCTCAGACATCGAGAAACCGAAATCGGTCGCGTGGTACACTCCGGAAGTTGGAGGGGTGCACAACGTATGGGTGCTTGGCGACACACTGTACATGGGCGCGTACGACGGGGGCTTCCACGTCTTCGATGTGTCAGGAGAGCTCAAGGGAGATCTTCGGGCGCAGGGGCGCCAGATCGCCTCCCTGAGCACCGCTGACATGGATGGGAAAGTCCAGAACCACGCCTTCACGTGGGGAGTTGTGGTAAATCCGAAGGACGGCCTGGCGTACGTGAACGACTTCAACAATGGGCTATGGGTGCTGCGAGTGGAGCCAAAGCCACAACCTGTTCCGTAGGAACTCAAGGTGGAGGTGAGTAGTCACTGATCACCTAGACTGCGACTGAGACTGGCACTGGCCACTGCTACTGGCACTGAGACTGACACTGGCACTGACCCGACACTCTAGTCCACTGCTACCAAGCGGGTCAGTGTCAGTGCCAGTCTAAGTAACAGTGGCTAGTGCCAGTCTCAGTCTCAGTCTACGTGATCAGAAAATGCATCGAGCCATGCCCGCCGTGGCCTTAATTGGACTCCGTTGTCGCGACCGGTATGGCTCGTGCCGAAAGCACAATCGCGGTCCAACCCACGATGCCCGCAATTGCGGAAGCGGCCAAAATCCCCACCTTGGCGTCGTCAAGCAGCTCTCCTCGCCCAAATGCAAGCTCGGCGATGAAGAGAGACATCGTGAAGCCGATACCGCCGAGCCAGCTCACTCCGTGCAGCGCTCGCCAGTTCGCGTCGGCAGGAATTGTTGCCGCGCCAATTCGCGTGGATAGCCAAGCTGCCAGCGTAATTCCCAATGGTTTTCCGATGACGAGGCCCAGGATGATTCCAAGCGCGACAGGCGTTCCGAGCGGTGCGAGGATGCCACCGTCAATGCGCACGCCGGCATTGGCGAGAGCGAACAGAGGCATGATTGCGAATGCGACTACCCCGTGCAACTTGTGCTCGATAGCGCCGAGTGGCGCTTGCGCTTGCTCACAGGCGCGCTCGAGCTCGTGAATGGCGTTCTGTTGGACGGGGCTCGTCAACACAGTCTCGTCTGGTCCGCACCCCCGCTCGAAGTCATCGAGAATCAGGCGTCCCCGCCTTAGGAATTCATCTTCGTTGATGCGTGTTCGCGAAGGAATCGTGGCGGCCAGCAAGATACCCGCGATGGTCGCGTGAACCCCTGACGCGAGCATGGCGGCCCACAAAAAGACCCCCAGCATCGCGTAGGCGGCCGGGCGCCGAACTCCGGCCGAATTTACAAGAACCAGTAATAGAACCAGGCCGCCCGCAAGCGCGAGCGAACTCCAGGAAACGCTCTCCGTGTAGAAAAGCGCAATTACGAGCACCGCACCGATATCGTCGGCGATCGCGAGTGCGACGAGGAAGACTCTGAGCGACACCGGCACGCGATCGCGTAGCAGCGCGACTACTCCGATGGCGAACGCGATGTCGGTCGCCATGGGAATCCCCCAACCGCCGGATCCCTGCCCTCCCGCGTTGACAATCGAATACAATCCCGCGGGCACCAACATGCCACCCAGGGCGGCGAAGATCGGAAGCGCTGCATGCTTCCAGGTCGAAAGCTCGCCGACGAGAAGCTCGCGCTTTATCTCCAGCCCTACGACAAACAAGAACACACCCATCAACCCATCGTTGATGAAGTGATGCAGTGTCGTTGAAAACGTGAAGGAGCCAAGCGCCACGCCGAGGTTCGCTTCCCAGAGACCGAAATAATTCTCGGACCAGGGCGAGTTTGCCCAGGCGAGAGCCACCACCGCGCACCCGAGGAGGACCAGGCCGCCGGACGATTCGGCTGCGGCAAATCGTTCGAAGGGACCGAGCAGGCGCTCGATTAACGGCGCTGTTGCGGACGGTTCCTCGGGCGAGGTGGAATCGGAGAACAGCGAACCAGGAACGAGGGAGTGTGAACCGGGAGGCGCTATCTCAACAGCCTGGCTGGCTTCCGGTACCTGAGCCTTTCCTCGGTCCTGCTCCTCCCCTTGTTCCTGCTCCCACGTCCCTTTAGTGCCGCTGGGCCGTAATTGTTCGTCCCTCACTTCATTGATATTGGATGTACACTGGCGCCGGTGTCAGCTTGAGAATCTCCTCCGGAGTCATACGGGGCTTATCGTTCTTGTAGAAAATCTTGAAGCCTGTGAACTGGACTGGCTCTGCATACACGTACGACCGATAGGAATCCCGTTTGAGGCGGGGTGGCCCGAACCCGTCCATTTCGATTACGACCTGCACTCGCGGGTCGAGCTTGATCTGCTTGGTCCGTGTCAGCATCGGACGCGTGAAACGATGCACGACTAATACCTTTGGTGGAAGACTGTGCTCCGTCACCAGCTGGCTCAGCAGATCGATGGTGTAGTTGATATCCGTCGCATCCATGGTCCCGATACGCGTACCCGGCTTGTGACCGCCTTTCATGGAAAATTCGGGATCGAGACCAAGGTGTACATTCGGTCTCTTGAGGAATGGGACGAGGCGCGTGAGCTCAGCCTTGACGTTACTCTTGCCGACCTGGACGTCGAGAAATACAACCGCATTCCGCCGGGCAGCCCAGGAGGCAACGCGCTCGATCAGGCTGTCTGACATGCGCGCGCGGTACATGCCGTCGCGCCCGGCGCTCGCTTGCGCGACGACCGCAATGAGGTGAAGGGCGGGTTGAACCGGCGTTGACGGGTCAGCTGCGTTCCAGGCGGCAACTTCCTTGTCCAGACGCGAAAGCATTTCGTCGGGTGGAACCTGTCCCAGAATGCCCATGCGCTTGGACAGAGGATTCCCGTAATAGGCGACGATGCGTTTCGCGGGAAGAAGGGAGCCAGGTAACGGCGCCGGGCCTGGCACTGGCCAGACAGGAGCTGGCGCTTTTGGTCGTGCTGCCACCGCGCCTGCAGTCTTCGGCTTGGCGGAGTCGGGCAGAATCGTGTCCGGCGCCAAAGGAGGCACGGGTAAAGGTTCCTGACCCACGCCAGACTGGGTTAAAGTGCTGGTGAGAATAAGGAACAGGAAAGGCAGAGTCCTTTTGTGCCGAGCGTGATTTGCTGAGAGGTTCATCGCCTTGTCGTTAGGTGTAGTGAGGTCTACAAGATGAAGCAGATTTGGGTCCACTACAGCTAGTCAATCTATGTGAGCAACATCACTGGTAAGGAAGGACCGATGCAGGTAGCAGCACTGTGACAGCCTTTTTGAAAGCCGCCATTGCGGAAGCAAGGCTCGGGCTCAGCGAAGGTGGAATTCCCATTGGCGCTGTGCTCGTTCACGGTGACAGCATCGTTGGAAGGGGACACAACCGCCGCGTGCAGAACGGCAGCGTCGTGCTGCACGGTGAGATGGACGCCCTTGAAAACGCCGGGCGGCGCTCCAGCCTTACTTATCGCGAGTGCGTCATGTACACGACTCTGTCGCCGTGCGCGATGTGCTCGGGCGCGATTCTGTTATACGGAATTCCACGCGTGATCGTAGGGGAGAATCGCACATTCCGAGGGGACGAAGAGCTCCTGCGCTCGCGGGGCGTTTCAGTCGAAATAGTTCAGGACGCGGAATGCATAAGGCTCATGACCACGTTCATCGAGGAGCATCCTGACCTGTGGAACGAGGACATAGGAAAATGACAAGCGGGGCTTCGATTCCTCGAAGCCCCGCCCATGTCAGCCGCGTCAGGTGAGTTCGTTCAGTTAAAGCCCACTCGTCGCGGACCGTCCGCCAGGAGTTACAGCTCCGTATCTTCCGGCTTCGTGCCAAAGCCGCCCTTCACCCTCTCTTCCTCATCGCGATTGAGCTTCTTCGCGGAGAGATCCTTGAGATTGTCTTTCTTGTCGTCGCGCTTCATGTCGTCTCGGTTTTTCCGCTCGTCGGTGGCCATGGGTCCTTCCTCCTGAGTGAGTGCCGATACCTGCTACGCGCCCGCCGCGTGACAGGGTGATCGCGCTTTTGTCTTACTTCTCGGGCTCCGGCTTGGGAGCC
>JACMME010000279.1 GCA_014379205.1 Gemmatimonadaceae bacterium
CCCCACCCCCCACTCCCCACAATGTCCACGCTCCCCCGCAAGATCGGCCTCTGGAGTGCTATCGCGATCCTCGTGGGATCTACGATAGGGTCGGGGATTTTTCGTTCGCCTGCGGCAATAGCGGACAGACTGCCCGGCCCGTTGCCACTGATGTCCGTTTGGGTGATAGCGGGCGTGGTGACTCTCTGCGGCGCGCTGACTTTGGCAGAAATTGCCGGAGCGCTTCCGGAGACTGGTGGAATCTACGTCTTTCTCAGGGAAGGCTGGGGCCGGCTCGCGGCCTTTCTCTTTGGCTGGTCGGAGCTGGTGATCATTCGCGCCGCGGCACTCGGAGCGATCGCGACTACCTTCGCGGAGTACTTTCTGCGCGTCATGGGATACGATCCCGGACTGGAGCCGTACGCGCAATACGTGCACTACATAGCCGCTCTTGCGATAGCCACTACATGCTCTCTCAACATTCTAGGTGTGCGGCTTGGCTCGGCGATTCAGAACGTCACAACGGTTGCCAAGTACGGCGGGTTGCTCTTCATCATTGCGCTGGCTTTTGCGATTGGACTGCCGCAGACGGGAGGCAACTATACGCCGGCGGCTCCGCCGGGCAGCTTTTCAATCGCGCCATTTGGCCTTGCGCTCGTCTCCGTTCTCTGGGCGTATGATGGATGGGCGGATCTCAGCTTCGTGGGAGGCGAGGTGAAGGATCCGCGTCGCACGCTGCCGCGTGCACTCATCATTGGCACGCTCGCGGTGATCGCGATCTATCTGCTGGCAAACTTTGCTTACCTGGCAATTCTGTCGGTGGAAGAAATGCGGGTTTCCAAACTGGTAGCGGCCGACGTTGCACAGAAAGTCATGGGCGCCCCAGGGGTCATCTTCGTCGCGAGCACAGTGATGCTGTCTACGTTTGGCACGCTCAACGGCTCGACGCTTACGTCGCCGCGAATCTTCTTTGCCATGGCGGATGACGGACTGCTCTTCAGAAAAGTCGCCGCCGTCCATCCGCGCTTTCAGACTCCTTACGTGGCGATCGCGCTCGCAGGGGTGCTCGGGATCATGTTCGTCCTGACTCGCACCTTTGAGCAGCTCGCCGATACGTTTGTGACCGCGATCGTCCCGTTCTACGCCCTCGCGGTAGCGGCAATCTTCACGCTGCGCCGGCGCAAAGGGTATGACCCGTCCTTCCGGACTCCGGGTTATCCCGTTGTGCCCGCAATTTTCATTCTGGCGACGGTGTTTCTGCTGGCTAACGCCATCATCGCGCCCTCCAGTCGCCTTGGGACACTTGCGGTGTTGGGCGTTATTCTTCTCGGCGTACCAGTGTATTATCTTACCGTTGGACGAACGCGGGTTACCAAGGGCTGAGCGCAGTGACGGGGGATTGCCCCTCTGCTCTCTTTGCCTGATAGGCCGGTCCACCAGTAGCCAGTAGCCCTGCGTCTGTGACAGCTTCGTTTCTTGACCGAAGTCTCGCTACGTTTTTACGTTCCAAACGTCCTTCCCATCGCGTAGGCCCGTTTTACCGGTGCACGCGGCAGTTCACACTATCCACCCTCCTGGAGTACGTATGACTCCTAAGTGGTTCTCAGAGGCTGTCCGCGTTGCTGCGGTGCTCGCATCGGTTCTCGCGGTCGCGACAGCCGCGAATGCGCAGCAGGCTGTTACGACTGGCGCCGTTCGCGGAACGGTCACGGGTCCTGAAGGAGCGCCGCTTGGCGGGGCTACCGTGATTGCAACCAACGTGGAAAGCGGGGTGCGCCGGGGCGCTCAGGCCGATCAGGAGGGGCGATACCAAATCCCCTTCCTGGAGCCGGGAAATTACGTATTCCGCGCGCAATTCATTGGCTACCGGCCTGTGGAGCGTCCGGCCCAGCGGCTCGGGATCGCGCAGGTGGAACGCATCGATTTCCGGCTCACGCAAGCTGCAGTCGAGCTGGCAACGCAGGAGATCCTCGCTGAAGCCGACCCCCTCATCGAGACAACAAAGGCCGGAACAAGCACGCGAATCAGTACGGAACAGATTCAGGAGCTTCCCACCAACGGCAGAAACTTCAAGGACCTGACTCTCCTCGCGCCAGGCGTCGTGGAGATCGGGAACACGGGCTCCGGTGGCGGACAATCGATTGCGGGCGGGCGCACCGGTGCATCGAACATCCTCATGGACGGCGTCAACAATAACGAGAGCTTTTTCGGTGGTGATGCGCGCGGCGGCGACCGTGCCCCGTTCTCGTATTCCATCGAGGCGGTGAAGGAAATTCAGGTCATTACCGCGGCCTACGATGTGGAGCGCGGAAACTTTACCGGCGGCGCTGTCAACGCGGTAACCAAGTCCGGCACCAACCGGATCACAGGTGCGGTTTTCGGATACCTTCGCGACGACAAGCTCGGCGACAGCTGGATTACCGCCCGGGATTTCCGGGGTCAGCGGCCCGTGGATTTCAGAAAGCAGCAGTTCGGCTTCACACTTGGCGGCCCGATCGTGAAGGACAAGGCGCATTTCTTCTTCGCGCTGGACCAGCAGGTTGCGGACGAGCCGCGCCCGGTGTTCGTGAGAGGCACAGATGTTCGAACCAACGGAATCAATGCTGACACGCTCGACAATCTGGTCCGTATCGCGAGAGACCTTTACGGCTACGATTTGAGCAGCGAGATCGGCCAGTTTGCGCAGGAAACAGACGAGGCCGCTTTTTTCGGGCGAGTTGACTGGCAGGTCACCGACAAGCACAAGCTGACGTTACGTGACAATTACACGGACACCAAGCTCAAGCTTGACCGTCTCTTCATATCGCCTACGTCGAGCGAGTTCCGCAGCAACTCCGGCAACAACGAGGACAAGTCCAACAGCTTTGTCGCTTCGTTGAACTCGGTATTCGGAAGCGGATTGACGAACGAGTTTCGCCTTCAGTACGCCACGGAGGACAAGCCGCGACCGTCGCTTGCCTCCGGCAACTTCGCGGTGCCGCTACCGCAAGTGCGAATCAACAACATACGCTCCATTCTGGATGACGGGACCGGCATAACTACCGCACTCTTCTTCGGTGCGGACCCGATTCTTCATGCCAACAATCTCGAGCAGCAGACGACCGAGATCATAAACAACACGCGCCTGGCGCGAGGCAATCACACCATCAAGCTGGGTGGCAACTTCCTCAAGGTGCATGTCTTCAATCAGTTCTGGAACAACGCGCTCGGCACCTTCACGTATAACTCGCTCGCGGATTTCGAGAACGGGGCCCCCACGAGCTTCACGCGCGCGTTGCCGTACTTCGGTCAGGAGACCATTGCGACGCAGGACTTCGACGTGTACGAGGCGGTTGGCTACCTGCAGGATGAATGGCAGGTCAATCCGAAGCTCTTCCTGACCTACGGAGTACGTTACGACTATGCGTGGTTCCCCACGCGGCCGGACCCCAATCCGCAATTCGAGAGCTTCTTCACCGATCTGGACGTGACCAAACCGCCGACGGACAACAACAATTTCTCACCGCGTCTTGGGTTTGCGTTCGACGTCAACGGAGATGGCTCGCAGGTACTTCGTGGCGGGACCGGTCTATTCTATGGCCGCGCACCATTCGTGTTGTATGGCAACGCACTGGGCGCCACGGGCCGCACGCAATTATCGCTCAATTGTACCGGCGCGACCGTACCGCAGCCCGATTTTCAGGCGTACGCTGAAAGCTACGACAATCTTCCAACTCAGTGTCTCGGTGGCGGCGCGGCATCAGCGGGAACTCCCGCGGTCAATGTTTTCGCCGACGACTACAAGCAGTCGTATGCGTGGAAGTCCAATCTCGCATATGACCGATTGATTATCCCGAACTGGCGCCTGACGCTCGAAGGCGTCTACTCCACCGTGCGCGACAATCAGGTCACGCAGGACGACAACCTCGATCCAACCCCGCGCTTCCGAATCGAGGGAAACATTCCGGTGTTCGTGGATCCAGGGACGATCACCGTGAGCAACGGCGCCGTGAACAGAAACAACAGCAGGCGGAATGCGCAGTTTGACCAGGTGTACGTTTATCGCTCGCTGGGCTCGACCCTTACATATCAGGGAATCGTGCAGATCAACGGGCGTCACAAGTTCGCTGACGTGTATGCGGGATACACGTACGATCATACGCGCGACAACATTTCCATTTCCTGCTGCACACTGAATGGTCTTACGCGCGCGGCACGCGTGAACGGTGACCCCAACAACTTCGACGATCAATGGGGGCCGGCCGACTTCACACGGAAGCACAGCTTCGTGATATCACCGCGCTTCCATCTACCTTATGGCTTCGAAGTTAGCAGCATTGTCCGGATATTCTCGGGTCGTCCGTGGACGCCGACGTATGCTTTCGACATCAACGGTGACGGTCTCGCTCAGGATCGCGCTTACATACCCACGACAGATGACCTCGACTCGTACCTCTTCGTCGGCGCGACGCAGGCGGACCAGGACCTTCAGCAGGAGATCGCGGAAAACCGCATCAATTCTGTCGAGTGCACTCGCCAGAACCGCGGACGGGTCATCGATCGCAACGAGTGCGTTCAGCCGTGGCAACAGGTCTGGGACGCCCGAATCTCCAAAAAGTTCAACACCCTTCGAGGGCAGAGCTTCGAGGTGGTGGCCGACTTCTTCAACGTGCTCAACGGTTTGAATCGAAAGTCGGGACATCGCAGCGAAGTCGCCGAGGCGGACCAGAATATTTTCACGCCGAGCGGCTTCGACACGGCAAGCAACAAGTTCCGCTACCGCTCCAACGAGCAGTTCGGGCAGGAGACTCCGGCGTCCCTCTTCATCACGACTCAATTCCAGATGCAGCTCGGGCTGCGTTACAACTTCTAAGGAGATTTCTCCAATGAATCGACGCAGCCTTTGGCCTTTCGTTGCGGGGGTCGCACTCGTTGCGGCCGTCGCTTGCGACAAACAGCCGGCGGGCCCCACAGTGCGGCCCGAGAACACCGGCGCTGTGAGGGTGACTGTTCAGCGCGATACGTCACGCAGCGGCGCGGTTGCGCCATTTGCGGCCGGCGCGGGCGTTCGGGTGAGCTTGTTTCGCCTCGGCGACACCCTCGCACTTCGCCAGGTGACGGCCAATGCCGCCGGCCAGGCCGTGTTTGTTGGATTGGCGCCGGGTCAGTACGTGGTAACGCCCGCGCTCCGGCCACTCTCGACAACTGTCGGGAATTTATCAGATACGATAACCGTGACGGCGAATGACACGTCGACGATTGCGGCGGACACGATTCGGGTACGGCTGGGTGCTCGGATCACTGGTTTCCTGGCTTCGGAGATTACCGGGCAGCAGGGCCTCGTGCGCACACGCTTCCCGGGAGTACAGATCGCTGTTCTGCGTGAGACCGGCGCCGGGACCGGGATCTACCAGCCATTCACTACCGTGACAACAGATGCGACAGGCTCTTTTGACGTTCCGCTCGTTCCAGGCCCTGGTCGCGTGCAGCTCGTCTTCAACTCGAGCGGTATCGCCGGTTTCCCGAACGACACACTCTTCTTCGGTGGCTCGGGCACGACAGTCGTCACGAACCGGCCAACGACCGTTGTTTCAAGTCTGTCGTCGGCGGGAGGCACCGGGGTCGCCCCCGACGCGACGATCACGCGAAATCTGATTTTCAACTTCAACACGCGGATCACCGGTCTGGTATTCCGTGATGCCAACGGTAACGGCATCCGGGAATCCACCGAGGGTGGGCTCATCGCAGGTGATACCGTGACCGTACAGCTTCGTGACGCTACTGGCCAGCGCGTGCTCAGTACCGCGCGGTTCGTTGGACCCAGCCCGACACCGCACGCGTACACATTCTCAGGGCTGGCCGGCGGCACCTATGTGATTGCCATAGACCCTGCCAGCAAGTTTGCGGCTCCGGCGGCGGCAGTACAGTTCGCCCCTGTTACCGTGACGTTGCCAACGAGCCTCGCCCCGTTGGCGGGCACTCCTCCAGCGGCACAGCCGGTTACGGTTAATATTCCGGTGAAGCCATGAGGTGACCGGTTGGACAGTAGAGGAAAGCCCGCACGGATCACTCCGGGCGGGCTTTTCATAACTGCTCCCAACGAGGCTACCTCTGAGACAAGGTCGCGCCGCCAAAATTGCGAACTAGAAGGTGTCCACAATGATGACATCCTTGCCGCATATCCAGTCCCCCGCGTCTTCGGGGCGATTGCAACAGTAGAAGCACCACCACCCGAAGACACAGATTTCTACGCAAGTTATTGTGCGAATCCTGGCGCTGGCGCTGCTACTCAGGAAGTCGGCTAGCGGAATCGGGAATCTCAAAGGTTTTCCGCCTGTGCGCGCGACGCGACGTCGGGCCATGTTCAAAAGGCGCACAAGCTCTGGAGGTGCTCGCTCCGGGTTGCGATCCGAACAGGGATCCAGGGCGAGCTCTGTTACCATACCTCTGCGGACTATCGCCCGGACGAACTGGCGGCAGCAACGAGTTCGGAAATAGCCCAGCTCGATCTCTGCACGAGCAGCTCGTGCCAGTTTCTGGACATCCAGCTGGCCGACCGATGCCAGGGGTTGAAACTCCGGCCTCCTCACTTCGATGCGAACCGGATGCCGGAATGTCGTGGGCGCTGTGCGTCGCGTAGCGGATCGAGCCATGGTCCCTCCGGCGGTTGGGTCGCGCTGTCTTCGTTTGGAGTGGCTGCCTCAGAAAATCTTCAGATTTATGTACTTCTTTGGATTTCTTTTCAGATCCGCCATCAAGGAATCCATTCTCGCCAGCAATGCACGTGCGTTGTCATACAAGGCCGGATCATTCAGGAGCTTCCCCGCGCTGCCGTTTCCGTTTTCGAGCTGGGCCGCCACGGAGTCCAGCCGCTGCATGGTTCCCTTGAGGTTGCCGGTGAGCACGGTCATGTTCTCCGATGTCGTGCGCATGTTGCGTAGCGTTGAATCCACGACCGAAGAATCGACCGCGCCCAGCGTTTGACGAACGCTCGCCATGGTCTGCGTGAGATTGCGTGACTGCACCGCCGCCACGTCTGCAAGCTGATTCACCAGACGGTTGGCAGAGGCCATCGTCCGTCGCATGTCGGCGATGCCTCCTCCCTCGACAAACTCGAATTCGATCTTTTCGGTGACGTCACTGACTCCCCGCATGAGCGAGTCGACGCGAAACATCATGTCGTCCAGCGTTGGGGTGGCTCTCCCGGTGGGAACCGTGTCTCCCGCAGGTATCATGCTGGTGGTCGGAGTCGTGGGCGTAAGCGCTATCGCCTTGTCACCGAAGAGCGAGAGTTGAGCAACAGTCGCAGTCGTGCCTTCCGGGATCTTGCGTTCCTCCTCGATATCCATCGTCACATCGAGCCAACCGCTCTGATTGAATTCTATCTCGCTCACTGTCCCTACGTGCAGACCCGCTAGAAGCACGGGCTGTCCGTTCTTGAGGCCCGCTCCCCACGTGAAGCGGGCGTGCAAGGGATACGTCGATCCGAACCCCTTGCGAGCGAGCCAGAGCGTTCCTCCTATGCCAATCGCGAGAGCGACAGTAACCAGAATGCCAACGAGCACTTCATCGCGTCGTTTCATTTCTTATTGGAGGAGAGGAGCCAGATACAGCGCGATCAAGGCATCCAGCATCAGGATTATCACCGACGAAATTACTACGGCACGAGCCGTCGATCGGCCAACGCCTTCCGCGCCCGCTTCCGTGACGAATCCTTCGTATGAGCACACCAGAGCAATCGCACCACCGAAAAGGGTCGCCTTGATGAGGCTGTAGAAAACCTGAAATGGAATGAAGGTCAGGCGCAAGCCCGTCGTGAAATCGTCCATTGGAACGCCCGCGGCGACTATCGAAATTCCAAGTCCTGAAACAATGCCGATTGCATTTGCCAGAACCGTCAGAATCGGCAGCATAACAAGAGCGGCGAGCAGTCGCGGCACAATGAGATAAGCCACCGGATCGAACGCCAGGGTCTCCAGCGCGTCGATCTGTTCCGTCACACGCATCGTCCCGATCTCGGCGGTCATACGGGCTCCTACCCGCCCCGCGAGCACGAGCGCCGTCAGCAGTGGGCCGAGCTCCAGTATGATCATCTGCCGCACGATCCATCCGACTGTGCTCAACGGCACGCCAGGCAGGAGTTGATACCGGGTCTGAAACGCCGAAACGGCGCCGATGAATGCAGCCACGAGCCCCGCCAGCGGGATGGAGTCCACCCCAATGGTTCGCATCTGATGCAGGGTCAACGGGAGGTACGTGCGAGCCTCGCCAAAGGCTCGTCCTATTTCACGGAGAAACAGGACGCGGCGACCGATATCGCTGAAGAACGCCGTCCCCCAGCGCGCCATCTGCCGAAAGAAAAGTATGCCGACTCGTTGCGGGATAGGAAAGCTGGCTGTGGAGCGCGCATCTGGCCCACGCGAGACATGAAAGCTCGGAGCGCTCATGTGCGGCGCCCTATCAAGTGCGCGTCTTTACGAGAAAGGCGAGCCCAAGGAAACCAAACACCAAATTCGGAATCCATGCGGCGATTACTGGTGGCAGGAGTCCGCCTCCTCCAACAGCCTTGGTTATCTGAATGAGCATGAGAAAGAGGATTGTAGTAGCCAGACTGACTCCGATGCCATACGCCGCGCCGCCTCGCTGCGTGCTGGTTGCGAGCGGCGCTCCGAAAATGGCGATGATGATGCACGTGATCGGTACCGCGATCTTGAGTGCCTTCTCGACCCTGAGCTCGTTTGCGTCCCCTCCGGAGCGTTCCAGCGCGGTAATGTAGCGCTCCAGCTCCCTGTAGCGCATCTCCGCAGGATCTCGAGCCGTTGCCAGCAGATCGTGCGGGCCTTCCTCCAGCAGGTTGTCCCTGAGGCTGTCGTATGAAACGACTATATCGGTGGTGCTGTCGGGGATAATATGGATTTCGCCGGTACGCAGCGTCCACCGCGTCTTCACGCTATCCCAGGACCCGACCGCCGCTGTCAGCAGGTAGGAAGGGTAGCTGGGCCCATTCCCCTTTCGCTCGATCTCGATCTGATCCAGCTCTCCGCGCTCGAGGCTCAATGTCTGAACCTTGTAGACCCGGCCATTTTCGGCCGCATACGCGAAGTTGTAGCGATTGTCGTCATCTCCGAACTTGCGCTCTTCCAGTAGTTCGGCGCGGCGCCGGTTCGTAATCGGAACCAGTTCGCCGAGACCAAGAGCAATGATCGACACCACCGCGGCGCTGATGAAAATGGGTCTCACGAGACGGTGAAAGCTTATTCCGGAAGCCTTCGCGGCGGTTATTTCCGCATGGCGGGTGAACCCGCCGATGGAGAAGACCGTGGCGAAGAGCACGGCCGCCGGCAGCGCCATGAACATCGAATCGGGAATCCAGTACAGGTAGCTCATTGCGATCTGCTTCATCGGCAGATTGCGATTGAGATACTTGTCGAGATTGTCAGTAAGGTCAATAACGACTACGAGCACCGGAAACCCGACCGCAAACGCTATGAAGATTTTCCAGAACTCGTTTGACACGTACCGGTCGAGCGGACGAAGGAAACGCATTCTACGGTGTCGTCCTGCTCCGACGGTTAAGCGGAACTCCGACGTGGCGCGCGCCCTTGGCAAACCACATGCGCATCGCGTCCAGCAGCTCGCTGAAGTCTCCACCGCGAGCGGTGGAGCCACTCTTCCGAACCAGGAAGATGAAATAGATGCCGACAATGGTGAACAACACGTTGGCGAGCCACATGGACCAGAATGCGTTCACAATGAGCTTGTCCGCCAGCGTCTCACCCGCGATGAGGCCAATGTAGTACAGCGCGAAAACCCCCAGGCTAACGCCTATGACGAGGCCTACGCCGCCACGCGGGAAGCGCAGCGCAATCGGAGCGCCAAGCAGCACAAAGACAACGCAAGCCGCAGCCAGCGCGAACTTCTTCTGAATCTCAACCTGGTACTGGCTCATGCGCTCACTCGCCTCGCGCACACGCGAGCGTAACATTTCGAGTTCGCTGACACCGAGCGCGGCTGGCATGGGTCTGCGGACCTGTGCGATTCCCGCTGCGCGAACGGACGTGAGCGGAGCCTGTATTCCGGACGGAGTCCGCCTGCTGAATGCAGCTCCCACCGAATCGCGCGGTCGGCTGATTGAGCCCCCGTCGCGCAGTGTCTGAGCTGCCGCCTGTGATGGCGCGGGTGGCCGTTCCCTTCGCAAGCTGTCACGACTTCGTGCCTGCTGATCGCCCTGCGCCTGCATTATCAGGTTTCCAACCGAACCGCCAGTCTCGACTTCCCAATCGCTCTTCTCACTAGCGAGCTTGCCTTTGGTCGCGGCCTCAGCCACTGCCACTCCGCCCAGTGGCCGCACCAGTGTGCAGTACAGTTTTCCGATGGTGAGCCGTGCCTCCCTGGTCTCGGTCTTTCGCGCGGTTCTGATCTCACCAGTTGAAGCGCGATGTGCGGCGTTGCCGAGGACCTCGGAGAGCTCGAAGCGTGCCGCCGACCAGTCGCGAGAGCGCTGGCGATACTCTGCCTCCATCTCGCAGATGGACATCTCGCGCTCGCCTCGATACTTGTCGGCCGTGTCGCGCTCGAAGGGATTGGCGACGCCGCGAACGCGGATAAGGTCGGTGACATAGAAGAGGCGCTGCAGTTCCGTGGAGTTCGCGCGATTCACTTCCTGTGAGTATCCGTGGTACAGCGTGAGCTCGAGATCCTCCATGCTCTCCGAAAGAGCCATGCGTCCGCTATCGGCATAGATGGTCCGGCGCCGTACGGGGTCGCTCATGTCGTAGATGGTAATTTCGCGCAGTAAATCGGTGTTTTCTTCGATCTTTCCCGCGCGCAGAAAGAGCCGACCCTGAGACACCTCGTTTATTACCTGCTCCTTGAGCGCGAAGGTCGGCTTCTTTCGTGCTATGTCGCTCTGCAGCACCCGAAGCCTGTGATTGCTGCGTGGCAGGATCTGGTCGTTGAACGCGAGCATGAAGAGCGCAATGACGGCCGCGCCCCAGAGCACAGGCTGGATGATCCTGAGAAGCCCCACCCCGCTAGCTTTGAGAGCAGTGATCTCGTTCTCGGCAGCGAGGCGGCTAAAGGCGTACAACGTGGAGACAAGCACCGCCATGGGAAGCGTCATGGCGATAATGAAGGGAATACTCAGCAGGAAAAACTCGCCGATTACGGACCACGCCAATCCCTTGCCAACGAGGTTGCCGAATTGTTTTGCGACCTGGTTGAGCAAAAGCAACGACGTAAGAGCCGCGAGAGCGAAGACAAGCGGTCCAACGTGCTCCTTCAAGACGTAACGCTGCAGAATCTTCACGGACGGAGAATCAGGGGCGCAGAAATCGGGGAATCACACTGTAAGGGAAAACAGCATTACTGCTCAGAAACGCGGCACGTCAGAAAACGCGATAATTATACAGCAGCTTCGATCGGGCCCCACATCCAACGCGTTTACCAGCCGGAACCTTGAGCTTGCGCACAGGGTTGTAGCAGGTAGTGCAAGCGCTATATTTTGACCAGAGCGCCCGATGTTTATCGACGCTGGCGCAAGCGGAGAGAATGTTTCTTTTTCCCGCTTGCCAGGCCGCTTCAATCTATAAGCGGCCCTCAGGGCGTGGTACCGGAATATCCGCTCGGAAGGAACATGCCGACTGAACTCCGGTTCCTTATCTGCGCCGATCCTGCTTTACTACCCGCGTTGGATAGTACCCTTCGTCCAGGGTTTTGGTGCGCCTAGTGGTCGAATGCATAAATACGGCGACGCATAGGGAGGGGAAGGCCCATCGGCCACGAGGCGCGCGATTGTGGCGCACGTTGGCGTACGCCGCAGTGCGCCCAGCATGACGTACCAGGATGCCGTGCCGCCCGAATGCCGCCGTATTCATGCATTCAACCACCTGGCCGGACTGATTCTGGCCATCGTGATCGCGAGCTTCGCACCGCTACTGGCTGTCGGTGCTCAGGAGCCCGTACGCGATTCACTGCGCGACACGCTTTCGCGAGCGCGGCCGGATTCGACTGTATCGGAGCCCCTGATGCGTCTCCGGCTGCGCAGCGATACGCTCATACTGGAGCGTCCAGCGCCATTCCTTCCTTTTGGAATACTGTCAGAGGGGCGCCGCTCTACCCAAACGCTGGCCGACGCGCAGGGGGCCGCGTTGATGCAGCAGGCAGCCGCGCAGAGGTCGGCGCTCTGGGGTCAGACAATAGGATCCGCCTTCGGCGCGTCTGCCATTCCCGATTCCACCGGCGCCGCGGGTGTATTGCCGCCCTCGCCTCCCGTAATCGCCCCCGAGCTCCTGCCACAGCCGGGTGATTCTGTTGCAAGGCGCGCCGGAACCGGCATTCTCGAGCAGTACGCGGATCTCGGTTTGCAATTGCAGTCGCGGCTCGAGTCCAAGCTCGAACGCAACAAGAACGAGCGGTGCACTTCGGCCGAATTTCTCTTTCCCACATCCAACTGCCGCGGAAGCTTTCAGCCGCAATTCGATTTCCAGTTCAACGTGCGGACGGGCGGCGTAGTAGCAGACCGGGTACATGTGAACGTCGACTACGATTCAGAGCGCGAGTTCGACGCGTCGAACAACATCAACGTGTACTACGAAGGGAAGCAGGACGAGATCATCCACCGCCTGGAAGTGGGAAACGTCTCCTTTGCTCCGCCTTCATCCAGGTTCATCACCGGTGGAATTCCGTCGGGCAACTATGGACTTCAGGCGACCGGGCAGCTGGGACCCATGTCGTTTCGAACCATCGTCGCGCAACAGAAGGGAAACGTCGTCAAGGATCGCATTTTCACCATTGGCGATCGCACGGTTCAAACCATCGAGCGCGACATCGAAGATTACCAGATAGAGCGGCGGCGCTTTTTCTGGGTGGTGAATCCCGAGGTCGCGTTCGCCGGCCAGTACCCCAACGTCGACATCCTCGACGCAAGCAGGCTAGCTGATCTTGCATTGCGCATTCCCATTGGGGAGCGCCCCCGGCAGGTGCTCGTTTACCGGTATCGTCCTCCGAGTACAGCAGGCAGCGCGGCGCGCGACATCAACGGCCCGTATGCCGTCGTGCTCGGCTCGCGCCAACAGACGGAAATAGGTCCATTCGAGGTACTGCAGGAGCGGGTGGACTATTACATCGATCCGACAAATCTGTGGATCACGCTCGTCAGCCCGATCAATCGCGGTGAGCGCCTCGCTGTTTCCTACACTGTGAGCGCGCCCGACGGACGTGAGATCCGCGTCGGCAGTATAGGCGGCACCTTCCCCACAGCGCGCGGCGCAACCGGCGCCGATACGGTGATTCTGCTATGGGACAACGAGGTGCTTCCGGGTGATCCATCCTTCAGCCGCGAGATGCGAAATGTCTACCGGCTCGGAGGAGAGGACATCCAGCGGGGTAGCGTTGTGCTCAAGATCGTCCTTGGCACGGGCAACGACCAGGAGCAGTCGCAGACCGGGGCCGGTACGTATCTTCAGATTTTCGGAATGGCGCAGCGCACAAATTCGTCGGCTTTCGACGTCGAGAATCGTCTGTGGCCGCGTCTGGGTGACCCAAATCAGGCCGCCAACGCGACCGACGCGAAGCTGATTCGCGACTACTTCGTCATTTTTCCATCGCAGAGACCGTTCGCCGATCCCGCGTTCGTGCGGCAGCCGGATCCTGTGAACGACTCGTTGTACCGGACTCCGGACGAGGACCTGTCATCGCAGAGGCGCCCCGCCACCCAGTACAGATTGCGTGCGGCATACCAGGCCGAAGGTGGCGGCGACGCCGGCTCGCTCGCGCTCGGCTCTGTGCAGGTGAGAGCGAACTCCGAGCGCCTTTCGATCGGTGGATCGCAGCTTGTTCGCGATGTCGACTATCGTGTCGACTACGAGCAGGGGCGGGTAACCTTCCTGCGGCCGGATACTCTATTTCGACGCCCGCAGCAGGTGACCGTACGGTACGAGGAGAATCCTCTCTTCGCGGCCGCTCCCACCTCCATATTCGGACTGGCTGCCGAGTTTCCGTTCACAAACGGCCAGCTCAACTTTGTCGCGATCTCCCAATCGCAGAAGACGACGTTTACACGGCCTCCACTGGGATTCGAGCCGGCGTCGGCGCTGGTGGCGGGTGTGAACGGCAATTTTTCGTGGGAGAGTAACGTGCTGACGCGCGCTCTCGACGCGCTCCCCATGCTCGAAACTACGGCTCCATCCTCGGTGAACGTGCAGGGGGAGTTCGCCACGAGCCGTCCACAACCGAATGCGGCCGGCGTGGCGTACGTCGAAAGCTTCGAAGGGGAAGCCGGCGTTCAGGTCACGCTTGCGGAGGGAGCCTGGCGGTACGGTAGCCTGCCGGCAACGCAGGGCGCGGGAATTCCAATCAGCGGCATACCGTTCCAGCCGGACACCGCGTCGGCGTCCACGATGGCCTGGCAGAATAGCGGGATCACCATCGATACCAACACCACTCCGCCAACGTCACGCGTCATCCAGTTCTTCGCCGAACAGATCGATCCGCAGATCGCGCTTTCCAACGGTCAGGGCTTTCGCTCACCCGAGCCTTTTCTCTGGTTGACGCTGTATCCGCGCACCATCGGTGGTCTTTTCTGCAACGCGTGCGATACTGCCCGATTCACCTGGCGTACTCCACCGCATCCCGGGAGACGCTGGCGGTCGATCACGCAATCGCTGAGCACAACGGGAGTCGATCTCTCTCGCGTAGAGCAGCTCGAATTCTGGGCGCTGGTCGATACGGCGTCTGTCAACAGGCGCAGGAACGGGACGCTTGTCTTCGACTTCGGCGAATTGTCGGAAAACAGCATCGCATTCGCGCCCGAGACACTTTTCGTCAAGCGCGACCCGACACCGTCCCAGGTCCATAGCGTCGACAGTCTTTTTACCGGACGGCAACTCCAGGGATTCGACCGCGTGGACACGGAGCGCGACCCGGTCACGCGATCGTTCGACGCGGCTGTGAACGACCGCGGGCTTCCGGGCGATCTGGCGGAGCGGCTGGTGCGCGTCGACCTCGACAACAACTCGTCCGAGGAGATCGTCAACGTGCCAATATGCAGCGGTGGCAATCTTACGCTGCAGCTCATCGGCGATACCAAGAGCAACTGCACGGTCGCGAACCGGCGCCTGGACGAGGAAGATCTGGATCTGGACAACTTTCTCGACATCCCCAGCGACGCAAGGAACAGCGAGCGTCTGCTTCGATATGTAATCGACCTGAGCGACGAAGGGTCGTACAATCGCATCGGAGGCTGCTCTCGCTCGGCCTCCGATCCGGCTCCGGAGCAAGGCGCGCCGGCGAACGGCGGCTCCATCTGCTGGGTGAATGTTCGAGTGCCATTCAGCGCGCCAACCGAGACGATCAACGATCCGGTGCTCCGTCGCATCAAGTCGGTGCGAATTTCACTCATATCATCGTTGCTGGCGGCAGACAGCCAATTCACCGCGGTGCCGATCGCGCGCCTCAAGCTGGTTGGCTCGCCGTGGGTGAAGCGCGCAGATCGCGCCATTGCGGGGCTTGGCGGAGCGCGTGAGGATGGCAACGGCTACGTGATCGCGTCGGTCATCGGGACGCAGGATAACGATACTACCGCCAACCTTTTTTATCAGTCACCTCCAGGCGTCACCGATCAGGCTGATATCAAGAATACCGAGCTTCAGACGGGCACGGTTCAGATCAATGAGAAGTCGCTTCGCCTCGTGGCGGGAGACGTGCCTCTTTTCGCCCGGGCGGAGGCGTTCTACCGTTTCCCTGAAGGTGAAAAAAACTTCATGGGCTACCAGGAGCTCCGGGTATGGGCGCGCGGTCGCAACAAGGGGTGGGGAGCACAGGGTGACCTGCAGTTCTTCATCAAGATCGGGCGCGACCAGGACAATTTCTACCTCTACCGAACTCCAGTGAACTCCGGCCGAACGCGCGAGGCGTGGCTTCCGGAAGTCGTGGTGGATTTTCAGAGGTTTTTTGCGTTGCGCGCTCGCATTCAGAACAACTTTCTGCGAAACGGCGACCCGCTCGAATGCGACGCGCTGGACAGCGCACTGATCGAGAACTCAGCGCCGCCGGCCGCGGCTGGAGGGAAGCGATACGCAGTCTGCTCGGATGGCTACATCGTCTACACCGCGAACCCCGGCATATCGCCGCCCAATCTGGCGAGCGTACAGGAGCTTGCTGTGGGGATGGTGCGCGTAAGCGACGCCGGCCTGGGTGATGGTGGGCAGATCAGCGTCAACGACTCGCTCGAGGTGTGGGTAGATGACATCCGACTGACGGGAGTGGTCGACGATGCCGGATATGCGGGGCAGATCGCCCTCAATGTGCTTGCGGCGGATGTCGGCTCGCTCCAGCTGAACGTGACTCGTCGCGACAAGAATTTTCGCCAGCTCGCCGAGCAGCCTACATATATCACCGACAGCCAATTCGACGTCGCCTCATCCCTGCGGCTCGACAGATTCCTGCCGCATGCGCTCGGATTGGTTCTGCCCTTCACCGTCAACTATCGCACCGCTGGTACTGATCCGTTCTTCCTTTCCCGTTCCGATGTGCGCGCGGGAGGCATCGAGGGACTTCGCACGCCGCGGAGCTCCGGCGCGACGTATTCACTCTCGGCGCGTCGCGCGACGCCAATCAGGAATACCATACTTGGCGCGGTATTCAACAACATGGGGGTCAACAGCTCGTATTCCTCCGCCTCCTCCAAGAGCGAGTATCAATCGGGCAAATCGACGGCATTCAGCACGTCGCTGGACTGGAATCTTGCGAGCGGCGCGCGAACGGTGAACTCGCCGCAGTGGCTCGACCGCGCTGTCGGCCGTCTGCCGGGCTTCATCCGGAACAGCGCCATCGCGCGCGGGCTTACTGATGCGGCGCTGCGCTGGACACCTGCGCAGATGCGGTTTACCTCCTCCTACGCTCGGAACTCCGACAGGCGGCTGACGTTCACCTTGCCTGTCGCCGTTGACTCGGGGGACCAGGGGCGCCGCGTGACCGGCCTCACCAGCGTCATGCGAAATACTGCATTGATGGAGCTCCGCCCCTTCCAGTCGCTCAGCATACGATGGGACGTGAACTCCCTCCGCGACCTGCGCGACTACGGTGACACTGTGCGTGCCGGAGGCGGTCAGAACGTCGGCGTTGTGGCGCGCGCGGAGCGCGACAAGCTCCTGGGACTCGACGTCGGCCTGGAGCGCGAAAGGCAGATGGGTGCCTCGATAAGCGCTGCGCCGCAGATCTCGACCTGGATAAAGCCGCGCATCGATTTCAGCACGCAGTATTCCATGTTTCGTGATCCCAACTCTCCGAGTGTCCTGCAGGAAGCCGACTCGAGCGGGCCGTTCAGGCTGCCACGCCGGCTGAGCAATTCGCAGGGACTGGGGCTGAGTGCGGCGGTCGATCTGGGACGGGGCATTTCCATGTACTCCCCAGACTCTGGATTCATCAGAAGACTTGCCTCGGTTTTCCAGCCCATCGAGGTGAGCTGGAGACGCGACCTTTCATCATCCTTCGATGGCGTTCCCTTCACGCCCGGGTTCGAATACCAATTTGGACTTGGCGGCATCGGCGATTTTCGGGACGTGAACGGCGTGGCCGCTACGAGCGCATCAGAGCGGCACACCTTCGGCGTCAACAACACCCTTGCTTTGCCCTTTGGCGCTCGCGTCACCAGCCGATACGGCAGGCTCAACTCCACCGTTTGGGCGAGACGGCTCAACACGCAGGCCGAAATTCAGCAGCGCACCGTGACGTTCCCCGATGTCAACCTTGGCTGGACACTTCAGCCGAAGCTGATCCGCAGCATCATATCCAGCATTGGGACGAACGCAGCATACCGGCTGGAGAAGAGTTCGACGTTTCAGCCGAGCATCTCGGATGCCACAGGAACGGAGATCAGCGATGGCGGTGGGTTGCGCGGAGAGATCACATCGAAGACATATCCTGTTACGGCGTCCATAGTCTGGGCGTTTGGCGGTGGTTTCTCGACGACGGCGGGCTGGCGTCGTACTGACCGAAGCGAGCTACGTAGCGGCGGAGTCACTATCGGAAATCAGTCGGAGCTCAACGGCAACGTTGGTAAATCGTTCAAGCTTCCCGAGCGATTCAAGGCGAGGGGTGACCTGCGCTGGACCCTTGGGCTGGTGCAATCCCGAACGCAGAGCTTTTTTGCAACTGATACGACGCGCAGGCGCGTAACGGACAATGGACGATGGGCGGTAAACACGAACGCAGACACGGATGTCTCGGACAACATGAATTTCAGCATGACGCTGTCACGGGTTGCCAACTACGACAATCTGTACGACCGGCGCTTTACGCAAATGGTTCTCACGGCCACGCTGCAGATAAACTTTTTCGCGGGTGAGCTGAGATGAGGGCGCTTGCTATCGCAATGGCGCTCGCGACTACGGCGGCCTGCGACGGGGAACGCAGCGGACCGCGTACCTCATTCAGTGCGGAAGCCGCAATGGGTTACATCAAGACGCAACTCGATTTCGGGCCGCGCATTCCTGGCTCCATCGGGCATCGCCGTGCCGGCGACTGGATAGTCGCGCAGGCGCGCGCCCGCGCTGACACCGTAACGGAGCAGCGCTGGACGCACGTAACGGAGCAGGGCGACACCTTGCCGCTCCGGAACATCTTTGCACGCTTCAGACCGGAAGCTTCCGAGCGAATTCTTTACGTCGCGCATTGGGACACGCGTCCCACATCTGAATCCGCCAGCGATCCCCTGCGAAGAAAGCTTCCCGTGCCAGGGGCGAACGACGGGGCGTCGGGCGTGGCGCTCCTCCTGGCGCTCGCTGACGTACTAAAGGCCACTCCCCCAACGGTTGGCGTCGACCTGCTATTCGTGGACGGGGAAGACTATGGAGACTTCCCACGCGGGAAGGATGTTCTGCTGGGGTCCAAATACTTCGCGGCCAACCTTCCGGCACCAAGCTATCGGCCGCTGTTCGGCATTGTTTGGGACATGATCGGTGATGCGAGTCTGCAGATATACCAGGAAGGCCACTCAGTACAACGGGCGCCCGAAGTGGTGTCGCGCGTGTGGGATGTCGCGAGCCGGTTCGGCTACTCCGAGTGGTTCATTCCGCGCGTGGGCCAGTTCATTACAGACGACCACATTCCGCTTCTGGACGCGGGTCTTCGCGTCATCGACGTGATTGACATCGACTACCAGCCGTACCACCACACTCCGGAAGACACCTACGAGCGGGTGTCGAAGGAGAGCATGCAACGGGTGGGGGATGTGGCTACAGCCCTGGTAGTCGGGAGTGGGGGATAGGGAGTCGGGAATACCTGATCGGAAATCGGGAATAACTGATCGGGAATCGGGAATTCTAATCGTGAATCGGGAACCTAATCGGGAATCGGCAAGTCGGATTGGGGTGGTTGCTCCGGCGCCTAGCCTTGCCTGTCAACCTCTCGCCAGTATCTTCCCGATTCCCGATTCCCGATTCCCGATTCCCGATTCCCGATTCCCCATTCCCCATTCCCCATTCCCCATTCCCGATTAGTGCATGGCACGCGATACGTCGTCTCCATCCCTCGTAATTACCCCCGAAGAACTGCTGAGCCACTGGCAGGGGCATCGCAATGTCACCAGACGCGTCATCGAGGCTTTCCCGGAAGACAAGCTTTTCCAATTCTCGATTGGAGCAATGCGTCCGTTCTCTGTGCTCGCGATGGAGTTCATCAAAATGGCGGTTCCGACTCTCCGGGGTGTGATATCGGGTGAGTGGAGCTCGGCAGACGAGATCGCGGAACCAGCAACCAGGGCGGACTTGCTCCGTCTCTGGGATGAGACCACGCAGGAAATCAATCGGCTCTGGCCCGAGATTCCTCCGAATCGCTTTCAGCAGATTGACAAAGCTTTCGGGCAGTGGGAGATGCCGATCTACGGCCTGCTTTTTTACGTGATCGACAACGAGATCCATCATCGGGGCCAAGGGTACGTTTACCTGCGTTCCCTGGGAATCGAGCCACCGCCGTTCTACGATCGGGCATGACCGCAATCGCTGCCGCGTAATAGTCGACAGAACAGAATGACAGAGCGGGCCGGTGCGAGAATGCGCCGGCCCTTTGCTGTATAGTGCAATCGTTCGAATGATGTAGATGAAATTCGATGACGAGGTCTGGCTGAGCGAGGCGCACCATGCTCGCTCACCACTCCCATCTCCCATTTCCTCCTACGGTCATGCCGACCCCCGCCGAGCGAAAAGCACTTCTCTTTCTGGCCGGCCTGGCGGTGCTTGGATCAGGCGTACGGGCTGTAAGAGTCCTTCACAACGATTCGTCGCCTGACGCGCCCAATCGATTAGCGCTCCGGGCGCAGATCCAGGCCGTGGATTCGGTGCGCGCACGGTTGAAGCCTGCCCGCGCAAAAAAACCAGCCAAACCACCAGTTCGTCGCCGTTCAGAGCAAGCGGTCGCCCGCCGTCCTGACCCGCCGGGGCCTCAACCGAACTATGTCATTGTGCCGCAGAGGGATGGATGGAACCAACCAGGCGCGCCCACCGGGCGGCGACTCCCCACCCCCCAACCCCCACTCCCCATTATCGATCTCGACATCGCGTCGTCCGCCGACATCGAGCGTCTTCCTTATATAGGAAAGCGCCTGGCCGAGCGGATCGTGGCGAACAGGGACTCCTTTGGACCGTTCGGTTCACTGGAGGAATTCCAGCGCGTGCGAGGGGTGGGTGCCGCACTTGCCGAGAGGGTGAAACAGAATGTGACGTTTTCTGCAACACCGCGTCCATTTGACGTGGATGAGCACCGCCGCCGGAGGGGTGGCACGACGCGCCAGCGTCGTGCGAAACCGGACGGGCGAGGCTCCCGCTGAGCCGGTCGCGTGGGCACGCGCGGCCCGCCGTTGCAGTCATCGCCGATCATTTTCAACCGCACCGTACAGAAACTTCATGGCCGCACCTGCTGTCGCCGCGAACGAGCGCATTGGTGATCTCCTCTTAAAGGAAGGGATCATCACTAAGGCGCAGTTGGATGTAGCGCTTCAGGAGCAGAAGGTTAACGGCACGCGCATCGGCTACACCCTGGTAAAGCTCGGCTTCCTGCAGGAGCTCGACCTCACGCGGATGCTTGCGCGGCAATACCGCATGCCCGCGGTGGATCTTTCCAAATTCGAGGTTGATCCCCGTATCGCGCGGCTGGTGCCACCCGACATGGCCATTAAGCACCTCGTGCTGCCGCTCAAGCGCGATGGCCGCACGCTTACGGTCGCTATGGCCGACCCGTCCGATCTCGGCGTGCTGGATGACCTCAAGTTCATCACCCGCTACGACATTTTCCCGGTCATCGCAGGCGAATACACCCTTCGCAACACTATCGAGAAGCACTACGACTCAGTCACGGATACCGCGCTCCAGTCGCTGCTCAAGGACATGGACATCGGCGAAGTCGACGGTGATGTCGAAGTAGTTGAGGAGAAGGACGAGGAGCTTACAGCCGCCGCTCTTACGCAGGCGATCGACGATGCCCCCGTCGTCAAGCTCCTGAACGGCGTGCTGACGGATGCCGTCAAGCGCGGCGCATCGGACATTCACTTCGAGTGCTTCGAGCACGAGCTCAGAGTGCGTTACCGCATCGACGGCGCACTCGAGGAGATCATGAAGCCGCCACTCAGGCTGAAGCC
>JACMME010000280.1 GCA_014379205.1 Gemmatimonadaceae bacterium
CAGCCGATGTACGCGCTGACGGTAGATGGACGTGCAGTAGCCGTGTGCTGCAGCGTTCGGCTTACCAGCATGGCGCACGAAGCGGGTGTTGAGACGGTTGCTTCCTATCGCGGTCGCGGATATGCGGCGCAGGTAGTCACAGCGTGGGCACGCGCGGTGCGTGACATGGGCCGGGTTCCACTGTACAGCACGTCGTGGCAGAACGAGGCGTCGCGTGCAGTCGCTCGCAAGGTTGCGCTGATCCAGTTCGGCAATGACTTGCACATTACCTGAGGTGCTACGCGTGAATTGTGTGCAACTCGAACATGGTACCAGAGTAACCCGCGACTAGCGTCTCCCGTCGCCGCGCCCTAACTACAACGCTGTAGGAAGCGGCGGCGGCAAACCGCCTTCAACGCGACCTGCTTCGTCCGCCAGCAGCGGGTCAGCCGGCGCCACCAACAACATCACCAGGCAAACCCCTCGCCCCGAAGCTGTGATCGACTCTAGGGAAGCGGCGCTCGAAGCGCTCGACGACGAGGACTACGCTGTCGCCGAGCAGCACCTGCGCGACATCATGGCGGACGAGCCGGACGACGGCGTCGCTCTCGGACTTCTCGCTCTCGTCGTGCTTGCACAGGAGCGCCTCGACGAGGCAACGGAGCTCGCTCGAGGAGCGGTCACCACCAGTCCGGAATCCGCTTTCACCCATCGGGCGCTCGGCAGCGTGCTGCTCGCGCGCAACCGTTTTCCGGAGGCGCTGGAGGAAGCGCAGGAGGCGATCCGTCTGGACCCGGAAGACAGCGACCATCGCGCGCTCGAAGCGCGGGCCTATGGTGCTCAGTCACGCTGGGCTGATGCGCTCGTCTCCGCGTCGCGCGGCCTTCGTCTCGACTCCGAGCACGTGCCGAGTGCGAGCATGCGCGCGCTCGCGCTACGCCAGCTTGGCCGCACAGCGGAGGCCGACGCCGCGTTCGATGACGTCGCGGGGGCGGCTCCGCTCGACACATTTGCCAACGCCGGCCGCGCATGGATGCTGCTCCGCCGCGGGGATCGCGAGGACGCGCTGGAACAGTTCCGAGAGGCGCTTCGGCTGGATCCCACGAACGCGTGGGCTCGGGACGGGATGCTTGCATCGCTAAAGGCCCGGCATCCGGTCTACCGGCTCTTTCTCAAATATTACCTCTGGCTCGAGACACGCACGCAGCGGCAGCAGTTGATGTACACCTTCCTCGGAATCTTTCTGTATAGCAACATGCGCCGGCTCGCGCGCGCCGAGCCGCAGCTCGCGCCTGTGCTCTGGCCGCTCATGGCGCTGTATGTTCTTTTCGTGCTTGGCAGCTGGATCGCCGACCCGCTCTTCGACCTGTTGTTGCGATTCGACGCGGTCGGACGCCGGGCGCTCACGCCGGAACGCCGCCGCGCCTCGTCCTGGGTCGGCATCTGTCTGTTTACTGCGATTGCCGCCGGGATCGTAACGCTGCTCACGGGAAGCCACGCGGCGCTCAACGTCGCCATCTGCGGCGCGTTTCTTCTCATCCCTCTCGCCGGGACTTTCAGCTGTGAGCCGGGATGGCCGCGCAACATCATGACTGTCTACACGGCCGCTCTCGCGGTGGCCGCCGTGTTTGCTGCATTGCTTCCCGACCGTGGGGGCAGCGTCGCGCTCTTCATCGTGGTGTTGGGCGCAGCTGTCGGCAGCTGGCTGGCGCGTTGGCTGCAGACAGTAATACCTGCTCGATAGCCATTGGCTGAGCCATTGCACGCCGTTATACACCAGCTCTCTACCTCACCGGGGCTCAATGGCAGCGAAGGTTGAACTCACTCCTGAAGCAGTGCGTGCGGCGCGGGAGTCCCTGGGGCTGACTCACGATCAGTTGGCTGCAGAGTTGGGTCTCACTCCCTCGGTGATTCGCGGTTGGGAGGATGGTCGTGTGCGTGCAACGGGCCGCCAGGCGCGGATGCTCGAATGGCGCGCGGCCGCCCACCAGCACGAGACTGCGATGGCGGCGAGCGGTCTGCTGATGTGTCCGACTGCGGATGCGTTACTCAGGAAGATGGAAGACGCCACCCCTCACGCTGGTCAGTCGGCGAAGGAGGTTGAACGTTCAGTGAGGGCGCTCGAGCAGTCGTCCCAGGCGCTCGAACAGCACGCAACGACGTGCGCGACTTGTCAGACTCGGAAGGAGTTCATCAGCAAGCTTCCGCCTATGCCCGAGTTCCCTTATGAGGTTGGAGGAGGGATGCTCTCGAGGATCGCTACAGGCATCGAGCGGTTGCCGGCGTGGTTACGGCCTGCGGCGTGGGGAGCGTTGCTGGTGGGCGGCATGGTTCTGGTCCGGGTTGCATTCGCCATGCTTGCGCGTGGCCCGAGTTGGCGGTTGCTGGGAATGGCTGCCGTCGCCTGTCTCGTCGGCGGCTACCTCGGAGCTGTTGGCGGGTTCGTGTACCACCTCGTGCGACCACGAACGCGCGGCTGGGGACGGGTGGGCGACTACGTCACCGGCGTAGCGTGCGTTTGGGGATACGCTGTCGCGTTATTGCTGCCCGCCGCTTTCTTTTCGCAAGACGCGGCGTTCCGACAGCCAAGTATGTGGATAATCATGGCTGGTGTGGGACTGCTCGCTGGGTCGCTCATCGGGCACTTCTGGTTTCGGGATGCGTAGACCGCTGGCGAACCATGATTCCGGCAAGCGCGGCATTGGTGCAGGATGCGTCTAGCGAGTTTGGCGCGCTTGACGCTTAGAGATGCCATACGGCTACTTCGCGGATGTGACGTCACTACCCCTGCGTGGGTTAACGAGATGCGCAGGCTCACTCGCCAGCTCTCCGAATTTACTCCCATTCGGGATCTCCTCCGAATGAGTGATTTACTGCGCTCATTGCGGTTGTAGTTTCTGGTTACCATTTACGCCCATTTCGGAACGACTCTCAAGGAGATTGCTATCAGCCGTATTTCGTGGGTTCCTATAGCAATCTGCGGCGGACTCGCCCTATCGCTGGCATGTCGCGAATCGACCTCCCCCCAACCGCCAGCGCCCTCAGCCTCCGAGCCGCTGGCACTCTCAGTCCTGACGCGAGCTCCGGTGGCTGGCGAGCGGCTCCCGGTGGTGCGCGTGTTGGGCGCGCCGGCTGCATTCGCCGTCCAGGTGACTCGGCCGGCCTTCTGCGCCACGCTGGCCGAGGCCGCTGTAAGTCGTGCCCCTGGTGAGATCGCCGTTGTTACGCGGGTGGGTGGAAATCCCGCAGCCCTCTGCACTGGCGAGCCGTTCGTGGTGGAGTATGGCGGCCTGGTAACGGGGCTGGCAGCCGGCCGGTACCGCGTACGAGTTTACGAGGCGGTGGGCGACGGACCGGCGGGATTTCTCAGTAGTGCCAACGTGACCATTCTCCCGCCGGCGACTTGACGCAAATGCGTATGAGGTGAGGGTCGGGCTTTGAATATGCGCGCCGGATGGCTCATTGCAACAGCTGCCAGGACTGCATCGACATGAGCGACACTACGTCGTCGTCAAACCAATTCACTACTTCCATTACTGCCACGCTGTCCGTCAGAAACGGGCGAAAGGCGATCGACTTCTACAAG
>JACMME010000281.1 GCA_014379205.1 Gemmatimonadaceae bacterium
CACCGAACAAAAGCGCGAGAATCCAGAACCGCCACACGCGTGCGATTCCGACGCGCCGGGCTTCGTAGGTCATCCAGACAAGCGCGACTATCGCAACGAGTATCAAGTCGAGCGCAAACGCCGTGCTGGTTCGGTTGATGAACAGCTCACTCATGGTGAGCGCCGGATTGGTCCAGAAGAGAATGTTCCCGGTCTCCACCGACTCCATGACCGTGAATACGTTCGGAACCAGGAAGCCGAGAATCGCGAATCCGAGATAGACTCGCTGCATTGTTCGCGAGTTTGGGTCTTCCACCGGCAGCATCTCTTCGACCGGCGTCATCCTGACGTACTTGGTGGTTTCTCTCACGTTTTATCTGATCTGCGGGACAACTGGAATGCGGATGGGGGGACATGGACTACCATAGACTCGTGGTAGTTCCGATCAAAGGGAAGAGCTGGTACCCAGTCTCGTAAAAACGAGCATCAACAACTTCGCCAGCCGAACATCAACAGCTTCGCAACATGAGCATCAGCAGCTTCGGAATACTAGCATCAAGAACGAAAGGTTATACGCATGCCGCGGATTGAACGGATGCTGCCGATTGTTCCAGGGGAGAGTTGAGCGACGGTGCTCCGAATCACGTTCATTTTGTTTTTTGACAAAACGCACTTCTGCATGAATCAGGCTACGCTGTTCGTTGCTCTTCTACAAATCTCGTGACGGTAGTTCGATGCAATCGACGCTCATTCACCGCAGAGATCAATCCGTCTGATCCGCTCAATCCGCGTCATCCTTTCGAACCTTTCGTTCTTGATGCCCGAGCATTTCCTACTCGGAACTCGAGCATCGCGTTGATTTTTCACTCTGCCTTTTAAACCATCGCAGGAGGGTCGCCGATCAAGGGGTCAGAGTCGTTGAAAATTCCAATATCTTGAGCAGCCATAGATTGCGAACTTCAACGACTCTGACCCCTTGATCGCGCGGTCTTTCCCCAGCTACCTGTAGTGCCATGCCGCAGTATTCTCACCCGGAGGGGCATTCGCCTTGATAACCGCGCCGACTTCGCGCCCGAACTGCCGCCATGTCCACGCGTGCCAGCTATGCCCCTTCATGGGACGGCCGTATGTAAAGGTCGCATCGCTGCGAGGATTCGCGGTGCTCTTGAGGAATTCCTCCCAGCTATACACTGCCAGGTTGAGATAGAACTGGTCCATGTCGCCGGTGAAGAAACGCAGCTTTCCCTGAAGCTTGGGGCCGAGCGTTCCCCAGTTTTTCTTCGCGTCTGCGAGCAGATCGTAGCCGTTGTCACGCATGTAGCTCGCGACGTCGCGGTCGATCGTTCCGGTGAGCTTGTTCCACAGTGGGACGGGATACCCATCGCGGCCGATTGGGCCATAGATCGCTTCCCACGCCGCGAGCTGATTTCCGGAACGGCCTCTGCTGCCGAGCACCTCTTCATAAAGACTCATTTCGCGCACGGTGACGAGCGGCTGTCCGTCGACGGTCCGCATGAAATACCGCTCCGTCGTGGTAAGCGGAGCCTTGGGTATCACAAACGCGTTGGTATCAGTGTGGATGTTGACCAGCTGATATCGCTCGAAATCGATCGGGTCTGGCTGAAGAATCCAGCCACCGCCGAAGAAGTCCGGATTTCGGAGCATTAGTGCGAGCGTTTGCCAGCCGCTCGTTGACGCTCCCTCGAGATGCCGTGCATAGGGTTTGCCAATCATCCGGAACTGCTTCTCGAGGTGCGGAATCATTTCCTGCATCACGGCGTCGCCGTAGGGACCCTGATTGACGGAATTCACCGAGTAGGAATCGGGGAAGTATGGCGTTGCCTGCTGCAGCGTTACCGCGATGAAGCGCGGATAGTCGTCGCTGTTCCAGGCCTCGTACATCTTCGTGGGATCGCGATCGAAGCCGGTGACTGGGTTGATGCTGTCGCTTGAAGCGAATTCTGCGCGACCCGCAGCTTGCTGGCCCTCGGGCTCCTCGAAGGACAACGGAGTCCAGGTGTGACCAAGCGTATACACGGTTGGATATCTGGTTGTCGCGTGTGTGTCGTAGCCTTTTGGCAGGAGCACCCGCGCATGGATGTACATCGGACGACCCCAGAACCTGGTGAGCCGCGAGCTCTGGAATTTGATGTGCTTGTACCACTTCGTATCCGGCGGATACGTCGCTGGTGGCATCACGCTGTCGAGCGACAAGCGCGTGGTATCGCCATCCCCGACGCGGATCCGTTTGACAGCGCTGTATAGATCGCCTTCGGCGGACCCGAATATCGCCTGAAAGACGGTGCCATCGTTGGTGTGCACCCAGATCGTATGCCCATCGGCTCGTCGCACCTGGGTGTATGCGTCCACGCGTGCCTGAACGTCATATTCTCCTGCTGGTAGCTGAGCCATGGGCGTGGGATAGCCGATGGCGCGCTGATCCACCACCGCGGTCCTGCCGGGACTGAGCTGGTCGAGGTCGATCGCGTACATCGCCGGACCCCTGAAGGAGGGAGACAACATGCGTGGCGTGACTCGGCCATCTGTGCCGGTTGTCGAAACCTTGGACAAGATGACAACGAGTCGCCCGGTTAGCGGCTTCTGCCGGGTGGTCGCCGGAAAGCTGACTTCAAAGTGCGGTGGTGCTACCTCGGCCAGGCGCGCGCGAGTGGACTTGGGCGCGCTCCACGCGGCAACTCCGGCGACTCCGAGCGTGCCCACCAGGGTGACGCCGAGCGCAGCCCGAAAGATTCGATTACGCATGCGAGACTTCACGTGGACTGGCGGCAGGCCAACGGATATCAACGTTACCGACGCGCAATCTCAGGGAAGCTGTGTGTGACTTTACCCGTCTCGTCGAGAAAATCGAGACTCGGACGGTTCAGAGAGTCTACCATCATCCGTATACGCAGCTTTCCGTTCTTGTCGGAGAGGTTCACCATTGCGTTCTTGCTCGGGTCGCGTCCGACATAAATGCGCTGCGCGAACATTGGCACACCATCGCGTGGCCCCATGAGCTTCTCGATCGCCGCCTTCCTCGCCGGGTTATCAGGCATTTTCATGATCGAATCGCGGTCCTGAATGAGATCGAAGATGTTGACCTCCGCGCGGTCGGCGATCGTGAACCCAGTGCGCCGTTGGCCGTTGTTGTCTGAATACTGGAAGTAGAGAATCTGATCCTGGTCGAATTGGTCGAACGAGAATCCGCTCGACGCACTGTATTTCCCGTCCGTACCGCGGCCCCCGGTAAAAGTCAGCCCGCCATTCTCGGTCCCTTCATCATTGAAGAAGATCAAGCCCGGCCGACCACCCCCGGGGTATCCGAACGGCGTGCCCTTGTAGATCGGGCCGATGGACCGCGGACGATTGGATATCACCATGCGAAGCTTTCCGTCCGGCTCCACGATATTGATCCGCTCGACGTCGATCTCCGTGAATTTCGTTTTCTGGCTCGCCTGCTGAAACGCGGCGAGAGCCATGACACCGAAGGCCGCGGTCAGCGCAAGACAGTAGCCCCTGAGGCGCCGGATTTCGCGTCGAATGTCATCGCTCATCTTGGTGCTCCTGAATGGATGGAAATACGGATCTATAAAGTGGGCCGTTTATAGTCATAATATCATAGTGAGGTCCGTGGCGGCTTGCGAAAAGGCATTCAATGGATTGGCTGGTCATATGCGGGCATCAAGGTTCAAAGGTTTTACGCATGCCGCGGATTGAACGGATGCCGCGGATCGCTCAGTGTGCGAGCAAGCGACGGTGCGCTCTTCGGCTATGAAATATTTGATTGAAAAACACGGCCGTAGCAGGAGTGCCCTTTTTCGCAGTGTGCAGCGCTGGCCATGTTGCTGTTCCAAAAAAACAGAGCGGCAATCCCAAGAAGAGTCAGACCGGCGACCGAGGCTCACCGCCACAGAGATCGATCCGTTTGATCCGCTCAATCCGCGGCATCCGTTCGAACCTTTAAACCTTGATGCCCGAACATTCCTGCCACATGCGCCGACAAGTTTCGTTCACGTGGCCCAGCCGAATGCCGCCTCACATACTTAGCGACGTCGAACTTCTTCTCGGCAGAGTTGAGTGACTGGTAGCGCACCGTACCGTAGATAGGCCGGCGGAAAAATGGCCGGTCGAACTTGCCGAAGATCCATAGAATTCCGCCGTAGCTATTCGGGTCGCGGCCGTCGAGCGAGTACTTATTGTTGAGGTGCTCCAGGACCCTCAGCGCCTCCTCAGCGTTTGCAGTCCACTGCAACACCGCCTTTCCCCAGAGCATCCGCAGCGAGTTGTGCATCCAGCCATCCACCAGGTAGGAGCGCTGCGCCGCATCCCATAGCTCATTGCCGGTTTGCGCCAACTCCAACTCCTTGTCGGAGAACAGCACGGGTCGCGGGTCGCCTTCACCGGTTCGCAACTCCTCTCTCGCCCATGCAGGGATTGCCTCGACGGTACGATGGCGCTTGTTGTGGTACACGAAGTTGTAGGAGATCTCTCGCCATGTGAGGAGCTCGTCCTGAAACTTGGCGAACTGATCGGTGGGCCCGGCCTCACGGGCTTTCAGCAGTATCTCCTGAGGCGAAATGTTTCCGAAGTGCAGGTAGGGAGACAGCATGCTGGTGGCGTCCTCGTTGGGATCGCCGCGATCGTCCGCATAGCGCGCCAGCCCGCTTTCGACGAAATGATGCAGCCGTCGTAGGGCCGCCGCCGTGCCGCCGCGGATCGCGCGCGCCGGCGGCACCGAATGGTCAATGTCGCAAGACGCGAGCAGTCTCGGGATGCTTTCAGCTGCGGGCCGCGTCGGCTCGAAAAGAATCTCTAAGACGGTGCGGAACTTCGGTTCTCCCATCTCGAATGGCAGCAAGAACTCCGGCAAAGCTGCCATCAGTCTTGGCCGAAATCCGGCCGCGCTGGCGTGCTCCCTGTCAAAGTATTTCATTGGGACAACGGTGCACGAATCCACCGCAATGACGGGTGTATCGACCTTGGCGCGGAGAGCCCGTATCTGGCGCGGGACGATGAAGGTGGGAAAAAAATCGGTCACAACGAGTGCCGCACGCCGCGCCAACTCAACGAGAGGGGAGGCCTTACCGGCTTCGCGCCGAGCCTGTGCGTCGTCACCGGTGCGCTCCAGGTAGAAGGCGTACTGAATTCCACGCGACTCGAAATCGCGGTACAGATCCACCACCGTTTCCAGAACGAAGCTGTGGATGCGATCACTCGCCCATGGGTAATCATGCCGAAGCCCGTGGTACACCAGAACAGGCAGCCGCAACCGGTTGGCATGATCGATGGCAAACTCCAGCGCGAAATTGTGCTGCACACGCTGAGTGGTCTGCATCCAGTAGAGCACGAAGTCGCCGTCGCTGCGCTGAGGTGCCTGCCTGGCGCCATGAATGCGAAGATCAGGGATCAATTTCTCAGGCCCCGACGTCTCCTCCGGCCTCGGCCTCTCTGGCGAGACTGCGCAACATTCCTGCGAAGACCAGCTGGTGTATGATCCAGAGCGCGTACCAGTAGACGAGCCCCGCAAGACCTACAGGGTCGAAAAGCGCGGTCTGCCGGATCAAACTTCCGCCTCGTTCGCTGGTCACCTCGAACTGAAGCCACGCGCGTCCGGGCAGCCGCATCTCCGCTGCGAGACGGAGCAGGCGCCCTGGCTCGACGGCCTCGACTCGCCAGAAGTCCAGAGTGTCGCCGGGCACGAGAGCATCGGGATCGCGCCGGCCGCGACGCATCCCTGGCCCGCCAACGATCCAGTCAAGTGCGCCCCTGAGGCGCCATAGCCGATTCCCGTAGTACCAGCCCGCCTTGCCGCCGATCCGCGCTATTGGTCTGAAAGCCTGATCCGGTGTGCGAGCTACCCATGCCGCGCGTGAGTCCACCAGCCGCGATCCGAACTTGAGACCACCAAACGCCGGGGATGAGCGATTGGCGGACAAAGCGTCGCTCCACCGTGTGGCTGCGAAGGCGGAGTCCTCGTTGGAGAGAGCGCGCGCCAGCGCTTCCTTCACCCCTCGCGGCCGCACCCTGAATGCCTGTAACGCACTGTCGTCCTTCACCACGGTCTCGTTTCGAAGACCACCAATCAGCTCACGGCCAACCCGAGCGTAGACTGGGGAAACCAGAGCCAGCCAGAGGCTGGAGAGATGTGGTGTCAGGACCGGCACGGGAATCATCATCCTCTTGAGATTCCGAAGACGAGCATATTCCCGCATTAGAAAACCGTACGATACCCGGTCGGGGCCGCCAATCTCATAGATGGCACTTCGATCCAACGAATGGTCCAACACCTCGACAAGATAGGAGATCAGATCCTCGATGCTTATTGGCTGGGTACGTGTGTGGACCCAGCGCGGCGTCAGCATCACAGGCAGCTTTTCGACGAGGGCGCGGATGACTTCGAATGAGAGGCTACCAGAGCCAATCACTATTGAGGCGCGGAACTCGACCGTGCGCACCCCCGAATCGCGGAGAATTTTTCCAACTTCCTGCCGGCTTTCCAGATGAAGCGATAGCCGCTCGCCGGCGCCCAGACCTCCCAGATAAACGATCCGCTGGACACCGGCTTCACGAGCCGCCGCAGCAAAGTGCAATGCACCGCGCCGGTCGTCATCGGCGTAGCTCCTTCCCGCAGCCATGGAATGGACCAGGTAATACGCTGTCTCAACACCCTGGAGAGCCGTGCCAAGTGATTCTGGATTCAGCACGTCGCCCTGAACAACTTCGGTAGTTGTCCCCACTCGGGCCTGGAGAAACTCCGGCCGGCGTGCCAGGCAGCGAACCCGTTTCCCGTCAGCCTCGAGTGCACGAAGAAGTCGTCCGCCGACGTAACCGGTTGCCCCGGTGAGCAGGATCAAACCCGGTCCCGCAGATCGTCGAGCGATTCTCGAAACTGGTCCAGCGAGTCCACCACCTGAACCCCAATCGACGTGAGCCGGTCGCGATCCTGTGACGCTGCGTAACCGCCGACTATCAGTGGTATGCGGGAGCCAAGTCCGCCTCGTAGGAGCTCGAGATCGCTGACGAGCCCTCGATCGATTGCGGGGTACACGATGCTCAGTGCGACGCCGTTGGCGCCGACTTGCCCTGCCGACGCAAGGATTTCAGGGATTGGGAGATCAGCTCCCAGGTACGTCACATCCCAGCCTTCAGCCGCCGCCGCGGCGCCAGCCAGCATCGCACCCATTTCGTGCGCCTGACGTGGTGGGGTGGCGACCACCAACCGGGGAGCCGACTCGGTGATCTCGTACACTCGGAGAATCCAGCCAAGAACTCGGCGGATTACGCCGCTCGCGAGATGCTCGTGGGCGATTGAGACGGTCCCTTCGCTCCAGCCCTGTCCGATCCCACGCAACGTCGGAACTACCACCTGGTCGAGAAAGACCGGCACGCCGAGGGTAATCGATGCGCGCTCCAGCACGGCATGCAGTTCGGCCGCATCCAGCCGACGAGTGGCGTTCAGGGCAGCCGCGCTGAAATCCTTTGCGCCGAAGTCATCGCCAAGCGGCTTTGGCTCCGGTGACTTCGAACCACTGTCTTCTCGCGCGGTGCGCTCCAGATCTTCCTGCGAGACTTCCGCCAGGCGAGCTATGCTGTGTCCACGTTCGGTCAGCCGCCGAAGCAGACTCAACCGCTGAATGTCGAGGTCTGAATACAGCCGCTGTCCCCCTTCGCTGCGGCCGGGGGCCACGACCTGATACCGGCGTTCCCATGCGCGCAGTGTGTGAGGCGTCAACCCCGTTCGCTGTGCGGTAACGCGCACTGTATGTCTAGCTGTATCAGGGCTGATCGCGGATTGCATGGATCAAAAGCTACGCAGTTGTCTAACTGTTGTCAAGAAATAACACGTGCCCGGCCTTGACAAGTTAGACACACATGCCATATTACTCGACAGTAGTTAGACATTACCTTGAACCCATGGAGAAATATTATGAGAAAGCTCGATGTAGTCGCCGCCGTCCTGCTCGTTATCGGCGGTCTGAACTGGGGCATGGTGGGCGCCGCAAAGTTCGACCTTGTTGCAACGATTTTCGGTGAGATGAGCCCGCTCAGCCGCACTGTGTACATGGTGGTGGGATTGGCCGCCCTATACCAGGCACTCCAGTGGAAGGCAATTCAGAACCGCTGGGCATTGTCCAACGCGGCGCCAACACGCGCGACCGCCCGCTAACTGCATTCAAACTTCAACCCCATGAGGAAACTGTCATGAAGTCACTACGCAACATCGCTCTGGCGGCCGCGCTTGCGGTTCCGGGAGCACTAACCGGACTGGAGGCACAGGGCCACTCCGATTCGGCCTCAGTCGTGGCCAGCGGCGATATCATCGAGACTGCTGTTGCCGCAGGCTCGTTCAAGACCCTCGCTGCGGCGATCGAAGCCGCCGGTCTTACAGAGACACTGAAAGGCAAGGGTCCGTTTACGGTCTTCGCACCCACTGATGAAGCATTTGCAAAGCTTCCCAAAGGTACAGTTGAAGCGTTGCTCAAGGACAAGGCCAAGCTGACCGCAATTCTTACCTACCACGTCGTGCCCGGCGCTGTCGTGGCAAAGAATGTCGTGCGAATGAGCTCAGCAAAAACAGTGAACGGGGAAACGATTTCCATCAAGGCGAAGAAGGGCAAAGTCAAGGTGAACAAGGCGAACGTCACTGCCACCGACATCGTGGCGACGAACGGCGTGATCCATGTGATCGATCAGGTGTTGATTCCCAGGTAGAGGCCAGTAGGACTGGCGCCCTGAGTGGGCCGTTCCCACTCAGGGTGACGCCCGCGTGGGAGGCGCTCTCAAGGCGTGGACACGAGAGCCTCGAGATCTGAAACCAGGCTATTGTCGTCAACGCCAGGCACGCCGTAGTCAGGTCGGAGTTCCTTCCGTGCGATTCCGGTCAATGCATCCTCGAGACGCGCGAGCTCACGCTCGAGCGATGCGACAGCTTCCCTGGCCGCTGGTAGTTGCTCGGTGCAGGCGACCGCGTCGAGCTTGATCGCTGCTTCGTAGGCGCGCGCCGCCGCCATATTGCCCAAGGATCCCTTGAGGGCATGGGCGCTGAATTGCAACGCGCTGGCGTCGCCGCAGGCAGACGCTGCCTGGATATCACGCAGGATGCGTGGGTATTCATCGAGGAAGAGATCCACGATCTCTTGCATCAGCTCCTTATCACCGCCTACCAGGGCCATAAGCGCACTTTCATCGAGCACGGAAAGATCGTCATGCGCATGATCGCTCAACATCGGCGCAGGCGCCGGCTCCGTCTTTCCCAAGCCGTACTCCTCCACGAGCGCAATCAACTCGGCTGGCCGAATCGGTTTCGCGATGTACGCATCCATTCCCGCGGCCAGACACTGCTCGCGGTCGCCGCTCATGGTACGCGCTGTCATCGCGATGATCGGGATATGACTGCCGGTGCTGCGCTCGCGCTCCCGAATGGCTGCAGTCGCTTCGAAGCCGCCCATCTCCGGCATCTGCACATCCATGAGGATCACGTCGAACGTGTCGAGCGAATATGCCTCTACTGCGAGCAAGCCATTCGCAGCGATTGTCGTGATGTGACCCCGTTTCTTGAGAAGCCCGACCGTAAGCGTCTGGTTCACGAGATTGTCTTCGGCGAGAAGGACCTTCAGGCTCGATCTGGAGGGGGCAGGCACAGACTCCGCTGACTGCACGTCTCTCTGTTCGGCCGTGGGCGTGATCTCAATAACTGAGAGGATCGCATCGAGCAGGTGTGACGATTTCACCGGCTTCGTGAGATACGAGGCGATACCGACCTCGGCGCACCGGGAAACGTCGCTGTGCTGCCCTGACGAGCTGAGCATCATTACAGTTGCGCCCGCGAGCTCCGTGCGGCGGCTGATTGCCTCCGCGACGCCAAATCCATCCATCGTTGGCATCTGCGCATCGAGCAGTACCAGCTGGAACGGGTGTCCGGCGCGTTGCGCGGCTTCAAGTGCAGCCACCGCCTCCGCTCCGCCGGGCACAAGCGTGGGGCGCATTTCCCAGCCGCGCACCGTCTGTTCCAGAATTCTCCGGTTCGTCGCATTGTCGTCGACGATCAGCACCGACATGCCGGCGAGCACCGCACGTCGCCCGAGGGTCGTCGCGCCGGGTACTCCGGTTCGGCGGTAGAGTCGCAACGTGAAGTGAAAGGTGCTTCCTTCACCGGGAGTGCTCTCCACCCAGATCCGCCCGCCCATTAGCTCCACGAGCTGGGCCGAAATGGAAAGGCCAAGACCCGTACCGCCGTAATGCCGCGTCGTGGACGAGTCGGCTTGGGTGAATGCCTCGAAGATGAGGCGCTGTTTGTCGTGCGGAATCCCGATTCCGGTGTCTGTGACTGCGACGTGAACGGTCACGTCTCCTGGCGCAACCTCGACTGGAACAGGCCCATGCTCGTGCGGCACAGTATCGACCGTCACCACCACCTCGCCTAGCGTGGTGAACTTTATTGCGTTGCCGACGAGATTGACCACAACCTGCCGAATCCGGTTGACGTCGCCAAACAGCGACTCAGGCACATCCGGCATGATGTTGATCGCGAGCTCCAGCCCCTTCTGGTCAGCGCGAAGCGCCAGAGTGCGAACTGTGTCGCCCAGCGCGTCCCGGAGGCGAAACGTCTCTGGGGACAGGTCGAGCTTCCCTGCTTCGATCTTCGAGAAGTCCAGAATGTCGTTGATGACCGTCAGAAGCGACTCGGCTGATGACTGCGCGACCTGGAGATACTCTCGCTGTTCCGCGGATAGCTCGGTGTCGAGCGCCAGGCCAACCATTCCCATCACGCCGTTCATCGGAGTGCGAATCTCATGGCTCATGTTCGCGAGGAACTCGCTCTTGGCCCGGTTCGCGGTCTGGGCCGCGTCACGAGCAGCCTGCAGCGCTTGCTCCGCGAGCTTTCTATCGGATATGTCCATCATCGCGCCGATGGCGCGAATGGCTTTTCCATCGGTCGTCCGAACTATGTGCGCCCGGTTTATCACCGTGGCGTATGACCCATCGTGGCGTCGAGTGCGATACTCCTCTGACCACATGCTTGCTTCACCCTCACGAAGCGACTCGATCGTTGCGAGTACGCGACCGACGTCATCAGGGTGTATCAAGCTGAAGGACCAGTCGACTGTCCGGGATATCATCTGCCCGTTTCCGCCGCTCTCCGCGCCGAACACTTGCTCGCGGACGTCGTTGAGCAGCATCTCCCCGGTGATCAGATTCCAGTCCCAGATGATGTCGTTCGTTGCGCGGAACGCCAGCTGGTATCGCTCATCGCTTGCGCGCAACGCAACTTCCGCAGCGGCCAACGTTTTCAGGTGGACGGCCTGCGCATATATCCGGCGGTCGACGACCAGCCCTATGAGCGCGACCCCTAGCACGAGAAGGGTGGTCAACGTCGTGACCTCGAACATCGTGTGGGACGTCAGCAGGAATCCGGTGTCGCGCACCGTCTGCGCCGACGCAACGAAATGCGCAGCGTGCATTCCCGTGTAGTGCATGCCTGCGATTGCGAGTCCCATGATCACCGCGGCAACAATGCGTCTCACGCTTACCGATCGCGCGTCGTTGTCCCGCAGTGTGAACGCCATCCACAGTGCCGCACACGATGCCGTGACGGCGATAGCGACCGACAGGCCGACGACCACCGGAGAGTAGACAATGACCGCCAGCATCCGCATCGATGCCATGCCGATATAGTGCATTCCCGCCACTGCAATGCCCATGAACAGTCCGGCAACTCCCAGCCTTGTGTAGTCGAGGCGCGGCCGCGAAGCGAACGACAGCGCGACGGACGAGGCGGCAATCGCGAGCAGCACCGAGATCAGTACAAGGCGCGAGTCGTACCGAACTTCCACGGGAAGCTTCAATGCGAGCATGGCGACACCGTGCATGCTCCAGATCCCCACGCCCATGGTGATGGATCCGCCGAACAGCCACGCGAGGCGCGCGCGACCGCGCGCGGCGGTGATGCGGCCCGCCAGGTCAAGCGCGGCGTACGACGCGAGGAACGCGATGCCGATTGAGACGGCAACGATTGCCGCGCTATGTGTGACGTTCAGATGCAACATGGTCCTGTATGATCCGGGATGCCGGCGAGCCTTACTTCGTGAGCGCGGTGGAGAGGTCGAGCATGCGGGATGAGCCGAGATATTCGACCGCTTTCGGCTCATCGAGCTGCTTGAGCTTCCGGACGACCTCGGCAATACGGCGAACCTGGCTCAGCATCGCCGCGACCTGATCACGGACGCCCGGTGTCGACTCGGGGTCTTCCGCGAGCAGTTGCGCATTTGTGAGCAATGAAGTGAGCGGATTGTTGATCTCATGCTGGAGCGCAAGCGCGGTGTGCCCGATTCCGGCGAGCCACTGGGATTTTGCGAGCGCATCCTCGGCGCGGCGGCGAGCAGTCGTCTGGGCGATGCGCCCCTCGGCTATGCGTACGCGTGCCGCGAGATGCTCGGGTGTTACCGGTTTTGCCAGATAGTCATCGACGCCGGCGGCGAGCGCATCGGCGAGATGACTAGTCGCATCGCGTCCGGTGACCATGAGGACGAAGACATCGATGCCATCTGGGTTCCGACGAATCAGGCGGCAGACGTCGAGCCCATCCAGTCCGGGCATCTGCCAGTCCAGGATCACCATTGGGGGGTGGTATCGCTCGAAGGCAACCCACGCTGCCTCTCCATCAGGAACCGCGACCACTTCGTGACCTGCGCGGTCAAGGCAGGCCGACAGCACTCGGCGCGTGACTTCGCTGTCGTCGGCGAGAAGGATCTGCATCAGCTACACTGGTTCGTCATGCTGTAAGGACGACGCCGTGCTGCCTCTGTAACCAGCGCTCTTGCTTGGGGATGCGAGAGCGCGCTTGATCAATTGGATTAGAAAGCGTTAAGAATCATGCTCCGCATCGGAGCGCTGTCCTAAGCCCGGTCCCGCGGGTTACCTGTGAGGAGCTCTGGCGCTCAAGGCACCAGAAACGCCGGGTGCCGATCGTTTGCCGCTCTGCCCAGCACGACCCGGATAGTAGTCCCAGCGGCGCCGTTAGTGGAAACGATGTCGCCGTTCGCGTCGCCGGGTCCGGCGGCGGCAATGCACACGTTCATGGCGCAGGCAGGATCGCCGAGCCCGCGGTCGTCCGAGGCGAAGAGTACTGGATCTCCACCCGCGGCGGGAATCAGCATGAGCCTTGGAAACTGAGCTATGGAAACGTACAGGAGGTTACGTCCGTCCGACCTCCAGGTCGGTGTGAATGCGCCACTCGCCTCGTGCGTAAGCTGGAGCGCCTGACCGCCGTTCGCACCGATGAGAAATACTTGCGACGTTCCGGTGCGTGTCGACGTGAAGGCAACCTGTTCACCTGACGGACTCCAGGAGGGAGCCCCCTCCGGCAGGAAATCCGGCGAACCGGTGGCTAGTGGCCGGGCGTTCGCGCCAGTAGCGTCGACTAGCCAAACCCGCGGTGTACCGCTCCGATCGCTGGTAAAGGCTATCCTCACGCCGGCCGGATCGAGCGCGGGCTCGACGTCGCTCGCGGGGTCCTGTGTCAGCCGCTGCTGCGTAGCCAGCTGAATGTCGGCTATGTAGATCTCGGAGTTTCCGTCACGGCGCGAGGTAAATACGATCTTGCCGGCCGCGCTGTGCGGATCGGTATCTTCATGGCCTAAGGCGGATAGCTGGGTAACCGTCCCGTCATGGAAGCCGTATAGCCCAGGCGATGCTTCCGTGTCCGAGACGAAGACGAAAGGTGGTACGACGGTTTCCTGTGGACGCGTCGAATCCGAGCACCCACCGAGCAGTTGCAGGACAGCCGTTAAGGTGGCGGCACCGCCGCGTCGTGCAACGGATACGCCGGCACGCACGAGCGTGCGTGGTGACCCTTCGGCGAGAACGCCCGCATACCGAAACATCCTCTCAGCGACACGACGCCTGCGCGGCAGAACTGCGAAGGCCAGGCGCGTGCGCGAAACGCGGCGCACTGTTCTCCAAGCCCCCGGACGTACGATGGGTACTCGCGGCTCGAGCTCATGCGCGGCTGAGAGCAACGTCTCGAAGGCGAACCGTGTTTGGCTGGCGTCCGCATAAGACCGAACGGCGCTGGTGGAGACATCGGAGGTGAACACCGCTGCGACGTCAATAATGTCGCGGAGCCGGTAGCGTCCCATCCAGTTCAGGCCGGCGGCATGCTCCATGGTGTGAAGTACCATGTTTGTCGGAGACGGGACTTCAATCGCGTGGACGCCGAGCATCACGCGCCGGGTGTCGCTCCATATTTGCGAATCCAGCGTGAGAATTTCATGGGAAATGCGGAAGTGCACCTCGATTCCCAGCGATCCGGCGCGCGTCAATCCCGGAAGGTGGTGCGCATAAGCGGGTCCGGAAACCTCGTAACCCAGCTGCCGCTGGAGAAGGCTGTGGAATAGCGTGGCGGACGCTGGATCCACCAGCAGGTCGATGTCGCCCAGCGAGCGCGTTCCCCCAAGCTCCCCAGCCAGCAATCGCGCGGCCCCCTTCAGGGCCAGAACGCGAATGCAATGCTTTTCCGCCAGAGCAGCTACCGCTGTAAGCTGATCGTATGCAAGGATGGAGCGGCGCAGCGCAGTGCTCGTTGCGTCGCGCAGCATCCGTCGCAAGGGTTGCGGTGCCTCCGACGCGAAATCACAAGCGCGCAATGCGTGATGCCATTGCACTGCGCAGCCTTCGAATGCAAGCACGCGCTGCCACAAAGCCAGCGGCGCCCGAAAGGCGCGCCGCCTCCGGAGCGCGTTGACGGGCCGCCCGCGCAGCACATCCGTAAGGACGTTGTAGACGGCGAGACTATGCATGGTGGGACATGAGTCGACGATAACCGCCAATAACGGCAGGAGTATCCGACACTGGCGTTCCGTCCAGCGTAATCCAGGCGTGAGCTATGAAGGAGCGCTCTGGCCCACTCACGCCGACGAGAAAGTGGGGCCGGTATCCGTGCTGCCGCAACATCGCGTACAGAACCAGGGATCGAGTCAGGCAGCTGCTTTTCCAGGGGCCGTACCCGTAGGCGAGCCAGCGGCGCACGCGGCAGCCTAGCGCTTGCGGACTAGCGCGAGCTGCTCCAACTCCGGACGAACGGTCGCATAGAGCCAGCACGGCTGGCAGGGACGCGAACCGGAGCAGAACCGGGAGGACCAAGGCGGCAGCAAGGGCGCGCGAGCGCTCACGCCAGCGCGCGATCACGCGATGTTCGTGGAAACGAGCGATTCTGCCAGGAGCTCGTCCAGGAGTCGAGCCACGGCTGAATTCGCCGTGGCGCGCTCCACGTCATACAGGAGGACCAGTTGTGAGGCGATGTCCTCGATTGGCAGGTCTTCCTCGAGCAGACGCCAGATGGTCGCGCCGGTCTCGTTGAGGGAGTAGTATCGCTTGGTCCTCATATGCAGGACGACAGCGCCGTCCTCGACAACGGCGCATGTGGCATCAGGAGAAACGGCGTAACGCGTCAAGGCATTGAGCCCGAGAGCGTTTGCGCGATCGTATGCAAATCGGCTTGGGTGTGCTCGAGCTGAAAGCTCGGGAGCCCCGCCGTGAAACGCAAAGCATCCAGATGATCGTGTGTGTGAGCATCCTCGACTATCACCCAGGGTGATTGCCGGACGAGCGCGGCGAGCGACGCGACCGCACCGAGCCCCGTGAGCATCGACCGTTCCCCGCGCTTGACGAACACCAATGCCGCGACGGGCGCCGCGCGCGTGAGTGGTGTGGTCATCGGAATGCGTCGGCGAGGATCCTCCTGTCGTGCGCGCAGCGAATGCGCGCCAAGCTCCGGGAAGGCGGTGGCCAGAGCGGCGCTCACTTCCAGCGGCTCCCGCCAGCTGTGAGCAGTTATGCCGTCTCCAACAACCTCGATCAAAACGCCGTCATCGCCCAGTATTGTCCACCCGGACCGGGCCAGGGCATATGCGAGCGTCGATTTGCCGCAGCCACTGTCGCCCGCCAGGAGCCAGGCCCTCCCCTGCTCGTCCACCGCACCTGCCGCATGCACCAGGTAGCGTCCACGCTGGCGGAGCCGTACGATGGCTCCCGTACGAGCCAGGTCGTGCCTCACCGCGCGACTCGCCCCGTCATAACCAGGACCGCGAACCACTCGCCCCCGGCGAACCCACGCTTGTGCCTGGGCATCGCGATGTGCCAGACAAAGATCCTCGCCGTTCTGGGATGCCTCCACTTGACCCCAGCGCCAGACTACCGTCGCAGCGCTCACGCAGGCAGTTGCCCCAGCGCGGCCCATGCATGGGTGGGAAAATCAGCCATGAAGGCCGTTCTGCCATTCCGCCGCGCGCAGCTCATACACGGATAGTCATCGACCGCATCGCGCTGCCCCATCTGGTAAAGCCGGCTTGTCTCGGCAGCGAAGTCGGAGTAAGTCGTCTCACCGCGCGCGAACACGGTGGCGAGCGACTCGCTATTGAGGTCGCCGAGGATGGGCTCGGGTCCGGTGCCGTAACGCGAAAGCTGGCAGCAGAAGGGAACACGTCCGCGAGCGTCGACGTATATCTGCCGCTGCG
>JACMME010000282.1 GCA_014379205.1 Gemmatimonadaceae bacterium
CGTCATCGACCAGCAGCACAGTAGTAGTGGAAATCTTTTTGCTGCTGTGCTGGGATGCGAGCGTCCGCAGGTATCCGTCCAGTTCGGGGACGCCGCATGAAAAAGCCGCGCGGTCGTGCTGCGGACCGAGCGGCTCGAAACGCGGGAAATCCGTGCGCGGTGCGGTCAACTAACCGAACTTCTCCTTGTAGAGCCTGAAGCCGCGGCGCAGCGCCTTGTTCGGGCGGGAGGGGCTGGACAGCGCGTTGATCAAGGCTACCCGATCCTTTTCGGTGAGGCGGAACAGATCGTCGTCACGCAGAATCATATTCGCGCGCTCCTCGGCCGCGCGCAGGACGAACTGCGTGACAGTTTCGCCGAAGAGATCGGCAGCATCAGACAGAAGTCGCTTCTGCCGGGAGGTGATCCGGGCTTCCAGCCGTTCGGTCTTCGCGCGCTGTGGCATGCCGCAATGTACGGCAATTGGCCGTACATTGCAAGAGAACTCCTCAGGAGCAAGCAGGGACCGGGCTTCGGCCTTTCCATCGGAGTCCTTGTCGCCAGCACCCGGCAGGTAGTCTTCAGTTGCAGTTCTTACGACGGACGTGGCTGAAACGGCGCTTTTATCAAGAAATCGCGAAGCCTTGCGCCGAGTTCCTGTGCGGTAGGTCGCTTGTCGGGCGTTTTTGCCAACGCGTCGAAAACGATCGCTTCCATCTCGTGAGGCACGCCCACATCCGTGGCGGTCAGACTCGGAGGGTGCTCCATGACCTGCATTTTCACCAGCGCCCGATAGCCTGCGTCGCCGACTTCGAACGGAAGGTGCCCCGATAGCATTTCGTACATCATCACCCCAACGGAGTATACGTCGGCGCGTCCATCGTACGGGTCGCCGAGCAACCGCTCGGGGGCCATGTATGCCGGTGAGCCGACGAACATCCCTGCGACTGTCGAAACCTGGAGGTCTGGCTCGGCGGAAGTGTCAGTGAGCTTGGCGATCCCGAAATCGATGACCTTCACCAACTGCTCCGAGTGGCTATCGTCGAGAAAAACGTTACTGGGCTTGATATCGCGGTGAACGATGCCGGCCGCATGGGCTTCCGCCAATGCGTCGCACACAGAGCCCGCGATATGGGCGCAGTGTATGGGAGACATCTTACCTTCGGCGCGAAGCTCGTCAGCCAGTGACCGGCCGTGGAGGAGCTCCATCACCAGATATGCCAGGCTTCCTGCGGACACATCGAAATCCAAAACGGTGACAGCGTTGGGATGATTGATGCGACAGGCCGAGATCCCCTCGAGCCGGAAACGCTCGAGACTTTCGAGCGCTACATGTCCAATTGCCGGTCGAAAGACCTTGACTGCTACCGGATGGTGCAAAAAGATGTGCTCCCCGCGATAGACTGTGCCGAAGTTCCCCGAGCCGATCTTCTCCGCCAGCCGGTACTTCTCGTCCAGTACTGTCCCCGGGAGCGTCTCTGAAAGCGCCGAAAAAATCAGTTCCGACCGGCGCGCTGTTCTGAGTGTGGCGGCTCTCGACTCGGCGAGCATTTGGTTCTTTGCCAACAGCTCGTCGTTCTTTTCCTGAAGCTGCGC
>JACMME010000283.1 GCA_014379205.1 Gemmatimonadaceae bacterium
GGTGAAGCTAGTCAGACTCTTTATGGTCAGCACCAGTAGAGAGCACTTCGAGTTGTTCGATACGTGCTTAGTTATTCGTAAGGCGATGTGGCTCGTCTCACCAACCGAGCAATCTTTTTGATCCGTTGTTTCCCAAGCATCCGTTATAACCTTCCCGTCTTGATGCCATAATGGAGGATAGCCGCGCGCGGAAAGATCGCGTCACGCTGTGGCGACCTTGAGATTTGCAGGTGCTCTGCTCATCGTGTTGCGAGATTGCCCACCAGGTGACTTTCATGCCCCGATTCATCGCGCTCCTTCTGGTCTCAGCCGTTGCCAGCCTGCCGGCACAGTCTACGGGCGCGCGCACGTACGCCAACCCGATAGACATCGAGTACAAATACAATTGGGAGCAGTTCAACCAGGGGATCTCGTACCGGTCCGGCGCGGACCCCGTGGTCGTCAACCACCGTGGCGAGTACTTCCTGTTCGTCACCGTCGCGGGCGGCTATTGGCATTCAACGGACCTGATCAACTGGCGGTTCGTGACGCCAAGCCGGTGGCCTTTTGAGGACAACGTGGCGCCGGCGGCGATCTCCTTTGGCGACACGCTGCTTCTCATGCAATCCGCGACTGCTCCTCGGCCGATTCTCTTCTCGGTCGCGCCTGCGACGGGACGCATGGAATTCTACAACCGCATGCTGCCCGTAGTGCCGCTTGCCGTCCGCGAAGGTAGTGAGCGGCAAGGCGAGCTCGTGCATCCGGACTCCATCCAGCCCGGACCGTGGGACCCAGCGCTGTTCCGCGACGACGATGGACGCTGGTATCTGTACTGGGGTTCCTCGAACGTCTATCCGCTCTACGGCATTGAGCTCGATCCGGCGCGGAGGCTCGCGTACAAGCAGGGAGCACGCCCCGCGAAGCTCCTCGGTCTGCACCCGGGAGAGCACGGTTGGGAGCGGTTCGGACAGGACCACCGGGACACCATCCGGCCATACGTCGAAGGCGCGTGGATGACGAAAAATGGCGGTCGCTATTATTTACAGTACGGTGCGCCCGGGACGGAGTACAACGTCTACGCGAACGGCACCTATGTGGGCGAGTCGCCGCTCGGGCCTTTCACATACGCACCGTATAATCCCGTTGCATACAAGCCGGGTGGCTTTGTGACTGGTGCAGGACACGGGAGCACCTTCAACGACAACCACGGCAACTACTGGAATACAGGAACACCGTGGATCGGCGTCAACTGGAACTTCGAGCGGCGCATAGCGATGTTCCCCACTGGATTCGACGCAGACGGTCATATGTTCGCCAGCACGCGCTTCGGCGACTTTCCGCACTTCATCCCCGTCAAGAAGTGGCAGCACCCTGACGAGCTGTTCACCGGCTGGATGCTGCTGTCGTACAAAAAGCCGGTGATGGCTTCGTCGGCGCGCGATTCGTTCCCAGGGTCGAATGTAACCGACGAGAATCCACGCACGTTCTGGGTCGCGCGCGACACGGCACCAGGTCAGACGCTGACGCTCGATCTCGGTGGAGAGCGCGAGGTTCGTGCACTCCAGGTGAATTACGCGGATTACAAATCCAACGTGTTCGCGACTGACTCGACGGTCTACACGCAGCTCCGAGCACACGCCTCGCGTGACGGGCGCCAGTGGTCCTTGATCGCTGATATCTCTGGCGAAAGACGCGACCGGCCGAACGCATACATGGAACTGCCTGCGCCAGTGCGTGCACGTTTCATCCGCTGGGAGCACGTGCACGTCGCCGCGGCCAACCTTGCTGTGAGCGACATTCGCGTCTTTGGCAGCGCGGGCGGACGACCGCCTGCCACACCGGACCGTCTGACCGCCCGCCGCGATGCCGATCCACGCAATGCCATCGTGTCATGGCGGCCGGTACCAGGCGCGGTAGGATACAATGTGCGATGGGGCATTGCGCCCGCGAAGCTGTATCAGACTTACCAGGTATGGGCGGACTCGGGAACCCGCGCAGAGATCCGTGCGCTTACCGTTGGACAGGAGTACTGGTTCGCGATAGAGGCGTTCAACGAAAGCGGAGTTTCGAAGGTGAGCGCTCCGGTACGCGTGGTTCCCTGAGCGTCGATGGATCGGCCACGCTCTGAATGGCAATCAAGGAGCAGTCGCCAAGGCAGCGTCGAGTCCGCATCTTTCTGAGGCGGTCCCCACCCTTCATGCGCTGCACACGCGACCGCCGATTCAACGGAGACATTCACGTGCGCCATTCGCGGCTCTGCTCAACGACGCTGGGAGTCCTCAGTGCAATAGCCCTGTCTGGCCATGCACGCATCGCTGCGAGCCAGCCGAGCAACCCTGGCTTCGTGATCGCTCACGTACGCGTGTTCGATGGCCGGCAGAGCCACACAGACCGGAATGTCGTAATTGTCGGCGGAAGGATTCAAGCCGTTGTAGAGAGCCTCGACGCCTGGCGGCATCTTCCCGTCGTGGACGGTACAGGTGCGACGCTGATCCCAGGGCTTATCGATGCGCATTCGCACACTCAAAATGTCACCGATCTTCAGCAAGCGCTCCGATTTGGCGTGACCACCGTGCTCGACATGTTCACGGATCCTGCTGTCGAGCAGGGGTTGCGCGATGCAGCGAAGCGAAGGGTGGACGTGGCGGATTTCCGCTCCGCCGGCGTCCTGGCGACGGCGCCCGGCGGGCATGGAACCGAGTATGGTATCGCTATCCCGACGGTGGCGCGCGCTTCTGACGCCGAGGCGTTCGTGGCCGCTCGCAAGGCAGGCGGTTCTGATTACCTCAAGATCGTGCTCAACGGAGTGCGCGCGGCCCGCGGAACGCCGACGCTGGATGCGGCGACTGCAACCGCTCTGGTTCGCGCCGCCCACTCGCGCGGAATGGTGGCGGTCGCGCACGTCGAGAGCACGGAGGATGTCCGCATTGCCGTCAGCAGCGGAGTAGATGGACTGGCCCACATATGGCGGGAAGGGGGAGCGGCGCCCGACATCGCCGAGCTGGTGGCTCGAAAAAACGTATTCGTAATTCCGACGCTTGCGACGCCCGAAGGCTTCGTCAAGAATTCTGGAGTGTCGCTCGCCAACGATTCGAGGCTTCGGCCGTTTCTGTCGGATACGATCATTGCGCTCCTGTCCGGAAGCGCCAAAGGCCCGGTGATCGAAGACTTCAAACCCTTCCTCGACGCCGTCGGGAGTCTTCGCGCCGCTGACGCCCTGGTATTGGCTGGTTCCGACGTTCCGAACGCAATAACGGCCCACGGAGTCAGCCTGCATCGAGAGTTGGAGCTGCTCGTGAGGGCAGGACTCACTCCGACGGAGGCGCTGGCGGCGGCTACCGCAAATGTCGCAGTGGCATTCAAGATCCCGGATCGAGGTATGATAGCCCCTGGTTGTCGAGCCGATCTGGTGTTGGTGCGTGGCGATCCAACGAGTGACATAATGGCGACGAGGGATATTCTCCGTGTGTGGAGGTCCGGCGTGGAGTTCGACCGACGAGCCACTCCGGCGGAAGCGAAAAGTCGGGAGCCATCTATACCGGCAGCGAAGGCGTCGTCCGATCTTCCAGCCGAAAGCACCTTGACCGTATGCCGTTAACAGCTACGTCATGCCGGCTTACCCTGCGCAGCACGTGATGCAGGCATGATTTGCCCCCTTTCCCAAAGAGGCAGAATGCGCCGTTCAACAATGTTTTTTGTCGCGTTGACGCTGGCAACGCTACCTCGCATCTCCCACGCTCAAGAACACAAGCACGATAAGGATGAGCTTGGCACCGTGACTTTTCCGGTGAGCTGCAACGCCGAGGCGCAGAGGCGAATGAACACCGCCGTCGCGATGCTCCATTCGTTCTGGTTCCCCGAAGCGCGCAAGAAGTTCGAATCGGTTGTCGAGGCCGACCCCGGCTGCGGCATTGCTCATTGGGGTGTAGCGCTCACGCATTTCGGTAACCCGGTCGCGGGCGGCAGCACGGCGCAAGGGCAAGCTGCCGGATGGGAATCCGCCCAGAAGGCCGTGAGTACCGGGGCGCGCAACGAGCGCGATCGCGAATACATAAATGCGGCAGCGACGCTTTTCCGGGATCACGACAAGGTGGACAACCGCACGCGCTTGCTGGCCTACCAAAAAGCACTGAAGACAATAGTAGACAAGTTTCCGGCGGACACGGAAGCCAGAATCTTTCACGCTGTAACCATGGTGGCCAACGCGCCACCAACCGACCTCACTTTCGCGCAGCAGAAGGAAGCGGCGGCGCTTCTGACGTCGTTATACCGCCAGCAACCCAGGCACCCCGGTCTCGCGCACTACATCATCCATGCCTTCGACTCCCCTCCGCTCGCCCAGTATGCGCTGGAAGCGGCGCGGCAGTACGCGGCGATCGCCCCCGCGGCGCCGCACGCGTTGCATATGCCATCGCATACTTTCACGCGGCTCGGCTACTGGGACGAATCCATCAAGACCAACCGGCGCTCGGCCGATCTGGAGCCTTCACCGGCCTCAAAAGCGCATCCAATGGATTATCTGGTGTACGCCTACCTGCAGCAGGGACGTGATGAGGCCGCGAGGATGGCGATCGAGGAGCTGGGAGGCAACACGTCCGGCGATTATCTCGCGGGAACCTTGGGTAGCTATAACGCCGTGGCCATGCCGGCGCGGTTTGCGCTCGAGCGCGACGACTGGCAAAGCGCTCGCGCGTTGAAAGTGGGTGCTGGCCCGCCGTCTGTCCTGGCCGTGACGCATTTTGCTCGGGCTCTGGGCGCCGCGCGTTCCGCTGACACGAGCAGCGCGCGTCAGGAAATCGCCAAGCTGGACAGTATCGCTGCCGCGCTCAAAGCACAGAAGGAAAGCTATTGGGCGCATGTGGTAGGCGCGCAGCAGCTGGCTGTTTCGGCCTGGGTGGCGCATCACGAAGGTCGTCATGCGGACGCGCTGCGGCTCGCCCGCGACGCGGCGGACGCTGAGGAGAAGGTCGAGAAGCATCCGGTGACGCCGGGTCCGCTCATCCCGGCGCGCGAGTTATACGGGGATATTCTCATGTTGCACGGGAAGCCAGCAGACGCGCTCGCCGCGTACGAAAGCACCCTCAAGCGGGAGCCCGGCAGGTTACGCACACTTTATGGTGCAGCCAAAGCCGCGGCAGCGGCGGGAGAGGTCGACGCAGCACGCCGCTTCTACGGGGAGATAGTCAAGCTGGTGGATGCGAAATCGACCAGGCCAGCGCTCAGAGATGCTACGGCTTTTCTCGCTCAGAAATAGCGCTTGGGATTTCGGCTTGGAAGATTCAGTAGACGGTGCCGCGATCATGGTGTCGGCGAATTCCGGCAGCTTTGGAGCGGCGACATTCTTTTTCTCGGAGCGTTCACCTCCTCGTTCGTTGCTGCTCTTACCCTCCTGCGAGGCGTTGCCGTACCTACGCGAATCGCTGACAAAGTTGGCGCCAGGCCGTGAACGTTTTGATTGCCGAACGAATAAGCGCGGGTGAACGACGCGGTAGCTCGCGCCCGGTAGTCGTCGAAACGAGCTCCGGCGCCCGTATTGTGAAGCTTCGGGGCGCGGCTCAGGGCACCGGCCCTCTTGTCGCGGAGATAATTGTCGCGGAGCTGGCGGACTCACTCTCACTCGCAGTACCCCCACGTTCGCTCATTGAATTGCCGGCCGCGGTCGAGGCCGCAAATTGGGATGACGAGCTTCAGGATCTGCTCGAGGCAAGCGTCGGCCTCAACCTCGGCTTCGATTTTCTTTCTGGCGCGCTGGATTTCACGCCGGCTGATGTAGGGAAGGTGAGCACGGAAGAGAGAGCCACCATCCTCTGGCTCGACCGTTTGGTTGTGAATCCCGACCGCACTGAACGCAACCCCAACCTGTTGTGGTGGTCAGACCAACTCTGGCTTATCGATCATGGCGCTGCACTCGGCTTCCAGTACTCCTGGAAACGCGTAACCGAGAGCTCGCCGCAGGAACAGGCCCCGCCACCCGAAGCGCATCTGTTCGAATCTGCCGCTCACAGCGATGAGTTCCGCTTTCTGGACGATAAGCTCGCGGCGCAGCTCACCCGGGATGTCCTCGAAACGGCTGTGGCGGCCGTTCCCGATAGTTTCCTGCTACCGATGCTGGAGTCGCATGCGTCAGTATACCCGGCGAGCCAGCTCGTTAGGCGGCGCGCCGCATACGTCGCCTTTCTGTGGAAGCGACTTCGGCCACCGCGATCCTTCCTGAGCGCCAGGCCACCGTCGGCGGAGCGGGTGCGCGGCAAGCGACCGGCCTGGTTGACAAAGGGTTAGCCGCTCCTGCGAAACCGGAGATTTTTGTCACCAACATTGCAGCGCCAGCAAAATGGACCGGATCGCGTCGCAAGGGCATATTGTGAACAGGAACGCCAGTCCGGCATGAGGTTATTACACAGTTCCAATTAAACAAGTTGGTCGAGGAAACGAATATGTGCCGAAATATCAAGACGCTTGCCAATTTTGAGCCGCCCGCGAGAGAAGACGAGATCCGAGCCTCAGCGCTTCAGTTCGTCAGGAAATTGAGCGGCGCATCACGTCCTTCGCGCGCAAACGAGGCTGCTTTCGATCTTGCGGTCGATGAGGTTACAGCCGCCGCGAATCGGCTGATTCGCTCGCTCAAGACGAGCGCCCCCCCACGGAATCGCGAGGAGGAGATGCGGAAAGCATCCGAGCGCTCGCTCAAAAGGTTCGCCTGACATGGCGATGCTGGAACCCTCAACGACAACGACGACCATTCGCGGCATCCCTGTCGTTGTCAACAACACGCGTCCCGACATCGATACCGCGACTGTGCTCCAGCGGGTCGAGCGAGTGCTGGCGCTCCTCGAGCGCGTGGTGCCGCACTATTACCGCCATCTGCGACGCGACTTCGCGAAGATTTACGTAATACGGTATGCCTGCCGTGGAGCCTACTTTCCCGATGAGCACGCGTGCATGATCGAGCTGACCTTCGCGGCCAACCCTGATTTTTCAGATGCGCAGGTCGCGGCGTCCGTGGTTCACGAAGCCATGCACGCGCGACTGCATCGGCTGGGGTTTCCACTGGCAATGTCGGACCGGGCTCGGCAGGAGCGTTTCTGCAGGCGCGCGGAGATAGAGCTGGGTATGGCTGTTCCGGACGGAGCGCCAGTGATCGAGCGGGCGCTATTCATACTCGAGAATGCCGACGACGCCGACGTCGCACCAGTGATCGACGAGCGGCTGGCCGCGGAGCGGGTCGCTCAGGTGGACAGGGCGGCGCGGCTCAAGAACTAACGCACCCGCCATGCAGTCAAAAGCTGGAACAGTAGCCGCCGATCTCGCGGAGCTTCCCGCGGACCGCAAGGCCGCGCTCACCAAAATTCGCGCGCTCATTCGCAAGGCAGCGCCCCACTAGCGGCTTGGCCGGTCCATCTCGATCCGCCACGACTCTGAGAGCCTGACTACGCACAGCTCTGAAGCTGCGAGCGGATCATCGACATCTACAACAACATACGCCTGGTTCGCCTCAGTACGGGAAATCGTCACTCCTTCAACCTTGCCGCGAAAGACATTTCCATTCTTTTCGCGCAAGAGTCCGTACCTCACTGTTTTCGAGGCGTCGTCGATCATTCCAAGGGCGGACCCTGCCACCAATCCGTCCCGCGTGACATCAGGAGAGCTTTCCGCCGCGGCGGCGAATACGATGCGCTCTCCGGCTAAACACGCATCAGTAAAGGTAAGTTTTATGCCGTGCATGGTGCCAAGATCGTACTGCACAATGTTGCGCAACGTGGGGATTGGTCTGGCGCGAGGATTCTCGAGGTAGCTCCACAGCGCACGCCAGTCGAGGTCCGTCGTGGCATTGACAGGCTGCAGACCGTCTCGTGGTGCGCCATTCCCCCTGTTGAACAGGCGCACTACTCCCTCGATGAGAATCGCTCCTTCGATATTCAGCTCACTGCCGGAGAAATCGGTTCTGCAGCGGAGTTCGGCGTATAGCCCCGACGCATCCCACAGATCCGCGGTACCCATTCGAACATTTACCACGGCTACCTTGTCTCTCTCTGGGGTCGAACCGGAGCCGAACGCAAGGAAGAGCTCTTCACCCTCCACTTGCACGACAAGATTCGTCTCCAGGTCCAGCTTGAATGCCTTGTTACCTCGCAAATCATCGAATTGTCGAAGTCCACCAGGGCCCGCGGGCAGAGCAAGTGCCCGGACGTTCAGGTCGGACGGGTCAATCAGAGCGAGAAAGTGCGCGTCATCCTGAATTACGGCCAAACGATTCCCTGACCACCGAATGCTCGAAGCCGAGCGCACATGGGCGGGCCGATCCAGAATCACATCTGCGCCTTCGGCATACAGGAGGGGTACACGTGTGACGATCTCAGCGCAGAGCGCGGGATCTTCAACCGCCGTGAGCCGTTCGATGGTATTCATTGAGGTCTGTGGAACTCGTGTTAGCATCGTTCGTGGCGCTATCTACGTAACTGAAGACTAAGCCGGACATATCCCAGGTCGTTTTGCTGGGAAATCGGGAACGTCGCCATGATCGGCCCTTTTCCACTGACGCTGACGGCTCAACATCCTTGCAAGCGCCTTGAAGCAACTGATGCAATCTCGAAATCCCCAGTTCCGGCACGACCGTTGCCACTCTTCGCACCTCTCTTTTAAGAACGGGACCAATGGGCAAGAACAAGAATCACCGCTCTCACGAGCAGAGCACGACTGAAAACGCGCCCGGGCAGCAGGGTGAAAAGACGCACCGCGCACAAACTGAAACGCTGCACTCCCAAGTCAGTCAGAAGGCGGCTCCCGTCGGGCCAGGTCATGACCCAGCCGACATACGGGAACACAACGACACCGGAAAGGACCGGCTGTTCGAAGGACGACAGCAGCACGATGACGCCGAAAAGAACAGCGAGAAAACGCGCTTGGCCAAGGACGTAGACAAGCACAATCACGACGCCGACGGGGCCGCCGCCAAGCACGGTGGCGCCAGCGCGAAACGAAAGAACTAGTCTCGTGCAGTGTCAGTGGGCTTCTGAAAAGCGCATGGCGTACACAGCCGGGCCGGATGTATTGAGCTGATAGGCTCCGTGTGCACACGAAGTGTGGACCTTGTCGCCGCGCGGAATGCGCAGCCAGCTTTCTCGCGTGCCAGAGCTCTATGATCGCATCGGCCAATCATACTCCGCCCATCGCCAGGAGGACCCCCGCCTGGCCCTGGCGGTGCGGACCGCTCTCGGACCGGCGCGATCAGTCGTAAATGTCGGTGCGGGCGCTGGGTCGTACGAGCCCAAAGATCTGGCTGTCGTAGCGGTTGAGCCCTCGTCCACAATGATTGCGCAACGCGGGGTCCGTGCCGCTCCGGTGGTGCAGGCCAAGGCAGAAGCGCTTCCGTTCGGCGATCAGGCCTTCGATGCAGCCATGGCGATTCTCACCGTGCATCATTGGCGCGATCGACGCCAGGGCCTTGCCGAGTGCGCCCGCGTCGCAAAACTCGTGGTGTGTCTCACTTGGGACCCCGAGTGCGATGGTTTTTGGCTGACTCAGGAGTATTTCCCGGAGATCCTGGCCATGGACCGCTGCACTTTTCCAGCGCTGTCGGAGTTGCGCGAAGAACTTGGTGTCCTGAACATGCAGCGCTTTCCTATTCCTGCAGATTGCACGGACGGCTTTCTGGGCGCGTATTGGAGGCGGCCGCATGAGTATCTGGAAGCCAGCGTCCGTGCGAATATCTCGTCGCTGGCAGCCGTCGATACTGGAGATGTCCGGCTTGCGAGGCTCCGTGCTGACCTCGAGTCGGGGCGCTGGCAGCGGCGCTACGGTCATCTTCTGGATTTACCCAGTCTCGACATCGGTTACTGTCTGGTCACAGCAGCGTTGAATCGTGTCGAATGAATGTTTCCGTCGCCCCCTTGAATGCTCCATCTCCGCAGTCACTCCGCCAAGTGGCTCCGAACCTAGTTGTTGCGTGGACTGTAGGGCATCGGTCCTTGAACTGAGGGCGTTTCTTTCGATTTCGCGATTCCGTTTCCCATTCCGGCAGTTGCTCTAGTGAATAAAATCATTGCAATCCTCGGGTCCATGGTTGGTGGATACGCTGGCTGGTGGGCCGGTGCGTTTGTCGGCACCATGACCGCTTTCTTCCTGAGCGTTATTGGGACTGGCCTGGGAGTCTACGCCGGGCGCAGACTGGCTCAGCACTTCGGAGTATGAAGCTGGCCAGTCCGGCGTAGTCGCAGCCGACTTCTGCACTTGGATAGGCAACCGGTCCAGTGGGCGTTACAACTCGATCTTTCATCAACTGCTTCCCCGGGCGAGTGCATGCTGCCATCCGTTGCCAGGGGCAACGCTTTGTGACCGCGTTGCAGATTCCCAGCATCGATGCCTGACAATGTCACGGCTCGCCGAGTCCCTTTTCTCACCGCCGAGTGGCGCTGGCTGGCGATGCTGAACTACAGCATAGATCCGGCGATTCTCGCGCCCCTTGTGCCTCGTGGGACGTCGCTGGACAGCTGGAATGGCGAGACTCTGGTTAGCGTCGTGGGCTTTCGATTTCTCCGAACCAGACTGCTCGGGGTTCCTCTCCCACTGCATCGCGATTTCGACGAGGTGAATCTCCGGTTCTACGTACGCGCGGGATCCGGAGAGAACTCCAGGCGCGGAGTGGTTTTCATCCGCGAAATCGTTCCACGCCGCGCAATCGCGCTGGTTGCGCGTCTCGCCTATAACGAGCCTTATCTGGCGCTCCCCATGCGAAGCGTTACGCCGTCAGCATATTCCCTCGCTTCCCGCACCGGCGAGCCAGGGCGGATAGAGTACGCCTGGAAGGACGCGCGCGCGTGGAACACGCTGACCCTGAGCGCGAAGGGCGACCCGTCCATTCCGGAGCGTGGAAGCGAAGAGGACTTCATCACCGAGCATTATTGGGGCTACACTCGCCAGCGCGATGGTGGCTCCGTCGAGTATGAGGTCGCCCATCCCCGATGGCGCGTGTGGCAAGGCGAAGATGCGCGGCTGGAATGTGATGTGTCCGCCTTTTACGGAGAGCAGTTTGTCAGTGCGCTTTCTGGCCGTCCGCGATCCGCATTCCTCGCGGAAGGGTCGCCGATCACGGTTTACGGGCCGAAGCGGATCCGCGTCTCGGCGTAGCTGGCTGGGCCCGGTGTAACTCGGCACCTCACTCGGCGCGGTCGCGATGCTGTGCACCCTCCAATCCATATCCCGACAAAGCCTGCGCCGATCAGCGATTCGGTATGTGTTTTGCCGCTGTAAGCGAATCCAGCTAACAGGATTTTGCCATGGCAGGTAGCACCCGCCTTACGCTCGAACGTTCTACTGGCGGTCCGGTCTCTCCGCCCAGGACCGAAACCGAGCACTCGCTCGGCGACCTGTTCAAACGATTGAGCGTGGACGCAGCCGAGTTGCTCCGCCAGGAGGCCGATCTCGCAAAAGTCGAGATCCGGGAAACTGGAGCAACGCTGGCCCGGGATGCCGCGAAGTTGAGTGTAGCGTTCGCCATGGGTCTCGCTGGCGTTCTCTCCTTCGCTGCATTTCTGGTAGTCGCTCTCGGAGACCTTCTCGACAACTACTGGCTTGGCGCGCTTGTAGTAGCCGTCGCATTTCTCGGCACAAGCGGCGTATTGCTGAAGAGTGCGCTGAACGACATTAAACGTCGCGGATTAAAACCACAGGAAACGATCGGCACCCTGCGGGAGGATGTGGATTGGGCCAGAAGCGAAGTAAAGGAGCTCAAGCGGGAGCTGACGCGGTAGCTACCAGCAAGCACTTATCGCCTATCAGGAGTCAAGATGAATACTCAGAATGACGAGCAGAACAACTTCCAGCGGGGTTCCGGGTTTGGTGCAACTTCCTCGGGCAGACCACAGGGCGAAGGGATGGTTGAACAGGTAAAGGACAAGGTTCAGGAGCTCTCGGGTGAAGCCGGTGAGCAGTTCACTTCTGGTTTGAACCGGGGCAAGGTTCGTACGGCCGATACACTTCGCGATGTCGCGCAGTCGCTCAGGCAGTCGAGCCA
>JACMME010000284.1 GCA_014379205.1 Gemmatimonadaceae bacterium
TCGTTACGATTGAGCTGGATCCTCCGAACGAATTCAACGAGAAGGCTGTTGCTGCGGGATCGAGGGAGATTCTCGCGGCGATGAGCACAATTTTTTCAGGAGCTACCAGGGTGGTGGTCAAGGCTGCTGCGAGAGTCGGGCCGGAGCCGATTGCCGCGCCAAAGCGGCTCACAGAAGAGGCAGTGAAGGTCGAACGGCTGGCAGGTCTGAGGAAGCGCGATCCCACCCTCAGCGCGGCCATTGATGCGTTGGATCTCGAATTGCTTGACTAGGTACATTTGCAAACTACTAACAGCTTCATCTCTGGCTGCCGGTAGTCTACACTTGTGAGAGTCCGCGTCGCTTGCATCACTCCTGTCCAGCCGGGTAGCTTGCTGCGCTTCCCCTACAACAGGCAACAGCGCGTCGAATGGCCGATTTCATGAAGATCATGCAGCAAGCCCAGCAGATGCAGGGCAAGCTGCAACAGATGCAAGATGAGTTAGGCACAAAAACCGTTTCCGCGGCGAGTGGTGGCGGGATGGTCACTGTGACAGCCGATGGAAAGGGTCAGATTCGAAGCGTTCGAATCGACCCATCCGTGGTCAGTCCGTCCGATGTCGAGATGCTCGAGGATCTGGTGCTTGCAGCTGTCAGTGAAGCACAAAAAAAGGCCGGTGAGTTGGCACAGGAAGAGATGAAGAAGCTGACTGGCGGACTGCCATTTCCATTCAAGCTTCCCTAGGGGTCGCCGTGACGTGCGTTTGCAAATGCGTCGCAATGGACGCTGCCTGACAATGTCGGTGATCGATGATCTGGCGACGGAGTTCTCCAGGCTTCCCGGTATAGGTCGGAAAACAGCGCTACGACTTACCTATCACCTGCTCAAACAGCCACCGGAGCAGAGTCAACGGCTGGCAACGGTGCTCGCCGGACTTGCCGAGCGCGTTCACCGGTGCTCGCTTTGTCTCAACCTGACGGAAGAGGATCCTTGCGCGATCTGTCGCGATGCACGTCGCGACCAAAGCTCGATCTGCGTTGTGGAGGAGGCTTCCGACATAGGCGCAATAGAGAGGTCGGCGGAATTCAACGGGCTGTACCATGTGCTTGGCGGCCGCTTGTCTCCGTTGGACGGAGTGGGTCCGGCGGACCTGAGCGTTCGCGAGCTGGTTGATCGTGTCAACCTGGGGGCGGTGCGCGAGGTCATAATCGCGACGAACCCCAGTCTCGAGGGGGAGGCGACCGCACTGTACGTGCAGCGTCAATTGGCGTCTTCGGGAGCCAGCGTCTCGCGAATCGCTCGAGGCCTGCCGGTTGGAGGTGATTTGGAGTACGCTGACGGCGTCACGATTGCCCAGGCTCTTTCAGCGCGAAGGGAGATGTGATGAGAAGACGTGCTGCACTTGCCACAGCTGTCGCATTCGCGAGTGGCGTTGTTACCGGTTTGGTCGTCTGGAGTGCACAGACCCAGGGTGCGCGACACGACCTGTTCAGCTCGCGTCGGTGGCGCCGTCTTGCCGCGCTCGGCCATATTCGAGGGCGGCCGGGCCTTTCCACGATACAGCAGCTACGCGACTACGTGGCGTGGGAGCAGCATTCCGGTCTGCGCCGTCGTGGCACCACAATCCTGCGCCGGATGGAAGATTCTCTTGAATAGCGAACTGAGGCGATGGCTGTAAGTGCAAGCAGTTGGTCCTTCACGGAAGACGACTTTGCGGCAATCTCTCGTTCGCTGGAGCGTTTTCTCGCCGACAGCAACGCGCGGTGTGCCCTGATTGTCGATCGAGCCGGCCAGCTCGTCGCCACGGTTGGAGAGCAGCCGCGCTTCGATGCTGTGGCCTTCGCCACGCTGACCGCCGCCGATTTCAGTGCCAACGATCAGCTTGCCCGCCTGATCGGCGAAACCGAGTTCCGCTCTCTGGTGCATAGGGGGGAACAGGAATCCATCTTCCTCGCCGATATCGGTCGCCGCGTAATTCTCGTCGTTCTGTTCGACACTCGCACAACGGAGGGGATGGTGCGCCTCAAGGCAAAGTGGATTATCGATGACCTGGAGCGCACCTTTGCCGCTCTGTTCGAGCGTGGCCATAGCGCACGCGCTGAAACGAAAGGCATTCTCGCAGGCGCCGAAGATGAAATTGACCGACTCTTTCAGTAACGCGAGGCTCTCAGTATGTCGATGATCAACTACGCCTCGCGAGAGATCAACTGCAAGATCGTGTATTATGGTCCCGGTCTCGGCGGCAAGACCACGAACCTCGAGCACATCTACGGCAAGGTCGCTCCCGATTCACGTGGCAAGCTCATTTCGCTCGCCACCGAAACTGAGCGTACGCTGTTCTTCGATTTTCTCCCAGTCGACCTGGGTACTATCCGCGGCTTCAAGACGCGATTTCACCTGTATACGGTGCCCGGACAGGTGTATTACAACGCCAGCCGAAAGCTCATCCTGAAGGGAGTTGATGGCGTTGTCTTCGTCGGCGATTCGCAGGTGGAACGCATGGAAGCGAATCAGGAGTCCATGCAGAATCTGTACGATAACATGGCCGAGTACGGCTACGACCTGACCAAAATTCCGTTCGTGGTGCAATACAACAAGCGCGACCTTCCGAATGCGGCGCCCCTCCCCGACCTTCAGGCGGCGCTGAACCCGGGTTGGGAAGTCATGGATGCGGCCCGACAGCGGTCGATGCCAAATCCTTATCAGCAGGGTGAGAACCTCGTCGAGCAACTCCCGACGGGAGAGTGGGTAGAGCGCGCGCCGTATTTCGAGGGCGTTGCCATCAGCGGTGACGGCGTCTTCGACACCCTGCGCGCCGTGAGCAAGCTGGTGCTCAAGACTCTCGCTTAGCTGAGCGCAGCAATTCCCGGATCGAGCTCGCGGTGAACCTGCCCAACGCCCTTACGGTAGGACGCATAGTTGCGTCGCCGTTTGTCGCGATCCTTCCTTTCTTTCCGTCGTGGCAGCTCCGCATGCTGGGCTTCTGGCTCTTCATCGCGGTGGCCGTAACCGACTATTACGATGGCAAGATCGCGCGAACGCGTAACCTGGTCACTAACCTTGGAAAGCTGCTGGACCCCCTCGCGGACAAGCTGCTTCTGACTGCGACTCTGATTCCGATGTACCTCATCCAGAAGCAAACGGACTCGCCCAGTTTCTCCAGCCTGGCAAGATCGGGGACCGAGGGTATCGCGTGGGATTTCCGCTTCGATACTCCAGCAGGCCGTTACGGGTTTCCATTCTGGGTGATTGCTGTTGTACTGGGCCGTGAGCTGTTCATGACGATCTTTCGTCAGATATCCGCTCGGCGCGGAGTCATCATCGCCGCCATCGGCCCCGCCAAATGGAAGACGGGATTTCAGTGGACCTGGGTGGGAGCGGCATATTTCTGGTTTTCGGCGCTTACCGCAGCTCACCGCTACGAATGGCTTGATTCTCAGGCGTGGCGCGCGTGGGCGTGGCTGAATGGCACCATCGGCGTAGTGACAATGTACGCGGCTATTGCGCTGACGCTGTATTCGTTGGGACTGTACATGAAAATGTATGCTCTGAACGACGGTCCCCAGCCTAAGAACTGAGCACGGGGGCAGGCGAGACCTTCCGTATCCCGCTTCCCGCTTAGGCGCCCCGCTCGTCCTCCCTCGCACCCCGCAACTTCATGAAAATCGAGTTGATAACCATTGGGGACGAGCTTCTGCTCGGATTCGTTGTCGACACGAATGCCGTGCACCTGGCACGCGTGCTCGCCGGCGTTGGCGTAGAAGTAGTCAGACGCTCCACAGTGCCAGATGAAGCCGAAGCGATCGCAGCGAGCGTTCGAGAAGCCCTCGACCGTACCGGCGGTGTTGTCACAACCGGGGGGCTCGGCCCAACGAGCGATGACATGACCAAACCCGCAATTGCGGCGCTCTTCGGTCGTCAGCTTCAGCTCAATGAGGGAATCGTCGCTCTCATTGAGGAGCGGTTTCGCAGTTTCGGGTTCACCGGACCGATGCCGCCGGGTAACCGCCAGCAGGCGATGATTCCCGATGGCGCAGTCATCATTCCAAATGCGCACGGGACTGCCCCAGGAATCTGGATCGAGGACGATCGAGGTCGCTGGGTCGCGATGCTCCCTGGCGTGCCACGGGAGATGCGCGGCATGCTGGCGGACGAGCTGCTTCCAATGCTCCGGCAGCGCGAGCAAGACGTGCCGACCGTCGTTCTCTCCCGCACCCTCCGCACGACAGGAATAGGCGAGTCGGCGCTTGCAGATTTACTGGGGGATGATGCGACGGGATTTCCAGATCTGCCGCTCGCGTACAACCCAGGTTGGCAAGGTACGGAGCTGCGCCTAACTGCCAGGGGAATGTCTCTCCCGCAAGCGCGAAAGCACCTCGACGACGGAATCGCGAAGCTGTACTCTCGGGTAGAGCGCTACGTCTATGCGGAGGAGACCACGGATCTCGCCGAGGTTGTACTGCGGCTCGCGCGGGCGCGCGGAGCGCGCATCGCGACAGCTGAGAGCTGCACCGGTGGTCTCCTCGGAGCTCGGCTCACCGCGATCCCCGGCGCGAGCGATGTTTATACAGGGGGTATTGTCGCCTACGACGATGCTGTGAAGCTGAGGATTATTGGCGTGGATCCCGAGGTGTTGCGCTCGGAAGGTGCTGTGAGCGAAGCCATAGCACTCGAGATGGCGCGACGAATCGCCAAGCAGATGCAATGCGACGTCGGCATCGGTATTACCGGGATTGCCGGACCTGGCGGAGCGACGCCGGGAAAGCCTGTAGGTACGGTGTGGATCGCCGTTCAGGTGCAAGACAAGTCTCGCACCCACGGGCGCGTATTCATCGGAGATCGAGAGGAGATCAGGTTGCGCGCAACGCAGGCCGCCCTCGATATGACCCGGCACATGCTTGCCTAGTTATCCAAATGGTTGCATGAGTGGGAACTGTCGAGGAGATTACGCGTAGTGGAAAGCGCGGTAGCGATGCGGCGAAGACTGAAGACTGCTATTGGCACTTGCATTGCGATGCCATGGCACTGCTGCGGGTCTTGAACAGCGGCTGCCGGCGCAGTTTCCCGAAAGTTCACAAGAAAGCTCATATTTAAGGATCACTCCCAGGGTTATCAGTGACCACACGCAAACACTCCAGAACTCACGTCGAGTCCGAAACCATGGATCGCAGTGATGAGGTTGCTTCGAGCGCGGCTCCTCAGGGCGACGGTGCTCCCGATCCTTCCGCGCCTGAGCAGTTGCCCGTGGACAGTTACCTGGATACGGATGGCAGTGCGGCAGAGAGCACCGGCGCGACCGTGGTGTCCGATCCGGACGATTTTCGTGCAACGCTGTCGGAAGACCGCGAGCGGTATATGCGCTTGGCGGCCGAGTTCGACAACTATCGAAAACGTTCGGCGCGAGAGCGCCACGAGGCTGGCGCCCGTGCGCAAGGCGATCTCGTCAAGCAGTTTGTCGACGTCCTGGATGACATCGCTCGATTCGCGCATATCGATGCATCGACCGTCAGCTCAGCCACCGTTGTGGAGGGCGTCGAGATGGTTGAAAAAAAGCTGATGAAGGCATTGGGAACGGCCGGGCTCGAGACCATCAACCCGGTCGGTGAGCCCTTCGACCCGCAAAGGCACGAAGCGGTGGCGACCGAGGCGGCATCTACAAGTGAAGAAGACCACACCGTGAGCAAAGTCTACCAGCAAGGCTACGTATTCAACGGGCAGCTACTCAGGCCTGCCCGAGTCGTAGTTCGTCAGTTCAACGGCTAGTGTGGTGCGCGCGAAATGATTGCACTCGAGAACTGGAGCATCTCACCGGTACGCAACGCGTCGCGCGATTGTCTCCGTTAAGCGCAGTCTGAGAAAATGGCACAGACGAAGGATTTCTACGCGGTGCTTGGCGTATCTGCTTCGGCATCGCAGGACGACATAAAAAAGCAATACCGGCGGCTCGCCAAGCAGTACCACCCTGACGCCAACCGGAACGATCCGAAAGCGGCGGAGCGTTTCAAGGAAATCTCCGAAGCGAACAACGTCCTTGGTGACGCCGAAAAGCGGAAGCAATACGACGACATGCGCCGCCTGGGCGCGCTTGGGGGCTTCGGCGGTTCGCGCGGCGGACCGACGGGCGGATATCAGCAACCGTCAGGTTCTGGCGCGGGTGGCATTCGGTTCGATCAGTTCGACATTGGCGGATTGGGCGGGCTGGGCGACCTGTTCTCCTCGATGTTCGGTGGCGGAGCTCGCGGTGGCACGGCTCGCGGTCCAACAGCGGAGCGCGGCCAGTCAGTCGAGATGACGCTGGAGGTTCCATTCAGGATCGCGGCGCTCGGCGGCAAGATTCCAGTGGAAATAGAGGTCACCGAGGAGTGCCCCACATGCCACGGCAACGGTGCGGCACCAGGCGCGACAATCAAGCAGTGCACCGAGTGCAACGGCCGCGGAGTCGTGACGTTCGGTCAGGGAGGCTTCGCGGTGACGCGGCCATGTCCCATGTGCCTTGGTCGCGGTCAGATACCTTCCGAGCGGTGTCCCAAATGCCAGGGCGGTGGCGAGGTTCGCGCCAAACGCACTGTTGTCATATCGGTACCGTCCGGTGTAGAGAGCGGCAGCAAGGTTCGGCTAAGTGGGCAGGCGGGGAAAGGGCAGGGAGGTGGACCTCCTGGCGATCTGATCATCAACATGCAGGTGCAGCCCGATCGCTTCTATCGCCGAGAAGGGCTGGACGTCATCGCCCCCGTTCCGCTCAACATCGCTCAGGCTACACTTGGATCGAAGATCAGCGTTCGCACGCTCGATGGCAGAAAAGTCTCGATCAAGATTCCCGCCGGCACCCCGTCGGGGAAACGCTTCAGAGTTCGTGGACAGGGAGTCGAAAAGAACGGTGCGAAGGGGGATCTCATTATTGAGACGTCTATAGCCGTGCCGGAAAGCCTGAGTCCCGAACAGGAGCAGGCGATGCGGGAGTTCGCTACCGCTGGAGGAATGAAGTTCTAACGTCAGGCACCAGGCACCAGGAAGCAGGAACCACGGATCATGCGTCTAGGGCCAAGGACTATCGGCTAACGTCTGGATCTGGTCCCCCTGGTGCCTGGTGCCTGCTGGCTAGAACCTCCTCCCCCATCCCACCCGTACGCCGCCCAGTTCGCTCGGCGACAGGAAGAAGCCACGCGGTAGTGTGCTTAGCGCGAATACGTCGTTCCTCTTGTGCTTCGCTGAGTGCGATCCCTCTTGAGTTCCTGGTTCCTGGTTCCTGCTGCCTGAGCTATTTGCCCCCTTTGGTTCCTTTGCGGCCGCCCGCTCGCGTGACCGCCGTCCAATATTGTGCCCGATTGCGTGTCCGAAAATGATTCCCAGCACTGTGTCGGACGTCCAGTGTCGCCGATCAGCCATGCGCCCGACCGAGGCCGCGATAGCGAACGTGTAAAGCAGGGGCTCGGCGACTCCAAGGTCGAACCGCTCGTTGAAAAACGACGTGCACGCGACAATGTTCGCCGCATGACCGCCGAAGAATGATCGTTCCGGCCACTCTCCGTGTTCGAACTTGATATCGTATGGGTCTGCGTTGTCGAGAAATGGCCGCGGCCGCGTGACGGTCTTGTAGATCGCCTGACGAATCAGTCCGTTGGCTTGCTGCGCAGCCATGCAACCCATGGCCGCATCGCGGAGATTCCTGGAGTCGGCAGCGAATCCCGCGGCATACATGACTCCGACAATTGGATGAATCAGTTTGGCGCTTCCAAGATCGTACAGCTTTATGCCGGACTCTCTCTCGCGGACGGGCTCGAGCGCCCGAAGAATTGCAGAATTCGGGTGCTTCACGATCCAGCTGTCGACATCATTGTCGAGTGGTGCCGTTGCCACCACCGCGCCCGCTGCCATGGCAGCGCCGAGCCAGTCTCGCGAGTCGGCGTGCACGGGCGAAGACCA
>JACMME010000285.1 GCA_014379205.1 Gemmatimonadaceae bacterium
CGAAATACACCGACTGCACAGCCCGGCGCGTCCGGCCGCGCAAATGCCGCAAAGATCGAATCAACGCGGGCAGCACGAGAGTCGCTACCTGTTGTCGGCAGCTGCGGACTAAGCGTGCGAAACGCGGCAAACAGAAGAAGAGACGGAAAACCGCGAGCTGGATACCGAGACGCCACGCGCTGCACCGAAATTTAGAGACAACGGCGCCAATGTCGTCGAGACCGGCTCCCGCCCATGAAAGCGCCCTGGAGACGCAAAGGTATCGTTGGCCCGGCCGGAGTCTTGAACGGCGGCAACCATTAGAACAGCCGGAACCATCGAGGCGAAGTTACGCGGCCATTTTCATGCGTTGCGTGCAAGCCGGCGTAGTCCACCTGGACTCATTCCCACTCGGCGATGCGTATCGCGCGCGAGGTGGCTCTGGTCGCTGTAGCCGGTCCGGTGTGCGATTTCGGAGACGCCGAGATTGGTGCTCATGAGAAGCGCTTGCGCCCGATCCGCCCGAAGTGCGCGCGCGTACTCGCCCACGCTGCAGCCAAACCGGGCACGAAACGCGCGAGCCAGGTACACTGGGTGCAGATCGACAATGCGTGCGATCTCACCGAGCGGCGGAACAATGCTTTCATCATGCAGCATCTGCCGCACGCGCTCGAGCCACCTGTCCCGTCGACTCGCGGGGCGCTGGCCGCCAAGTAGCACGCTGCGCGTCAGCGCCGCCACCAGCTCCAGAGCAATTCCCTCCAGCGAAAGAGCGGAAAGATCGTCCAGACGGCTAAGCTCCCGGGTGGCTCGCAACCCAAGAGCCGTTAGCAGCCCGCCACGTGCGACACAAACCTCCGTAAGCAGTTCTCGCCTGTCACGAAGCCGCTCCAGACCCGCGCTGGAGGCTTCGATCACCAGACATTCGGCAGGCGCATCGCCCAAGGCATTGGAATGCACCGCGCCGGCGGGCTTTGCCACGAAGGTGAACGCAGAGTGCGACGAGTAGCCACCTGAATCGACGGACTCACGGTAGCATCCCTTCACAACGAAATTTATTGTGGCGCGTTCGTGCGCATGCGGTGGAAGCGTGGCACGCGGAGCGAGCGAAGCGCGAGTGAACCAGAAATCGCCGGCCTGCACCGGGGGACCACTGCTCGCGGTCATTGCGCCGGAGGCCACGTTGAGGATGGAGCGCGTCATGCTTGACGCACCCCCTGTGCACTAGCGTCCGCGGCAAACGGACCACGGAGGAGCAATACACCATACGCAATCGCCAGCACGGCCGCAGATGCTGCGAGCAGACATAGCATTCCGGGGAAGCCAGCCCGTTGTGCGGCCTTGAGAATCACCAGAGCGCTGATGAAGTGCAGTATCAAATTCCCCATGACCGTGGGCCGGCCATAGATCCCGCCGAGTACCGCAGAGCGATTCAGCCAGTTGAGCGCTGCGACGCCGAGCCACGCGGCGCCAAGCACCTGGCCAAGCCACAACCCCGCCGCCGGGTAGCCTGCGATCAGCCGCGAAAGCACAATCTCAGGCGCGAACAGCAGCATCAGACCGGCCACAAGGAGCACAGCCACACTCGCCCGGGAGATCAGCGTCGACGTCACAATTGTTTTCAGGAATGAGTGAGATTCTGCCTGCAGGCGACAAACCATCCATCTGTCTTGGACATACCCATCGATCCGTTAGTCGCCTGGGTCCACTGAATGTGATTCATGTCATGAGCGCGTGGCTTCAGCGATGTCGCCTGCGTCATGCATTGCAGACGTTTCCTCGCCGCGTGCGAGAATCGTCACAGCAGTCAGGTGGCCGGTGACGTTCAGCAAGGTTTTGAAGATGTCCGGCACGGCGTCGAGAGCGATCAAAATACCTATTCCTTCCGCGGGCAGACCAACCGTGGCGAAGAAAGGCGCGGCCATGAACAAACCACTGCTCGGGATTCCAGGGACACTGAAGCTCACGAGCAGCGCAATGACGGCCAGCGAGGCTATCTGGGAACCGTCGAGATCGATACCGTAAAGCTTCCCGAGGAACAGCGGCGCCACCACCCACGATACAGGCTGATTGAGTCGGAGAATCGAGACGGCGAGGGGAAGGGCGAAACTCGTCACGCCCAGCGGTAGAGACAGGCCTCGTTGAGCGGCGATGAGCATGGTGGGGAGTGTCGCCATGGAAGAGCGCGTGCTGACCGCCACCACCTGGGCAGGAAGCGTCGCGCGCGCAAATCGGCCCAGAGGAACTCGCCCGAGGAGCACAACGCAGGGGTACAGAAA
>JACMME010000286.1 GCA_014379205.1 Gemmatimonadaceae bacterium
AATCGCAGATTCTCCTCAACGCTGAGATCGGGGTACAGCGAGAAGCGCCCTGGCATGTAACCGATGCGCGCGCGCAGTGCCCAGAGATCACGTACCACATCATGGCCGAGAACGCTCGCACTCCCCTTGTCCGGGACCATGAGCGTCGTGAGGACTCGAAACAGGGTGGTTTTTCCGGCGCCATCCGGTCCGATGAATCCAAAGATCTCGCCCGCGCCGACTTCGAACGACACGGAGTTCAGTGCGGTCACCGCACCGAAGCTCTTCGTGACTGCATCGACGGCGACCGCGGCTGGCGTGCTCAACGGGCAATCACTAGCTCGGCCGGCATTCCCACCTTGAGCACACCGTCGGGATTTGGCACGCGCACTTTCACCGCGTACACCTGCTCCGTACGCTCCTCGCGAGTCTGGACCGGCGTAGGAGTGAACTCCGCCTGCGCCGAGACCCAGCTCACTCTTCCTGGCAGGTCGCGCAGCTTGTCTCCATCATCGCTTGTGCCTGCGTCGATGCGGACGAGAACGTTGGCCCCAAGACGAACCGCGGCGAGCTGATCGCCGCTCACGTAGGCGCGGAATGTCAACGTGTCCATGCTGGCAATCTTGTAAAGCGGCTGACCCACCTGCAGAAGCTCCCCCCGCTCCGCGTACTTGGTGAGCACCGTTCCGTCCATCGGATTTGCGATCTGCGCGCGCCCAATACGGTCCTCGACAATCGCCACCTGCGCGTCGATCGACGCAACATCTCCCTGAGTGGTTCCGGCCGCCGCTCGCGTCGCCTCGATCTGCTCACCAAGCGTGCGGTAGTCCCGCTCGGCGCGGTCGAGCTGCTGCGCGGTCGCCGCCTGCTGCTCGAACAAGCGCCTGGTACGTTCGTACTCCCGCTGCGCTACGGATCGCTGCGACTCCAGCACCTGCACTTGCTGCCGGACTTCGGTGGTGCGCGAACGGCCGGCGTCGCGCCGAGCGAGCAGTTCGCGCCGCTGTAGCACCAGCTGCGCCGTGTCGATCGTTCCAACAACCGCTCCCGCCTCAAGCTTGAGTCCTTCCTCTACCTGGAACCGGACGAGCTGACCCGCCGTCTCCGCTGAGACCACAACCTCCTCCGCCTCGAAATTCCCATAGGCATCCGCTTCGTCTTTTTGACATGCCGATGCTGTGACCCCCAGCGCGGTGAGAAGTAGCACGCGAAGGTGTCTGGCCGTCGTGGTCATGGGCGGTTCTCCGTGCCGGTGGAGGTTAGACCGAGGGTCGTGAGGTAGCGTGCCCGCGCCTGAGCGAGCTCGACACGGTGTCGCTGCCTGCCGAGTCGCGCCTCGAGAAGATCGGTACGCGCCTCCACGTAGTCGGCCGCCGTGATGACCCCCTCGCTGAGCTGAGCTCTTGCCTGGCGCTCGACTTGCTCGCGCAGCTCGATGATGCGCTCGTCGGTCGCGAGCGACGTGTCGAGCCGCGCAATGTGCTCGAGATCCGTCTGAACTCCGCGCTCCAGTGCGGACGCGAAGGCATCTTCCTCTGTCGCAACTATGCGTTCCTGTAGTTGCAGAACATCGCGTTGACGCTTCAGCGTCCCCCAATTCCAGAAGCGCCATTCCATTCGCACGCCGGCGATCCAGAATTCGTCAGGATCCCTGTTGAACTGATCCAGCCCGGGCCGACCGTAGCCCGCCTGCGCGAACGCATAAACTCGTGGTCTCCTCTCGACATCGGTCAGGGCCGCCTCGCGTCCGATGCGGGCACGCGTGCGGGCGAACTGCGCGAACTCCGGACGAGCCCGCACGATGCCCAAGTCGCGCGCTTGTGCAGTGGCTCCCACACGGGAGAGCTCCGGGAGCGCGAGAACGTGCAGCTCGGTCACTCGCTCCCCAGCCAGCACGGCCAGAGTGGCCAGCGCTCCCCGTCGCCCCGCGCGCACCTCCGCACTCGACGCCTGCGTACGAAGGCGCTCCGCTTCGAGCGCCGCTACCTCTCCCGGGAGACTAGCGCCTTCGCGTACGCGAGCGCGGAGCACATCCAACCTGGCGCCGAGATCGTCATCCAGGGCAGCGAGCTCGCGCTCCCTTTCCTGCAACAGGAAGGCGGTGAAGAAGTATGTGTCCACTTCGGTACGAAGGCGGTATTGGGCGGCATGAACTGTTTCGCGGGACTCTTCCAGGCGTGCGCGCTCGAGTGCACGTCTTCCCGCGATGGAACCGCCGTCGTAGAGCAGCTGTTGCACGTTTACTAGAGCTTGCCAGCGATCCTTGGGCGGCTGCGGTGGTGCGCCCGATGCCGTGACTATGCGAACGGATGTCACGTCGGACTGGTGGGTTGCTTCGCTGGTAAGCGACAGCTGCGGGAGCCGCTCGGTCGCAAGGTTTTCGAGCCTGCGCGCAGTCTGCGCGTCCAGCAGGCCAAGTTGCCGGCCCCGCGGATCGTGCCGTAGCGCCGATTCCTGAAGCTGCGCCAGTTGCAGCGTATCCTGTGCGCAAAGCGGCGAGGTAATGGCGACCACCGCGGTCAGGATGCGGGCGATATGTGTCATGGGCGAAGTGCGTTGAGGACGAATCCGGGCAGGGTGCGCCGTCGCTCCGAGATGAACGCGTCGAAACGATCGCCATCCACCTGCAACACGATCTCCATTGCTGGCCTCACCACAAACGGGTAGACAATCAGTGACACGAGGTTCATCACGAACTGCTCGACTGCGATGTGGCGCATCGTCCCGGCCGCGACGCGCTCTTCGATCTGCCGCGTGAGCACGTCGAGGGGCGCTGGACCTCGCGATGCGAAGACCGCTCTGATGCGATCTGGGTGTACATGCATCTCGCTAACGACGTATCCGGGGAGGTACGGGCGGGAGGAGAGGAAATCGAGGTACGTTTCCACCACGAGTGGGACCTTCTCGTCGAGAGAAAGCCCCGAACCCAGAATGGCGAAGAACCGGGGAAAGAAATCACCGATAGCGCGCCGGAAGATTTCCTCGGCGAGCGCTTCCTTCGAGCCGAAATAGTAGTGCAGCAGCGCCTTGTTTACGCCGGCCTCGTCCGCGATCTCCTGAGTTCGCGCAGACGCTGTTCCGCGTCGCAGGAAGATCGTATGCGCGGCATCGAGAATTCGCTCGCGCGACTCCTTTTCATCTGTCATGGCTATAGCGAGTACTTAACCGCGTAGTTTAACCGTGTGGTTAATGTGCAAAAACTACTCGATGCTGTCAAGCCATGACTAAGTTCGGCTAGTCGTATCCGCCTCCACTACTTGCTTACCCAGAACGAATGCAATTTTGCGCCACCAGGCAGCTGCGCATCCACCTGGTCATTGCAGCGCTCACGCTCGCATGCCGAGCCGAGCCGGAGGCGATGGATTCGGACGTCGTATCGAGCGATACCAGTACGCTGTCTCTAGTAGACAGCGCGTTGCTGGCAGAGGTGGACTCTCTGATCGGTCTGATAGTCGACAGCGCGGAAATCGCCAAGTCAGCTCCACCGTACGCGCCACCAGGGTCTTCAGACTCCGCACAGCTTCGCGACCTAAACGCGAACGAGACTGTTCGCGCAACCAGTGCGGAGCTTGCGGAGCTCCGCGCCAGCCTGATACTGCCCGTGCAAGGGGTTCTCCCGCGTGATCTTGTGGATTCCTACAGAGATGCACGTGCAGGACACGCGCACGAGGCGATCGACATTCTCGCGCCGCGTGGAACGGCGGTCCTTTCGGCGACTGAAGGGCGGCTGTTAAAACTGCACCAGAGCACGGCCGGCGGGCTCATGGTATACGCGACCGATGCCAATGATCGCTTCATATTGATGTATGGACACCTGGATCGATACGCCGACGGTCTATCAGAGGGGATGCCCCTTTCTAGCGGGCAAGTTCTGGGTTATGTGGGCACTACTGGAAACGCGCCACCTGGTACTCCACACCTTCATTTCTCCATCGCGCGCGGTACGCCGTCCGCAAAATGGTGGAAGGGCACGTCAGTCAATCCGTACGACTTGCTCAATCCTGGTGGTGAGGCCAACCAATGATTGCGGCGCGGCAACTGATGCAATTCACCTTTTACCGTGATACACAATGCCTCGAGACATTCAGGAACTTCTTTTCGTAGGTATCAAGAGCGAGGTTGTCGCGATTCGACGGAAGGACGGTTCAGAAGTATGGCGCACGAAGGTCAAGGGGAGCGGCTTCGTGAACGTACTCTGGGATGGCGAAGGCCTATTCGCGGCCGGCAGTGGTGAAGTCTTCCGCCTCAATCCAACGGACGGAGGCATTATGTGGCACAATCAGATGAAAGGTCTTGGCATTGGAGTAGTCAGCATGGCGAGCTTGAGAGCGGAGCAGCGGTCCACCAGCTACCAGACGACAGCGGAGCAAATGCGTCGTGAAGCCGCTTCGGCGGCCGCTGGTTAGTGTGGTGTGGCGCAAGTTCCTCGGCATTCACTAGCGGCCACTGAATCGTGCGCGTCGCGATAGTTCAAGCGGAGGTTTCGCTGACTCTCGCCGAGGGTCTCCAACAAACGGCAGCCCTGGCGCGAGAGGCGGCGGGAGGTGGAGCGGAACTGATCGTATTTCCCGAAGCGTGGCTTCCGGGCTATCCCGTCTGGCTGGATGTGTGCCGGGATGTGGCACTCTGGAATCATCCACCGGTGAAGGAGGTTTTCGCTCGGTACGCCTCCGAGTGCGTTAACGTCGCGGGCGACAGCGGACGTGCCCTTGCGCAGCTAGCCGCCGAGACGGGCGCAACCCTGGTTGTCGGCGCTTCCGAGCGTGTGGCCAGCGGTCCAGGATTCGGCACCCTGTACAATGTTCTTCTGACTTACGGATCGGACGGCAGGCTTCTCAATCATCACAGAAAGCTGATGCCGACTTACACCGAACGGATGGTGTGGGGTCAGGGCGACGCCGACGGGTTGCGTGCGGTAGACACAACGACGGCCCGCGTTGGTGGCCTGGTTTGCTGGGAGCACTGGATGCCGCTCGCCCGCCAGGCCCTTCACGACTCAGGTGAAGCTGTCCACGTCGCCGCCTGGCCTACTGTCCACGACATGCACCAATTGGCGAGTCGCCACTACGCGTTCGAAGGTCGCTGTTTCGTGCTTGCGGCTGGATCTCTCATGCGAGCCGGCGCATTGCCGTCGGAATTGGAACCGCACTCGGATCGCGTGCGCGACCAGGACCAGTGGCTCCTGCGTGGCGGCTCAGCCATTATAGCTCCGGACGGAACCTACCTCGTGGAGCCAGTGTTCGATGCAGCGTGCGTGCTATACGCAGATCTCGATTTGATGGCCGTGCGGCGGGAGCAGATGTCGCTCGATGTCTCGGGTCATTACAGTAGGCCGGACTGCTTCGAGTTTCGACCTGTTCGAAGGCGAATTGCGTTCGCGTACGACGAGGATTTAGCCACGTGACTGAAACGACCACCAATTTGCTTCGCATGCTGAATGCACGCCTTCTTCCTGCGGTTGTCGCCTTTGCGTTCGCGCTTGTTTTTGTGTCGTGCGGAGCAGGTAGCTCGCGCTCGAACGATCCAACCTCTGACTCATCCGAAGGCTCCGCAAAGCCGGCGGACACGACACGGGCCCGCGACACGCTCCAGGGAGCGTCGCGTCAGAAAGTGGAACGCCCAATTAAGCTGAGCACCGACAAGGCGCAATACCGGGTCGGCGCCGAGATGGAGCTCACCCTCACGAACCCCACCGAGGCGCGGTACAGCTTCAATTTTTGCACACGGGTCGTGGAGCAAGAACTGAATGGACGCTGGACGAAAGTGGATGAGAGCGAACGTATGTGCACCATGATGGCATTCTTGCTGGAACCAGGTTCGACCCGTTCAGGGAAGACCGAGCTACCCGCGGCGCTTTCGAGCGGGCGCTACCGCGTTGCCATCTCCCTTGTGGTGGAAAACAATCAGATCCCACCCAACGAATACGTCGTTGCCACCAGCCCTTCGATAACGATCGTACCCTGACCGAAACACGTAGAGCCATGTCATTCACACCATATGGAACTCGGTCTATCAGAGCTGTCAAACATTAATACGTCCTGCATTCGGCACTTCAATGCACCTTATTCAGATTCTGCTCCCCCTTTTCTACTACGAGCGTAAACCCCTGCCGAGCGAGGACTACCGGCGCGTGCGCGAAGAGCTCACAGACCGGTTTGGCGGGCTCACCGCCTACACGCGCGCTCCCGCTGAAGGCCTCTCCAAAGATGGGCCGCATGAAACAACGCGCGATGAGATCGTCGTGTACGAAGTGATGGCCGACGAACTGGACAAGGATTGGTGGCGCACGTATCGCGAGAGCCTCGAGGCACGTTTCCACCAGGAGCGCATCGTGGTGCGCGCTTACGCTATTCAGACGCTGTAGGCTTTGACGATCTGGTTTGAAATTCCAACGCCGGCCGATCCGCCTGGTTAGACCTTCCTACTGCATGCTGGGCACGAACATGATGTGAGCCTTTGGCGTTCCCGGAAACATGAGCCATGCCATCTTGTCTGATGGAACCGCAGAGAGCCCTGTTGTCTTCTCAGTGGCGAAGGGTATGTACACCACGTGCAGCGGAGATGCCTTGCTCACGACTCCAGTTGCAGCGTCGTAGCTGTCGGCCGCACCCGTAAGTGAGTACAGCGACGCGGGGTTCCTCGGCATTTTGAGTTTCCCCGATCTGATTTCCGCGAATCGGAGCGTGTCTATCTGATCCCGTTTCGTTCCCTTCGCGCGCAACGCGCGTCCGCGCGCCATGAACGGCTCCAGCGAGCCGTGATAGCAGGCGACGTGAAATCGCTCCTGCGCAGGGTCATCAGCAAGGCAAATCATGTCTCCCTTTGCTGACCGCAGGGTCACAAGCTTTCCCTCCGCATTGTAGCCCAGTACGGTAGCTCCCTCTCGCATTGCTTCTGGCAGCGGGAGGACGGCCGCAGCAATCTGCTGCGCGGGAGGCAGCGTTTGAGACTGCGCTGCCACCGGCAATGCAGCAACGAATCCAGAGATGACGAGAGCGCATAATGCGATCAACCCCTGAATCGATCGCGCGAGGATGTAGTTGCGGAAGTGTACTATCTGCATGGCGGTCTCCTGGAGGCCAAAGGAACTCAGCGTAGTCTGCGCAGAATGCGTCGAGATATGCAAGTCGGCAGCGCCATGAGCACGATGACGATAGCTTTCCTGCACACGGAGTCCGCAAAAATCCAGCGAACTTTCGGCCGTCCTGCTCCGCTCCCTCGCTACTCTCGAGAAAAATGGACTTCCCTCTCGATCTCCGCTTCAAGACGATTGCTCTTGCGCCACAGATCACTGTCACCGAGCCAAACGGACGCGTTATCGCCTACGTCAGGCAAAAAGCCTTCAAGCTGAAGGAAGCGGTCACCGTGTTCGGGGATGTAGCGCAGACGCGCTCGCTGTATCGCATCGCCGCGGATCGTGTTTTCGACATATCGGCCAAGTACCACATAGAAGATGTGAGTGGGCTTCCCTTGGGCGTCCTCGAGCGCCAGGGCATGCGCTCCTTCTGGAAAGCGCACTACCAGGTGCACCGCGGCGGCAAACAGATCTTCGACATCCGCGAGGAAAATCCATGGATCAAGATCATTGATGGATTTCTGGGCGAAATTCCCGTGCTTGGCATGCTCAGCGGTTATGTCTTTCATCCGGCATACCGTGTAACACGAACTGACAATGAAGCGACGGTGCTTCGGGTGGTAAAACGCCCGGCGCTATTTGAGGGACACTACACCATCGAGCGACTCGCGGTGCTCGGCCAGGAGGACGAGCTTCTTGCGGTGCTTGGGATTTTGATGTTGGTCCTGCTGGAGCGTTCCCGGGGGTAGTCTGCTAACTGGCGTATTGTGCGAAATTGCCCTTGCAGTAATCCAGTACTCTCGCGACTACAGGGGGGAGTATTCTTGCTCTCCAGAATTTTCCTGCAAATGGCATAGCCCAATCGGACCTCCGTTGAGTATCTCTTTACGTTGCGTAAAATTGTCGCTTCGAATCAGTATCTCGCAGCAGCACAATTTGCTACCAAAAACCGTTACGTGAGCGCCAGTAAAAAGCGTCCCCGCGCGGCGGCACGCACACCGCACCTGCAGGATACCATCCGACTCTCCGCCGAAGGACTCGCCAAGGTGCTCGGCGACCTCGAGGCGCGTGTCATGCAGACCGTGTGGAGTTTGGGAATTCCGGTCCCTGCACGCACTGTCTATGATCGGGTGATCCAGGAACATGATGTCGCGCTTCTCACCGTTATCACAGTATTGAACAAACTGGTAGCTAAAGGCTTGTTGGCCCGCACCAGGCGCGCCAGGCTGTTTCACTATTCCGCGCGGCTAACGGAACCTGCGTTTCGTGCGCTGGCAACCCGAAAAGTCATTGCAGGGGTGTTCGCGCTGGGTCCGGAAGCGGTGGCCACATCGCTGGTCGACGTGCTAGCCGAGCACGATCCGGATCAGCTGGCGGAATTGGGACGCCTTATCCGAAGAAAGTTGAAGGAACAGGAGGAGCAATGAGCGCGCGCTTTGGGGAGACATTTTCACTGCACTGGCACGCGCCGCGCCGCGCAACTCTACTCGCCATTTGCTCCCTCCTGATCCTGGGGACGGGACCTGTGTTTGGGCACCACGTCAACGGCTTGGGCACGACTGAAGCCCTCTCCGGCATCGACCATATTGGCGCGCTCTGCGTGACGGCGCTGCACATGCTTCTGCTTCCAGTTCACAAGTTTTTTCATGTCCTCATTGTCGGCGGTGTTGTGTATGCCTTGTACGACCGGCTGCGTGCATGGCGGTCGGCTGGGATTTCTCTGGCTTCGCTCGAGCAGCGTCAGCCGTCGAGCAGAGAGGTCTTTGGGCGTTGCGCCTTGCATGCCGGAGTCAACCTTGCCCGGATTCGCGTAGTGCGCGATTTGGCAAATCCCGCTTTTACCGCCGGACTCGTGTCACCCTGCATTTATCTGGCTGAGGAGCTGCCACGAAGGCTTACGGAAAGCCAGCTAACCGCCGTGATGGCCCACGAGCGTGCGCATCTCGATCGCCGCGACCCACTCCGGCTTTTTTTACTTCGCACGCTCGCCTGCACGCTCTTCTGGATTCCGGCCCTCCGAAAGCTGGCTGACGATGTTGCCGACGAGGCCGAGATCCGGGCCGACGACCATGCCGCGCTTGGCCAACCACTCGTGCTGGCGTCCGCCATTCTCGCATTGGCAAGTTGGCGGACGGACCTCCCCGCCCCGCAATTGTCCGTCGGGTTCCAGCGAAATGACTTGCTGGAGCGAAGAATTCGTCGGCTTGCTGGAGAGGATATTGGAATACGCAGCCACGTCACGCGACGGTCAATTCTTAGTGCCGCGTTCGCTCTCAGCCTCGTCTGGACCTCCGGCGCTGTAGTGGCGCACCCATTGCCCGCGGTGGGGCATCACGGCACAAGAGACTTGCATTGCGACCACGAACGCGAGTCTGCGCTCGTCCATCTGTTCTGCCTCGGCTCTCCCTTCGTGCGGTTTGGCGCGGCGGATTGCCCTCATGGCGCTCCGAGACCGTAACTACGGGCTTGAGTAAACCCCGAAAGCCGGAGTTGTGCAGTAGTTCAACCGGCGACTGCCGGGCCGCTCACTACGTAGCTTCCGGGCACGTAGGTATATTTTATGCACGATAAAGCGGCGCTGCACTAACTGGTTAACACAGAGCGAAGCGCTATCGGCACGCGACACGCAGGCACTTTTCCAACCGACGTCGACACATTGGATACGCTGACGCTTTCTGCTCTTGCTCCTTTCAGCCGTCATACCTGGCGCCTTTTTTCTTGCTTCCTCGTCCTTGGCGCGGTTGTAGCAACGACCCCGTGCTTCACCAGTGCGCAGACGGACTACTACAACACCGACGCCGGCAGGCCGATACAAATCGAAGATGCGTATGCGCTGGAACGACGCGGATTCGAGATCGAGCTCGCGCCCTTCCGTCTGGAGCGCTCGCGGCGCGGAATTTACAACCTCGCGATCGAGCCGGAGCTGTCATACGGCATCCTTCCCCGAACGGATATCGAGATTGGCTTACCGTTCGCCTTCATAGACGCTGGATTGGGCAACCGTACGGCCGGTCTCGCCGGCATCGATCTGTCCGTCTTTCATAACCTGAACGTCGAGACGGCCATCCCGGCGCTGGCCGTGGCCGCGAGCGTGCTTTTGCCAGCCGGCGGTCTCGCGGCTGACAGGGCATATGCGTCCGTTAAGGGAATCGTAACGCGCACGGTCTTTTCGAGTGCGCGCATTCACTTGAATGGCCAGTACACCTTTGGCGATGAGCTTCCCGAAGTCAGGGAGAACGGTTCCCAAGCGAGGACGCAGGTTGGACAACAGGCGCTCGAGCTCTCTCGTTGGCTTGGCGGAATCGCGATCGACCGCACTTTCCCGCTCCGCGCTCTGCTCGTGACGGGTGAAGTGTACGCGCAAAAGCCGCTTCGCGAACGCGAGGACGTCGAGTTGAACACCGGTGTGGGTCTGCGCTATCAGCTGAGCCCGCGCCTGAACGTCGACGGGGGAATCGGCCGGCGGCTATCTGGAGATGACCGTGGATGGTACGTGACGTTTGGCAGCGCGGTAGCGTTTGGCCTGCCATGGCGACCCTAGGAGCCAGGGAATGGGGAGTGGGAGCAGATGGCAGATAGCAGATGGCAGATGGCAGATAGCGACCAGCCGCCATCAGCCATCAGCCATCAGCCATCAGCCTTTACCTGGAGTCTACCGAATGATCCGACTTGGCAATTCCTGTGGCTGGACGGTCCGCGGGCTGAAGCTGGCGCTCGGGTTCGTCGCGCTGAGTGCGTCGCGCGTCAGCGGCCAATGGGTGACAACATATGAGCAGTTCTACCAGCAGGCTTCGCATAATTGGGAGTTCCGGGACCGGTATCAGGCGGCCGACAGGCTCTTCAACGCGTTTGATTTCGGCCACGCGATCCTGTACGAAACACTGTGGAGGAAGCCAAACGCACCAGCCTCGGAACTGGAGCAAAAGAAGTACAACCTCCTCACCAGAAAAGTGCTGGTTTCGCCCCCGCGCGTACCGCTCGAGGAAGCGGCCATAGAGATCGAGTATGCGCGGCTCGCTCCCGAAGCAAAGCAGATGTTCGATTGGGCCCACATTCTCCATCGCCAGATCTACGATGTCTGGGCGGATGAATCGCTGCCGATCGGGCGGAAGGATGCTGAAATCTCGCGTTTGATCGCGTACTACAAAACTCGGCGCGACCTCGCCTTCAGCTCGAGGCCAAAGAGTATGGAGCTCATGCAGGAGCAGCCGTACTCGCTCGCGTTCCGCAAGCAGTACCCGAAGTTCAACGGACTCATCTGGGCCTACCACTGGCTGCAGATCGGATTGTACGAGCCACTGATACTTGGGAAGACGTCAGAGCAGCGGCAGGCTGGTGTTCGCGCCACGCTCGCCCGCTTCTGGCAGATGCTCGACAATCCGACACAGACAATGCCCTACCAGATGCCAATGACGGCAGCCGTCGCACCGGAGTTCTCCAGGCGATACGAGGAAGCCGCAATAATCTTCGACAACCTGCACTCGATGCACGACGTCGTCAGCGACATCCTCGCGAACGACAACGTACCCCGCAACAGGAAGCGCGCTGAGCTAATGCGCGCGGCGCGACTGTATCGGGATGACACATCCTACGTCATGCCTGTGGACGCATGGCGCACGATGGCGCACCACATGGGCATCGAGAACATGGGCGGGCCTGCCGTCGGTTTTCTCACCGCGCAAGCGACCCCGAGCGTAACATACGGTGCGGTCATGACCCACGATGAACAGACCGGCGAGATGACCGGATTCAAGTACGGGCAGGCGACAGGAGGTGAGCATGCCGGTATGCAGCAAGGTGTCAAGCCTGACAGCGGTTCCGGCAAGGTCGCGGAGATGGATCACTCGAAGATGAACATGCCCGTCAAGAATGACTCGAGCGGCGCACGACCGGACAGCATGCCAGGAATGGACCACGGCGTCGTGCCTGGGCAGGCCCAGGGAGACACGACAGGCGCCGAGGGCCAGCGCATGGAAAGCATGCTGCAACTCTACATGAACATGCTGGCTGACCCGGTCATTGCCAGGCGTATGATGGCTGACACAGCTACGCGGCGAATGATGCAGGATATTATGGAAACATTGCCAACCGAACGCCGTTTGCAGATGGAAAGGATGCTGCGCGAAGCGACGCCCTCCTCTCGCGCCCCAGCCAAGCCGCGCCATGCTCCCCGGGCTACCGCCAAACCGGCCACGAAATCCAAGCCAGCCGACCCGCACGGCGGACACCAGATGCCCGCACCAAAGCCTCCCCGGTAAACCTCGATCGGCTGGGTCACGCTCTTCAACGACTCTGACCCCTTGAAATGCTTCAGCCCAGCCGACCCGCACGGCAGACACCGTGAATCCACTAAAGCCGCCACCGAAGAAAGCGACCCTATTCACTCGATAGTTCGGATCTCGTTAGACCATGCTTGACATACCCCTACAGGGTATTATGTTAATACCCTCATGGGTATCCGTTAAATTTCCCGAGGCTGGCTATCTCGCGAGGAGCGAACCATGGAACGCATGACGATGAAGATCGACGGTATGAGCTGCGGCCACTGCGTCAGCCAGGTTACAAAGGCGCTAATGGAACTCGGGGATGTGGAGGTGGGCGAGGTAAAAGTCGGCGCCGCCACCGTCTCGTACGACCCCGCATCCACTTCCACGGATCGGATCCGGAAAGCCGTCGAGGACCAGGGTTACAGCGTAACGGCGACAACTGCTTGAGCGTCTCCGCCAGCGATCGGACAAGACTTTGAACTGGACGGAATGGACTGTCGTGATCGCAGGAGTCGCGACGATCGGCTGGGTGAACTGGTACTTCTTCCTGGCCGGACGACCGGCGAAGACGATCGCTGGTCGTCCAGCCGGGAATAAGGAGAGGTCATGAGCACCACATTGCACACGGCTGGCGCGAATCGGTCAGAGCACCGCGAGAACAGCAGTGCTCAGCGCGAGACGATCCGCATCCCGGTGTCGGGAATGACGTGCGCCGCCTGCCAGTCGCGCGTGCAGCGCACGCTTCAGAAGGAAGCCGGCGTCCAGGATGCCACGGTCAATCTCATGATGAACAGCGCGACCGTGACTTACGATCCTGCAGCCGTGTCGCCCGTCCGTCTGGTCGAAGCGATCCGCGGAACCGGTTACGGTGCGGAGCTCGCCTCGCCCGACCAGACGGCGTTCGAGGAACAGGAAGCGCGCGACCGTGCTCAGGAAGAGGAGTTCGGAGCGCTTCGTCTCAAGGCCATTGTCAGCGCGATCGTCGGTGCGTTCGCAATGGTGCTCTCCATGCCGCTCATGGCGAGCTGGGAGCATGGAACGCGCGGCGCCGTCGCCGACCCGTTCATGCGGTGGGCGATGGACTCGCTTACGCCAGCGCTCAGTGCGGTTGCACCATGGCTGTACGCAATCCCGCCGGCCATGCTTTCGTACACGCTGCTCGTTCTCACGCTCGGCGTGATGCTCTGGGCCGGCCGGCACTTCTATACTCGTGCCTGGACCTCGTTCCGGCATCACTCGGCCGACATGAATACGCTCGTCGCGATCGGGACCGGAGCGGCGTTCGTGTACTCGGTGTTTGCCACCGTTGCCCC
>JACMME010000287.1 GCA_014379205.1 Gemmatimonadaceae bacterium
CCTCGGCTTTGCCGCTTCGTCTCGGAAGCGTTCTACGATGGAAGACTCGAGTCTGCCGAGTGCACGAAGGGTCAGATGATCGTGTTGAACGACGTCGCAGACGACGCCCTCGCTCCGTCAGGCCTCAGATTCGTCGCGGTGGAGCACCAGGACAACACGCAGAAGAGTGTCGAGGAGGCGAACCGACTCGACCGTGCGTATCGCGCGCTCCTGGGTCAGTCGTGGATCAATCAGAAGGGCGAGCGGCACCCGATTACGACGGATGACATTCTTGTCGTGAGTCCCTACAACATGCAGGTCAATCTCCTGAAGCAGACGTTACCAACCGGCGCGCGTGTCGGAACGGTTGACAAGTTTCAGGGGCAGGAAGCTGCTGCGGTTCTGATATCCATGGCGTCCTCGAGCGCGGACGACGCCCCTCGCGGAATCGATTTTCTATTCTCTCGCAATCGGCTTAACGTCGCGCTTTCGCGCGCGCGCTGTCTTTCGGTGATTTTCTGCTCGCCTGCCCTGCTCGATCTGGTGTGCGCAGACCTGGAGCGGATGAAGCTCGTGAATACTGTCTGCTGGGCGAAGGAGTTTGCACGAGCTCAATAGTGACGGGACGTCTGGCTGAGTTTTTCCGTCCGTTACGACGTCCCTGCGGAGCTCGACTATCGAGGTATTCCTGAAGAGCACTCGGCTCAACCCACCACTCACGGCGGCGCTTCGTGGCACGCAGCCGCTTGTTGTGGATTTGCTGCCGAAGCGTCGCTGCGTCGAGCCCCGCGAGACGGGATGCTTCCGAGAGCGTGAGCATCACCCCGGGAAGCGGAAGACTTTCGAGATTCTTCAGCGGCAAATGGCTGCTCGCCTCGAGGAGCTCGATCGAGATCGGATGCCCCGCATCGTCATAATCGCAGATTAGGCCGGGACGAAGCTCCTCAGCGCGCTTCGACCGCTTTCCCGGCAGAAGGGTGATCATGAGCGCGTCCACACTTGGATCGTAGGTCCATTTCATCCCTGTAGTCCTCAAAATACGGTCACTACCAAGACTGCTTCGGAATCTTCAGCAGTTATCACGGTGATATTCCTGCCGTCAATCCGCCCCAAATATCTCCATCGCCGGCGCTCACCCGCGGAGCTCGCTTCTGGTGTGCGGCTACCCCCGCCAATGATAATCCGGACCTGACGTTCGGTGATTTCCCGCTCTTCGAGCCGCTGTTTGGCGTGGGGGGAGAAAGTAATTGCCGGTCCGGGCATGATATCTACGGTGGCGTGCAAAAGCAAGGAATCGCGTCGGACTGGTGGCCGCTGTCAATCCTGGCCCTCGAGTTGCGCGGCTTCCTAATCTCATTGTTACGCCTGTAGTTATTTTGCTGCAGTCAGTTCTGACCGGGCCGGTAGCCTCACAAGACGACTACCGAGTGCTTATTCCCTCGAGGATCACTTCGGGATGACGTTCTGCGATTTGCAATAGTCGCAGCACGGCCCCACTCGGCTCGTTGACTCCCTGCTCCCAGGATTTCACAGAGGCGGAGCTTACGTTCAGGGCGTCGGCAAAAACCGGTTGCGAGAGCTTCATCCGCTTCCTGAGCCGAGCTATTTCTCCCTTACGATATCTCGGCGCTGGGGCTCTCATCGCCCGACGGGCAGTCACTGTTCGGACCGTTGCGCCAGGCTTTTGTCCGGCCTGAAAAGCGATTGCCTCGTCGAGTGCTTCAATGATGGCCGCTCCCATCGTAGTCCCGCAGGCTGACGCAACTCATGGGTTGCTTTTGGGTACTCTTATTCGTATCATAAGACATACCTTATCCAGTGGATAACGGAGCAGACAATGTTTACAGTTGGTGCTGATGTCCGCGTGACGACGATTAGCGAGCTGAAGAAAGACACAAAGAAGACTCTGGAGGCCTCATTGGAGGGACCAGTGTACGTGCTGAGGGACGGCAAGCCAGTGGCTGCCGTCGTCAGCATCGAAATGGTCGAGATGGTGAATGAGGCCCGCGAAAACCGCCGGCTCGCGCGGATCGCCGCTCGTCGCCTGGAAGCAATCGAGGCAGGAGAGGACAGGGTGCTGGACGAAACTGCATTCTGGGCTGCAGTAGACAAGCGGCGTCCTCCGCAGAAGTGAGATGATACTCACTTGCTGACGGGCGCCGGGAAAATCAACAGGCGGTAACACGGAGAACCCCAATTGGCGCCAAAGCCGAAGCCGGCAAAGCCCACGACCTGGACGGTCAGGTACACGGAAAGAATTCTTAAGGACGACCTGGAAGACGTGGGACACGCTGCTTTTCAAATGGCTCGAAAGGCGATTGACAAGAAGCTGAAGGTCGCGCCGGACCAGTACGGGGAAAGCCTGCACGACCCACTCCACCCTTTTCGAAAACTGAAAGCCTCCCACATCCGCATTGTGTACCGGGTCAACCCAGTCGCCGCTGAAGTCCTTATCCTGATGATCGGCGACCGGCGCGATATCTGGGATGCTGAACAGACCGAGATTCTCGATCGATACGAGGAGGAGCGCGGCCGCCAGATAGTGCGAACCAAAACACAAGCGAAGAAAAAGGGACGGAAGAGACGAGGTCAGAGTGGTTGATGTGGCACTGCCGTCCACCGACGGCTTCGAGTCTCTTGGATTGAGTGGAGAAGTAGCAGCGACTCTCGTCGCACTGGGTTACGAGGAGCCAACCCCAATTCAGCTAGAGGCAATTCCACCTCTCCTCGCCGGCAGAGACCTGCTGGGCCAGGCAGCTACCGGAACCGGCAAGACCGCTGCGTTCGCGCTCCCGCTCATTCAACAACTGACCGACGATCCGGACCGCCGCCGCGACAAGCAACGCGTGCGGGCACTCATTCTCGTTCCGACACGAGAGCTGGCAATGCAGGTCGCCCAGGCAATTCACAAGTACGGCCGATCCATCGGGGCACGAGTGCTCCCGATTTACGGCGGCCAGTCCATTCATCAACAGCTCGTCGTGCTTCGCCGCGGCGTTGCAGTCCCGGCCGAGCGGCCTTGTCCGGAACGTTTTCTTCATTCAACTTCCACCTATGGCAAATCCAGCCTTCGACTATCGCGGCCTGGGCGTGGCCGATCGCCTTCAGCTTGTCGGTGATATCTGGGACAGCATAGCGGAAGAAGCGAACGTTTCGCCTGACGTCCTTCCGCTCACCGACGAACAGAAGGCGGAACTGGATCGTCGCGTCGCTGAGTATGACGCGGATCCGTCAATCGGCGTGCCGATGGACGAGGTGCTTGACCGGATAGAAGCAAAGCTTCGTCGTCCCAAATAGGCGCATCGCCTTTCAGGTCGGTGATTACACGCGCGGGCCGAAGGATTGTATTTTCGTCCGCCGCAGAACTCGAAGTCGGCGAGCCGCGTGAATGAAGCATCTGCGAAACTCGAGAAAGCAAATGAAACAACGAAGACGGGGGCGTGGTTAGCATCGAAATGGTCGAAATGGTGAATGAGGCCCGCGAAAACCGCCGGCTCGCGCG
>JACMME010000288.1 GCA_014379205.1 Gemmatimonadaceae bacterium
GCCATCTGCCATCTGCCATCTGCCATCCTTTAAGATGCTTCATTGCTGAAGCGATCGCGCTCTTCAACGACGCATCGAGATCCAGCGCATCGAGCGCCAGCTCCCTGAACCATTCCGCCTGCATGATCTCCTCCTCCGGGATGCGCGGAGAGTTACGTGCCGCCGCCAGCAGGTATCGGATGTCGTAGTGCAGGTGGGCTGGCTCACCTGGCCGAACCGGAATTTCGTGGACGTCTACATGCAGAATCCGGTCAAGCCAGGGAGTGATGCCAGCCGCGTGACCAGTCTCCTCCTGCGTCTCCCGAATGGCGGTCGCCAACACCGACGCATCGTGCTCGTGCACGTGTCCTCCAGGCTGCAGCCATCGATTCAGTTTCCGGTGCCTTACAAGCAGAATTTCCGGTCCATCCACATGGACGACGATGGCGCTCCCGGTAATGTGGCCCGACAACGTCTTTCGGCTGAAAGGCTGCGGTTCCGCGCGGAGAAACTCACGAATGCTGCGGAGTGCGTCCGCCTCAACCCTGTCCGCTGGCACGTGCGAATCGAGTTCCGCGGTGAGTGCTTCGCGCATGGCGTGGACGATCAGCTGGAATGCATGCACGAGGGACCAATGACGATTTCAGAAAGCCAATACCACCACACGCATTATCCGGCGCTCAACGTCGCGCTTTCCCCTTACTCTGCGAATAGACTGCGCTGCGCATTTCCTTCATGCTCGCCGATCACGGCGATGGCTTCAATTTCAACCTGGGCGCGATCCTCCAGAAGAGCGGACACGAAGACGACTGACATAGCCGGAAAATATCTGCCGAAAACTTCACGGTAGGCTACCCCAATCTCCCGGCGTGACGTGACATAAGCCGCCTTGTCAGTAACGAACCACGTCATGCAAACCACGTCTCCAGGTTCCCCTCCCCCAGTTCGTACGACGCTGACAACGTTCTGGAGGGCCTGTCTAGCCTGCTCCACGAAGCTATCGCTCTCGAACTCACACGTTCGCGGATTCCACCCTATCTGCCCGGCGACGAAAACGCTGCGCCCTTGGGCCGCGACGCCGTTGGCATATCCGACGGCTCTAGCCCATTCCTCGGGTTGAAGGATCGTGTGCGATCCAGGATCCGAGCCACGAGCGATCTTCGCACCGCCCGCCGATTCACGCTTTCCCGATTCGCCGCGCTTTTTCACTCGGTCTCCCTCAACCGAAACCTCTGCAACTTGCCCGTGTCCGTGCGAGGCAGGCTCTGCACGAAGGCGACGCGGCGCGGATACTTGTACGGAGCGATTTGCGCCTTTACGAAGTCCTGCAGCTCCTTTACGAGCTCATCACCAGATGTAAAGCCGGGCCGAAGTACGATGAACGCTTTCACCACCGACCCGCGCTCTTCGTCCGGCAGCCCAACAACCCCGCACTCGGCCACACCCGGGTGATCCAGCAAGGCGTTTTCGACCTCGGGACCCGAAATCTTGTATCCTGAAGAAACGATCAGATCGTCGGTGCGCGCCTGATACCAGAAGTAGCCATCCTCATCCACCCGGTACGAATCGCCGGGAAGATTCCAGCCGTCCCTTACGTAGGCTTCCTGTCGCTCGACGTTGTCCAGATAGCGGCAGCCAGTAGGCCCTTGCACCGCCAGGCTCCCGATGCTGCCGGTCGGCACCTCGTTACCCGTCTCATCGACGACCTTCGCGCGGTAACCAGGTACTGTCCTGCCCGTCGACCCGGGGCGAATCTCCCCGCCCGACGCACTTATGAAGACGTGCAGTATCTCGGTGGATCCGATACCGTCGATTATCTCGATTCCAGTGGCGTCCCGCCACCGCTCGAATGTGGCTTTTGGAAGGTGCTCGCCAGCCGACACGCATTTCCTGAGACTGGAAATATCGAAATCCTTCACGTTGCCCGTCATTGCGCGATATGCGGTCGGCGCCGTGAAGCAAATGGTCGCGCGGTGGTCCTGCATGCCCTTGAGAAGATGCGGCGGGGTCGCCTGCTCTAGTAGAAGCGTTGAAGCGCGTGCTCTTATTGGAAAGAGGAGCAATCCACCCAGGCCAAAGGTGAATGCGAGGGGAGGAGAGCCACAGAAAATGTCGTCGCGTTCGGGTTTGACTACGAGCGCGGAGAACGTGTCGCACACCGCCAGGAGATCTCGATGCACATGCATCGTGCCCTTGGGCTGGCCGGTCGTTCCGGAAGTAAACGCAATGATGGAGACGTCGTCCGCCGAGGTGTCCACATTCGTGAAGGTCGTTGGCTTGTCGCGCATGAGCGTCTCGAGCGATTGCGAAGAATCGTCCCCAAAGCGCACGACCCGCTCCAACACCGGAACGTTGCCGGCAGCATGATCGCACTCGTCCGCAAAGCGCGCATCGGTGAGCGCGAGGCCAACGCGAGCCTTATCCGCAATCACGCTAAGCTCGCGTGAACGGAGTAGCGGCATCGTGCACACGTTTACCGCGCCAACCTTCAGGACCGCGAACCAGCACGCGGCCATCATCGGATTATTGGGGCCGCGGAGCATGACGCGGTTGCCCGGGATCACACCAAGGTCCTCCACCAACACGTGTGCGATGCGATTGGATTGCTCCAGCAGCTCGCTGTATGTCCAGCGCCCATCAGGAAAATGAATGGCTGTTCGAGCGCCATCACCTCCCTTCACAGCGCGATCGAGCAGCTGCTCCGCGGCATTGAGTCGGGCGGGATAAACTAGATCGGGAATGCTCGCGAAATCCATCGCGGGCCAAAGGTGCCGGGGCGGAAGATTGTCCCGCGCAAACGTGTCGACGTGCGCCGAAAACGCACCGGCGACAGTGTTTTGATGGTCGGGCTGATGCTGAAGTGGAGTAGCCTGTTTCATCGGGGGGGGGCCCCCACGCCGCTGTTGGCGAGCCGCATTTCGGCACCCGACGTCATACCGGCCAACATTTGACCGGCGATTACCAGCTTCTGGATCTCGCTCGTTCCCTCGTAGATACGGAGGGCGCGTATGTCACGATACAGCCGTTCAACCGGCGCGCCGGCCACCAGCCCCCGCCCTCCGAACAGCTGCACTGCATCGTCGATGACTTGTTGCGCGGATTCCGTGGCGAAGAGCTTTGCCATTGCCGCCTCGCGCGTGATGCGAGTCGCTCCAGTATCGCGCGTCCACGCTGCCCGGTATATCAGGAGTGCGCTCGCGTCGATCGCAACCGCCATGCTGGCAAGCTTCGCCTGCGTCAACTGAAATTGGGCGAGCGGCTGGCCGAACGCCTTGCGCTCGGTAACCCACGCCATGGCTTCATCGAGCGCGCGTCTCGCGAATCCCAGCGCAGCAGCTCCAACTGTCGGGCGAAAGAGATCCAGCGTTCCCAGCGCCACGCTCAGACCCTTGCCCGCTTTGCCTATCAGCGCATCCGTTGACACCACACAGTCTTCAAACGATACCGTGCCGAGTGGATGTGGCGCGATCACATCGATTCGGTTGATGACACTTAATCCGGGATTGTCTGCATTGACGATGAAGGCGCCAAAGCGACGATCTCCCTCCTCGGCCATGCGGCAGAAGACCACATAGTGATCCGCGATTCCGGCGTTGGAGATCCATGTCTTCTCGCCGTCAATCACATAGCCGTTTCCCTGCGGCCTCGCACTGCACGCCATGGCAGTTACGTCGGAACCCGCCTCTGATTCGGATAGTGCGAACGCGGCGATCGCTTCACCCCTCGCCACCGGTGGGAGATACCGGTCGCGCTGCTCATCTGAACCAAAAATCGAGATTGCGCCGGTACCAAGTCCCTGCATCGCAAAAGTGAAATCCGCCAGAGCCGATTCGTAAGCAAGAACTTCCCTGGCAATACAGAGCGAGCGCACGTCGAGTTGTTGGCGTATTCCGCCATTTCGTGCTGGTACGACGTGACGAAGCCATCCTCCCGTCCCGAGTCGCCCAACGAGTGCGCGGCATTCCTCGTCCAGGTCTGCATTCTCGGGCGCTGCTCGAATTTCGCTCCTGGCCCAGGCGCCGAGCTCTCGCGCCAGCTCTCTGTGCGAGTCGTCGAAGAAAGGCCAGTCGAGATACGTCGTATCCGGCATCAGTTGCCTTCAAACACCGGCTTTTCCTTCTTAACGAATGCGCGATAAGCGCGCGTGAAATCCTCGGTCTGCATGCATATGGCCTGGGCCTGCGCTTCGGCTTCAATCGCTTCAGCGACGCCCATGTTCCATTCCTGATGCAGGCATTTCTTGGTCACAGCGTGCCCGAAAGTAGGCCCTGCGACGATGGACTGCGCCAGCGTCACTGCTTCGTCCGCCAGCGATTCCGGTGAAACAAGCCGGTTGTAGAATCCCCAGCGTTCCGCTTCCTCGCCGGAGATAGACCTGCCCGTGTACAAGAGCTCGCTCGCTCGCCCCTGGCCGATTATGCGTGGCAGCAACGCACAGGCGCCCATGTCAGCGCCGCTGAGCCCTACCTTTACAAAAAGGAACGCGACTCTGCTCCGCGCCGTACCTAGCCGAAGATCGCTCGCCATGGCGAGTATCGCGCCTGCGCCAACACACACTCCGTCCACAGCAGCAATAACAGGCTGCGGACACAACCGCATCGCCAGCACCAGGTCTCCGGTCATGCGAGTGAACGCGAGCAACTCATCCATGCGGCCACGTTCCTTCATGCTCACGAGCGGTCCGATGATGTCGTGCACATCTCCACCGGAGCAAAAGTTTTCGCCAGCGCCCGTGATGATGACGACCTTTACATCCTTTACATACACGAGTTGGCGGAACGTGTCACGCAGCTCCGCATACGATTCGAATGTCAGCGGATTTTTGCGTTCCGGCCGATTGAGAGTGATGGTCGCGACACCGCCTTCAACTTGCCAGCCGAAATGAGCGGGAGTGATGGCCATTACGCTTCTCCGCCCGCGACTACAATCGCCTGACCCGTCACTGCGGTTGCGTCGGGTGAACAAAGCCAACCGACTGCGTTGGCAACCTCCTCCGGCTGAATCAGTGTTCCGCGTGGAATCACTCGCAGAATCATCTTGCGGGCTTCATCCGGTGTCTTGCCAAGCGCGCCTACGAGATTGTCAATCGCTTTCTGCGCCATGTCTGTATCGGTGTAGCCCGGACAAACCGCGTTCACGGTTATTCCGATTTTTACGGTTTCCATGGCAAGAGCGCGTGTCAGACCCACGACGCCGTGCTTGGATGCACAGTAGGCAGCCATCTTGTTGTAACCCTTGAGCCCAGCGGTTGATGCGATGTTGACTATCCTTCCCGCCTGCGCAAGCATCATCGCCGGCAATACTTCTTTGCAACAGAGATAGGTACCGGTGAGGTTCACCGCCAGGAGATTCTCCCATACCGACAGGGGCATCTGCGTGACCGGCCCGCCCTCAGCCTGTCCAGCATTGTTGACAAGAACATACGGGTCCCCGTAACTCTGGCGCGCCGAGGCAAACGCGGTAGCAACGCCGGCTTCATCGCGGACGTCGCACGCTACCGCAATTGCCCGAGCGCCGAAATCCGCAAGTAGCTCGGCACAATGCTCCTCCAGCACGCCCGTGTCTCGGCCCATGAGCGTCAGGTCAGAGCCGAGCCGAGCCAGCTCTCTCGCGATAGCCGCTCCTATACCTCTCCCACCGCCAGTGACGACGGCATGCCGGCCCGAGAGATACTGTCGCGCAATTTCTCCTTTCATTCAACACCCCCGCGGGGCTGTGCCCGTCGCTTCACCGCACCGTCTTTCCGAAACCCGCTTTCGAGCTTGCGCCATCCTGCTCCTTCGCCTTGGCAAGATTCCGCTCGAGCTGATCCTTTCCCGTTTTGTATTGCACCGGCCACTGCTGCTCGGAATAGCCCAACTGCGCCGCCGCGTGCAATGTCCAGTGCGGATCACTCAAATGCGGACGCGCCAGAGCCACCAGATCGGCTCGGCCCGCAGCTATGATACCATTCACCTGATCCGGGTCGGTAATATTTCCAACCGCGATCGTGGGTATGCCTGCCTCATTGCGGATTCGGTCGCTATACGGCGTCTGAAACATGCGCCCGTACACCGGCTTCGCGTCACCTGTGGTCTGCCCGGTCGACACGTGGATGATATCAGCCCCGGCTCCGGCGAAGGCACTGGCAATGTCGACTGCATCACCACCATCTACCCCGTCCTCCAGCCAGTCGGTCGCTGAGATGCGAACCGAGATGGGGCGATCCGCTGGCCAGACCTCCCGCATTGCGGAGAGGACCTCCAGTGGAAAACGGAGACGGTTGCTGAGCGAGCCACCGTACTCATCCGTCCTCCTGTTGCTCAGCGGTGTGATGAAGCTGGAAAGCAGGTAACCATGCGCGCAGTGCAGTTCGATCATGTCGAAGCCGGCATCGAGCGCCATTTCTGTCGCGCGCACGAAGCCGTCTCGCGTCGAATCCATATCCGCGCGCCGCATCTCTCGCGGAACGTGAGTGCCTTTTCCGTAGGGAATCGCCGACGGACCAATCACATCCCAGTTGCCCTCATCGAGGGGCGCGTCCATGCCTTCCCACATGAGCTTTGTGGAGCCCTTGCGTCCGGAGTGGCCGAGCTGCAGACAGATTTTCGCTTCGCTCCAATCGTGAACGAATGTGACGATTCGCCGCCAGGCTCCCACGTGCTCATCCGTGTACATGCCGGTGCACCCGAGCGTGATGCGGGCCTCTGGAGAGACACAGGTCATTTCCGTAACCAGGAGACCAGCGCCGCCAAGGGCGCGTGCTCCCAGGTGCGTCAGATGGAAATCGTTCGGCGTTCCGTCTAGGGCCGAATACATGTCCATTGGCGAAACAACAACACGATTCGGCACTGTCATTCCGCGCAACGTGAACGGCAGGAAC
>JACMME010000289.1 GCA_014379205.1 Gemmatimonadaceae bacterium
ACAATCTGCTGGATGGGCTCCTGAATGGCTTCTCGAATCTCGCTGGAATGCACTCGCACGGTCTTGGGAATTCCTGATACCAGGTCGCGTCCTTTGACCTCCATCTCCCGTTCCTCGAGCATGGGGGCCGCCGAGCCAATCGTGATCTTGATCATCTCCGCCGTTGGCTCGCCGATGAGGAGATTGTAGTTCTTGCGCATGAACTGAACAATCGCGGTGTCGATCTCATCTCCACCCGTTCGGATAGAGGTGTCGCTCACGATTCCCGACAGCGCTATGACAGCGATTTCGGTTGTGCCACCCCCAATGTCGATTACCATGTTTCCTGTGGGCGTTTCGACAGGCAAGCCAACACCGATCGCGGCCGCCATTGGCTCCGGAACCATGAAGACTTCCTTCGCGCCTGCGCCGATTGCCGAATCGCGCACTGCGCGTCGTTCGACTTCCGTAATGCCGGAAGGGACGCAGACGATCACACGCGGCTTTACCTTGAAAACGTGCTTCTGGATGATCGCCTCGAGAAAGAATCGAAGCATCTTCTCGGTAACATCAAAATCCGCGATGACACCATCCTTCATGGGGCGCACCGCGATTATGCCTTCGGGCGTGCGCCCGAGCATCCGCTTGGCTTCCAGCCCAACACCCTTGATCTTGTTGGTACCGCGCTCGAGCGCTACCACAGAAGGTTCGTTGAGAACGATCCCTTCGCCTTTTACGTATATGAGTGTGTTCGCCGTTCCGAGATCGACAGCGATCGCGTTCGCGGGAAAGAGCGAAGCTTTCTTGAATAGCGGCCAGCGCATTAAAGGGTGTTGCTTGCGCGGGTGTTCCGGTCGGAACGAACGGGGCGGGGTGGTGGAATTAGCACGGTAACCGTCTAAGGTAGTCGGTGCCTTGGGCACCGGCAAGGCGTTGTCTTGACACAACCTAGGGTCCGTTAGTATTTCTGCGCTCATGCACCTTACTCGGTTCCGCGACGTAGCGGTGGTTGACTTGCAACTTTGCGATGCCTGCGGCCTCTGTATGCCGCTCTGCCCCCCAGCCGCGATTCACATGCGCCGGGAGGGTTTACTCATAGACGACCGGACCTGTACCGGATGTAACAAATGCATCGCGCCATGTCCGGTAGGGGCGCTCACGATGGTGCCGCGAGCAGCCGCCGTGGCGTGACGGGCATCACCTGCGACGTTCTGGTAATCGGTGGGGGACCTGCTGGGCTCGTAGCGGCGCGAGAGACTGCTCGAGCCAATCCGTCGCTGGAAGTCGTGCTTCTCGAGCGAGACCGCGCGATCGGGGCGCCCGTGCGTTGCGGCGAGGGGGTCGGAAGCAAAGGACTGGAAGAGTTCATCAGCGCCAGCGGTGCCGGCGCTGATTTCATTTCCCGTCGCATCACTCGGGTAATCTTCTGGGCCCCCGATGGCACGGAGGTTCGCGTTGCCGAGGGAGACGTTGGCTACGTACTGGATCGCACGCGCTTCGAGCGGGCGCTCGCCACGGAGGCGGGACGCGAAGGAGCTGAACTGCGTGTCGGAACCGAAGCTGTCGGAATGGTTCGAGAGAACGGAGGCTGGCGTGTATCCACCCGCGGTCCCGCGGGGGATGGCACAATCGCAGCCCGCATCATCATTGCGGCTGACGGCGTAGAGGCAATGGCCGGACGATGGGCCGGCATCGACACAAGGGTTCCGTCGCGCGACATGGAAAGCTGTGCCCAATACGTGGTGTCAGGCATCGACTTCGACCCCGACGCCATCTATCTGCACTTCGGTGAGTCCATCGCCCCGGGAGGCTACGCATGGGTCTTTCCGAAGGGGATAGGAATCGCCAACGTCGGACTTGGCGTTGTCGCGCTCAGGGCCGACGGGCGGCCCGCCCGCCAGTACCTGGATGACTACGTCGGCAAGATGTTTCCAGCCGGAGTGAAGACCAGCTACACCGTGGGCGGTGTGATAGTGCATCCCACCATCAAGCGCACGGTCGCCGATGGTATCCTCATCTGTGGCGACGCTGCCCACATGGTCAACCCGCTATCAGGTGGGGGAATCGTCAATGCAATGAAGGCGGGCCGCCTGGCAGCGCGAACGGCGATAGACGCGCTGTCTGCTGGAGATACGAGCGAGGCTCGCCTCAAGCGCTATCACGAAGCGTGGATGTCACTCATGGGCGATGACCACGTGCGATTCTACCGTGTAAAGGAAGCGCTGAACAAGCTGGACGATTCCTTTTTCAATTCTCTCGCGCGAACAGTGGAGCGAATTCCGGAGCAGCGCAGAACTCTCGGCAGAATCTTCGCGCATGCACTGGTGAAACACCCGCTACTGCTTCCCGTAATCGCCAAGTACTTCGTCTGAGGCCTGGCCGAAGGAAGTTGGATTATTGCCCAGACACAAATCGCCACCTGGCCACGATCGAGACAGCCACAACGATCTCGGAGGGACTTATGGGAGTGCCTTCCACCGAAGAATACGCCTCGTGCGACATGAGGCGTGCGCCGGCTACGTGATCCGGTACAAGTGTGGTCACTTCCAGCAACGGACCAAGCGTCCCACCGAAAGCTTTTGCCAATACCAGCGCTTCCGCGCGTGCGCGACCGGCAGCCTGTTGTAGAGCAATCGCGCGAGCCTCCGCGGTATTGGATGCCTTGAATTGCACATTGCTGACGCCGGTCGCGCCGCGGGCCAGCGCCGCATCGATGACAGCGCCGATCCGGTCGAGCTGTGTGAGCTCTACGCGCACGGCGTTACGAGCGATGTAACCGCGCTGTGAGCGCCCACGGCCATCCGGCGACGCCTCGTAGTTTGGCGCGACGTTGTAACTGATCGTGGAGATCTGCTTCTCGGTAAACCCCAATGCGCGCAGCGTATCGACCACGCGCTCCTGAACGCGGGCATTTCCGCCAGCTGCAGCAGCGGCAGTGGACCCTTTCGTCTCTACGCTGAAAGTGACGTTCACGCCGTCGGGCGATACCCGGCTTTCCCCATGACCAGTAACCTCTACCCGCGGGTCGGGGCCCGCGATTACCGAAGCGGCTTGCGCGTGCGGGGATGGCGGCGCCGCCAGACCAAGAAATATCGAGAGCGCCATAACACGGTGCATGACGAACCTCCTTGGTTCCTGTTTGCAGGATTGGTCGAAGCGCAAGACAGACAGGCGCGGTGCGCGGAAAGCCTAGTGCTTCCTGGTTTGGCCGCTCAATGCCTTCCACAGGCTGGTTCCTACAGCGCACCGATTTGCCCCTACCGCCGCGGCCTTCTCCAATGAAGCCAGCATTCCCACTCCGGGCATGGGAGGGGACCAGGCGTACACAGGAAGCCGCTCGATGGTCATCGGGTCTCGGTTCCAGACTCCGGCCAGAGTGAACCCTGCGTCATACCCCGCCCCCTTTGCCAGATCCGCTTCACGCTTCCGCGCCGCGCCAAATGGATAGCTTATCGCGCCAGGAAACACATCCAGTGCCTGGGTAATTGCGTCGCGTGACACCGCGAGCTCGTTGTAGACGCTTCGCTCGTCGAGCCACGTCAACCGCTGGTGACTGGCGGTGTGCGATGCGAATTCGATCCCGCGCTCCTGCCAGGCGCGCATGTCGCGCCACGCAAGATGAGCGAAACGGCGCCCGCCATACGCGACGTCCCACCTGTTCAGCTTGCCGGCGTAATCAGTAATAACGAAACACGTCGCGGCGAACCCGTGCGCACGAAGAACAGGAAACGCATGCGAGCGCAAGCCGCGGTAAGCGTCATCAAATGTGATGCCGATTTCCTTTTGACCGACTGGACGCTCGCCCCGCACGCACGCCACAATGTCGCGTAACCCGAGCGCCGTCCAGCCAGCACACGCCAAACGTTCGATTTGCCTCTCGAAGCGCTTGGGCGACAGTCTCGTTACGCCGAGCTCGAGCCGCCTTTCGATTTTATGGTAGCACAGGATTGGAGGGAGGCGAATGGCTGATGCCGTATGACCGATGGCTGGTAGCTGATAGCGGATAGCTGATAGCGGATAGCTGACGGCTGATAACCGGTGACTGGCTTCTGGCTGATGCCCGGTGGGCGATAACCGGTGGCGCGCCGAACGGTTTACCGAAGCCTTCACAACCTCCACTTATCCTCCATCAGCCATCCGCTATCTGCCATCAGCCATCAGCCCAAAAACCTGTCCGGCGCCTCGTACGGTAGCCCAAATGCTTCGGCAACGCCTGGATAAGTAAGCTTGCCATCCACGATGTTGAGCCCCTTGCGAAGCGCGCCATTGTCGCGCAACGACTGCTTCCAGCCCTTGTTCGCGAGCAAAAGCGCATAAGGTAGTGTCGCGTTAGTCAGGGCGAGAGTGGATGTGCGTGGTACGCCGCCTGGCATGTTGGCCACGCCATAGTGGATCACGCCGTCGACGACATAGACGGGGTTCTCGTGAGTCGTAGCCTTGATGGTTTCGACGCAGCCTCCCTGATCGATTGCCACATCCACGATTACGGAGCCCGGCTGCATTCCCTTGAGATCCTCGCGCCTTATGAGCCGCGGAGCCTTTGCTCCCGTCACCAGGACGCCGCCGACAACCAGGTCCGCGGTGGCGATCTGCTCGAGAATCGTGAATCTGTTGGAGTAGACGAGCGTCACGTTAGCGGGCATGACGTCGGACAGGTACCGCAACCGCTCCAGCGAGATGTCCAGGATCGTAACCTTGGCGCCGAGTCCCGCCGCCATCTTCGCCGCGTTAGTGCCCACCACTCCGCCACCGAGAATAACCACTTTGCCGGGAGGCACGCCCGGAACACCACCAAGCAAAACGCCCTTGCCACCATGCAGTTTTTCCAGATACTTGGCGCCTTCCTGCACCGCCATGCGTCCGGCGACTTCGGACATGGGGGTCAGAAGCGGCAGCTCGCCAGTGGGAAGCTCGACAGTTTCGTACGCGATGCATGTGGCGCCACTGCTCATGTGCGCACGCGTCAACTTCTCATCTGCCGCGAAATGAAAATACGTAAAGATCACCTGACCCCTGCGCATCCGCGGCCACTCGCTGGTGATCGGCTCCTTCACCTTCATGATCATATCGGCTGATGCCCAGACCGCATCGGCGTCGGGCAGAATGGTAGCGCCGGCACGGACGTATAGATCGTCCGGAAAACCGCTCCCCTCTCCTGCCCCTTTCTCAATGCTTACTGAGTGGCCGCTCCCTACCAGCGCTTCGGCCCCTGCCGGCACAAGAGCAATCCGATTTTCATTGGTCTTGATCTCCTTCGGTACGCCGATTTGCATGAGTCGCGTCAGGTGAGAGGGTGTGCGGAAAACTGCAAACTGGCTATCGCTTGTAACACCGGCGGAATAGCGTCACGCTGCGGCTGAGGGCCCGAGGCTAACCACCATTTGGTCTGCCGGACGGAAAAATTCCCGGCAGACCTCCGCCACTTGATCGTCGGTTATTTCGTCAATCAAGCGCAGTAGCTGGTCCAACGACTTGAACGCCTCGTCATACAGGTCCACGGCGGCGGCACGATACATTCGTGTAGTCACACTTTCCAGCGAAAGCGTGATCTGCCCCTTGAGCTGGCTCTTTCCGGCTGCAATCTCCTCCTGAGACAGGCCATCCTGCACAACGCGTTCAAGCTCTTCGTGAATGGCGGCGGATGCGTCTGCCGCCGTCTCCGGTGCGGTGCCAACATAGACGCCCTGCACTCCTATGTCCGGATGGAAGCTCTGGTAAGTGTATACGGCGTAGGCAAGACCCAGATCCTCACGCACGCGCTGAAATAGCCGCGAGCTCATGCCGCCGCCGAGTACGGTGCTTACCAGAACGACGGCGTACCTGCGCGGATCGCGGTGAGGGACTGTTGGCGCACCAAAGACAATATGCGTCTGTGCGCTATCGCGATCGATGTGGCGGTAGCCAGGCTTTGCTATCGGCGACGCAGGCCAGGTTGCCTGAACGTCTTCACCCCGTGGAACCGCCATCCAACCGGTTTGATCCAGGGCGTCCAGAAGCCGGTCGTGCTCGACGTTGCCGGCTGCAGCCACGACGAGCTGCTGCGGATGATACGCCCGGTCGTGCAATTCTCTCAGGTCGCGAACGCCCAGCGACGAAACAGTGTCACGCGTTCCGAGAATGGAGTACCCATAAGGATGGCCCTCCCACATCGACTCGTTGTGCAATTCGAAAACGAGGTCGTCCGGCGTATCGTTGACCATGCTGATCTCTTCCAGCACGACTTTACGCTCGAGCTTCAAATCCTCAGCGCGGAGAAGTGGCCTGAATACGAGGTCACCTATGACGTCCGCAGCCTGCCTCAAATGCTCATCAAGCACGCGCGCCTGAAAGGATGTGTGCTCGCGAGCCGTGTAGGCATCGAGTGAGCCTCCCAAAGACTCCAGCGAGACCGCGATTTCCTTCGCACTGCGACGCTCAGTGCCCTTGAAAACCATGTGCTCCAGGAGATGAGAGACACCCATCCGCTCACGCGGTTCGTGCACCGAAGCGGCTCGCACCCAGCTCCCAAAAGCGACAGACCGCACCCCCGGTATTCGTTCCGAGAGCACGGTCAGCCCATTCGGCAGCACGGTACGACGGAGTTCCCCCGCGACCGCGCTATCCGCGCTCATCTGCGCGGACGTCCGCCTCCGGGACGGCGTCCTCGCGACTCGCCGCCCCGCCCACCACCGTCTCCGTCAGAAGCTCCGCTCTCCGCTGCAACACGCTCGCGAGGCTCCCCTTCGCCCTGCTCGCGGTCACGCCGGGGCGGACGCGATTCGCGGTCTCCGCCGCTCCTGCCGCCACCCGATTCCTCCGGCATCCCTTCAGGCTTTGGAACCAGGGCCTTCATGGACAAACGCAAGCGTCCGCGCTCGTCGCGTTCCAGTAACTTCACCTGAACCCGATCGCCCTTCTTCACGACATCTTCCGTTTTCTCCGTTCGACCGTGCTTCAGCTCGGAGATGTGCACCAACCCCTCGGTGCCCGGCATGATCTCCACGAAGGCTCCAAACGCAGTTGTGCTGACGACCGTTCCCTCATATGTGGCACCGATATCTGGCTCAGCGGTAAGAGCTTTCACCATGGCTCGCGCGCGCTCCATTGCCTCACCACCCACCGCGGCAATAGTGACGAGACCGCTGTCATCGACGGTAAGCTCCGCGCCCGTCTCATCCTGAATTCCGCGAATTGTCTTGCCCTTGGGTCCGATGAGATCACCAATTTTCTCGGGACTGATCTTCAGCGTTTCAATCCGGGGTGCATACTGGGACATCTCCGCACGCGGCTCGGCAAGCGCTTTTTTCATCTCGGCGAGAATGTGCAAGCGCCCTTCCTTGGCTTGAGCGAGCGCTTCGCGCATGATCTTGACGTCCAGTCCCTGCACTTTGATGTCCATCTGAATCGACGTAATTCCCCGATCGGTTCCAGCCACCTTGAAGTCCATGTCGCCGAGGTGATCCTCCGTCCCGAGGATGTCGGTAAGAATCGCGTAGCGATCGCCTTCCTTGATCAGACCCATCGCCACACCGGCAACCGCGGCACGCACAGGAGCTCCCGCATCAAAGAGTGCGAGCGATCCACCGCAGACGGACGCCATGGATGACGAACCATTCGACTCGAGTATGTCGGAGACGATTCGCACCGTGTACGGAAACTCCTCGAACGGTGGCATTACCCCCTGAATTGCGCGCTCCGCGAGGTTACCATGGCCGATCTCCCTCCGGCTGGTTCCGCGCATCGGCCTGACCTCGCCGGTTGAGAAGGGAGGAAAATTGTAGTGCAGCATAAACGACTTGGTTGTCTCGGCGGAGTCGTCAATGCTGTCGAGACGCTGAACGTCGTTCGCGGTGCCAAGCGTCACGGCCACGAGCGCCTGCGTCTGGCCTCGGGTGAATAGCGCCGATCCGTGCGCGCGAGGCAGCAGCCCCGCTTCTATAGTGATTGGACGCACTTCGCTGGCCTTGCGTCCATCCACACGTTCACCGGTGTCCAGCACCTGTGCGCGAAGGCCGTGGTATTCAACGTCAGCCACGAGTAGGGCGATGTCCTTTGCATTGTCCGGAAAATCTTCGGTGAGCGCAACGATCGCCTCGCGCTTCACCGTTTCCACGGCGCCGATACGCTCGTGCTTCTCCCGCTGATTCAGCGCATCCTTGATCTTTCCGTCCGCGAGCTCCTTCACGCGCTTTACGAGTGTGTCATCCTGTTCGCTCTTGACCCAGCTCATCTTCTCGGCTCGACCCTGGCGCAAAAGCTCATTCTGAAGTCCGATAAGCTCGTTGATTGCTCTGTGGGCGACGCCTAGTCCACTGACGATGTCTTCCTCGCTTACCTCCAGCGCTCCCCCCTCGACCATCACGATCGAGTCGGCAGATCCGGCAATTACGACGTCGAGGTCGCTGTACTCGAGCTGCTTGAATGTGGGATTGATTACCCACTTCTCCTGAAGCCGCCCAAGACGAACGCAGGCAATTGGTGCGAGAAACGGGATCCTGGAAACATTCAGAGCGAAGGAGGCGGCCACAAGTGCGAGAACATCCGCATCGTTCTCCTGATCCGCCGAGATGACATAAATAAAAACCTGCACTTCATTCTTGAACCCTTCCGGAAACAGAGGCCTGATCGAACGGTCAATGATCCGCGCCGAGAGTATTTCCTCGTCCCTTGGCCGCCCCTCACGCTTTATGAAGCCGCCGGGAATCTTGCCCGCCGCATAGGACTTTTCCTTGTACTCGACAAGGAGTGGAAAGAACGGGAGCGGACTCTGAGTTTCGCTTACGGTAACGGCCGCAAGGACCATCGTGTCCCCAAACTGGACCACAGCCGAACCAGCGGCCTGTTTCGCCATACGTCCGGTCTCGATAACGAGCCGGCGGCCCGCGAAATCACGTTCAATTCGTTGCATACTGTTTCAAATCCTCGAGGGAACACAAAAAGCGCGGGAACCAGTGAGTTGGTGCCCGCGCGAAGAGAGAGCTGCGATGTTAGTGCCGGAGTCCAAGATCCTGGATAAGCTGCCGATATCCCTCGACGTCTGTTTCCTGCAAATGATCGAGAAGACGTCGGCGCTGCCCTACCATCTTGAGCAGACCGCGACGGCCATGATGATCCTTTGCATGAGCCTTGAAGTGATCGGTCAGATAATTGATGCGCTCAGTCAGAACCGCGACCTGCACTTTGCCGGAGCCGGTGTCAGTACTGTGCGCACGGTACTTGTCAATTGCCGCTGATTTCTGAAAAGCCATTGTGTATTATTCTCCACCATCTGCTGCACGAAATGTCCAATAGAGCTTGCTAATTTACTGGCTGCGAAGCTTCATGTAAAGGCTCAGCGAGGTCTTATATTCGCCGTCCGCTTCGAGTTAGGCTATACCTTATCATGAGCACTCATCACTGGTTTGCCTGATCGCCACCTGGGCCGAACCCTCGGCCGTTTTCGTATCGATTCTGTCGTTGGCTCCGGCGGCTTCGCCTGGGTCTATAAGGGGTATGATCCGGAGCTCGACATTCCGATTGCCGTCAAGGTTCTCAAGCCGCACTTTGCCGGCGATGAGACGTTCGAGTCCCGTTTCCGGCGGGAAGCATCGGTAGCCGCCAAGCTGCGACATCCGAATATCGTCCGGATTCTTGCGGTAGGCCGGGAAGCTGAAGCCGTTTATTTCGTCATGGACTACCTGCCGCATGGTCTCGTCGACCGCTTGCGGGTAATGGGGACCATCCCGGAAGCATTGCTGCTCCGCACAGGAATCGATGTCGCAAATGCGCTAGCCTTCGCCCATCGCGAAGGAGTGATTCACCGGGATATCAAGGCCGACAACATCCTGTTCGACGGACACGGCAATGCTATCGTCGCCGACTTCGGTATCGCGCGCGCGGTTTCGGGCTATGTCAAGCAAACTGGCACCAACATGGTGGTCGGTACTCCGCAATATTTCTCGCCGGAGCAGGCAAGAGGACTGCATCTGGATGGGAGAGCCGATTTGTACTCCCTCGGGATCACGCTTTTTCGCTGTGCGACGGGAACGCTTCCCTACGATGGAGACGATTGGTATGAGATCGCTCGGCAGCACGTCGAAGACGAGCCTCCGTCGCCACGTTCCCTGAATCCAGCTATCTCGGCCGAGATGGACCGCATAATTCTGAAATGCATCGCCAAGGAGCCAGACCACCGGTTCGCAACTGCGGAAGCCCTTCAGGAAGCCCTTTTTCGTCTCTCGAGCGGCCAGACCGACACAACAGGTGAACGCACTCTCGAGATGCCGCGAGTCGCCAGCCGGGCGCCGCTTCGAGCCGTTCAACCTGTCGCCGTGCGTTCCGCACGCCGCCGGATTGCGGCGATTGGCGCCTCTATTGTATTTCTCGCCGTCTCTGCGCTGGCTCTGATGTCCTCACGTTCGGGAAAAGAGGCGCCCGCGGCTAAAGAGAACGCGGATTCTGTTCCTACGGCGGTTCTGCCAGCAATTTCTCCCGAAAGCACCGTCGCACCGCGACCAATTCTTCGAGTCAACATTCCGGCCGAGGCCATGTTGGCCATCGATGGAAAAAATGTCGGCCGGGGGCAATGGGAAAGTGACACGATGCCCGCAGGCTCGCACGTCATTTCAGCCTGGGTCGCGAGCAACCCCCAGTGCCCCACTTCGAGGGAGAGCCGCTCGATAGCGATGGCGTCATCCGGACTCACAACCGTAACTCTCAAGCCACGCGCTTGCGGCCATCTGGTAATTGACGGGAAGCATGACGGTGCCAATTATACGGTAACCGAGAGGGGAGGTCCGACACGGAAGTCGGGAACAGTAGATGGACAGATTCGACTCGTGCTTCCTGTGGGCCGTTACGATCTCAGAATGTCGGCCCCTGCCTGCGCAGACTATGAAAATGCAAGCATAAGGATTGAAGCGGGCAAGACAATGACGACGACTCCCATCTTACTGATCTGCGGCTAGAGATTCTCGGGCGTCGTCCGCAGGACTGAATTCAGCGTGACGCCGCGAACGCACCCGCGCTGCCACCAACCAGCACGCCGACCCAGAAGAACCGCTGCCGATACCACGGCACCAAGCGAGGCTCTATCAGCGCCACGTGATCGCGCGAGAGCTCCATCGTTTTTCCCGTCACGAGAGCTGTGGCCTCACCCTCCACCACTTTAAGCACACGGAATCGCGCTACAAGCCCGTCGTTCCTCCGGGGGTCGACCGCCAGTCCGTTCTGACCCTCCTTCACCCAGCGCATTTTTCCGAGCAGGAACGTGAAAGTACTGTCTCCGACGCCAGCTACCTGAAAACGCGCAGCTGGCGGCTGTTGCGCGCCGGCGACCGCGGTGACAAACAGAACTAGCGGCGGAATGAATGATCGAGAGGCCCGACGAAATGTAGAGCTCACAACCAGCGGCGTGCCACATCGTTGAACATTGCCAGCACGACGAGTACGCCGATCGTAGCGAGACCTACGTAAGCGATATACTGTCGCGTTCGGTCACTGAACGCCTTCCCGCGCACCGACTCCGCCGTGTTGAGGAGAATCTGGCCGCCGTCCAGAATGGGAATCGGCAGGAGGTTGAAGACCGCGAGGTTCACGCTTATCAACGCGAGAAACCGCAGCAAGTCGTCAAAGCCGCTCTTGGCCGCCTCCGAAGACTCCGATGCGATCTGGATTATGCCCCCCAGCTCTCTGGGCGAGGCCCGTCCTGTTGCCAGATCACGAAGAGTGGTTCCAACCAGTGCCGTTACCCCCCAGGCCTCGGACCAGCCAGCTGCGATCGCCGAACCGAGCGGCACTTTCTCGTAACGCACGTC
>JACMME010000027.1 GCA_014379205.1 Gemmatimonadaceae bacterium
CCAGCATTGCGGGTCCACCGGGCGGGAATTGCGAGTAGACGGTTCCGTGAGTGTCTACCATGTGCAGCATGCTGAAGAACTCGGGGTACATGTCTACAGGCCGGGTTAGGGCGCCCCCCGCGTAGATGCGTGCCTGGAGAAGTTGTGCGAGCTCGTCGATGAGAAGCGGACGTGCGCTGAATACATACCGCGCGATGACGCAGTAAAGCACCAATGCCATCACAGCGATCACGGCAGCGAAGAGCCCTGGTGATTCGCTCAGCGCACGGCGGACCCTGGCGGGAAGCGCGTCGCGCCAGAGAAGAGGCAGGCTGCGCGAAATAATTGCCAGCACCAATCCGCTTCCCACCACGACCAGAGACCCCCACAACCATTCGCGAACCGCAGCCCCGTACCAGCGGATCCGCTCACCATCGGCGATCCAGTTCGCGATCGGCAGGAGGCCAAACGCCGCAACGAAAACAACAAGCACGCGCGGCGCAATGGTGCTGCCCACGCTGTCCAACCTCTCACGCACGGTTAAATTAACGCCCATGAGCGATCTCCCTGTTTCGGGCGTGTTCAACGACGGCTACATCGCGGAAGTATATGAGCGATTTCAGCGTGACGCGTCCTCTGTAGACCCCTCGTTTCGCCAGCTTTTTGCACTGGCCGCACAGTTGGCGAGAAAGACGGATGGAGCTGCAGCCCTCGATCCCGAGTATCTCCGCAAAGTCGCAGGCGCTGCAGCGCTCGCTGACGCGATTCGCCATTACGGGCACATGGCTGTCCGAATAGATCCGCTCGGCTCTCAGCCGCCGGGTGCCGCGGAACTTACACCGGAGCATCACGGCCTCACGCAGTCCGACCTCGAGAGAATCCCGGGGACCGCGCTTGGGTTTCCGAATGCAGCTACCGCAAACGAGGTCGTCTTGTGGTTGCGAAGCATTTACTCGTCGACAATGGGATTCGAGTTCGAGCACATAGGCGAGGATCCCGAGCGCGACTGGTTCCGCGGCATGATCGAAGGAGACGATTTTAAACGAACACAGTCACCCCAAGAAAGAATCGCCGTACTCAGGCGCCTCACCCAGGTCGATGGGCTCGAGCGGTTCATCGGCCGCGCGTATCTGGGATACAAGCGGTTCTCCATCGAAGGAACTGACGCGCTCGTTCCAATGATTGACGAAGCCATTGAGCAGTGCGCGGCCGCTGGCGCGACCCAGGTGGTGTTGGGAATGGCTCACCGGGGACGCATCAACGTGCTCGCGCACATTCTGGATAAGCCGTACGCCGCGATCTTCCAGGAATTCGAAGGCAAGCACTCTGACTCGGACTCAGCCAGCGATACCGGTGATGTGAAATACCACCTTGGCTGGCGCACGGAAAAGACGTTGCGTGATGGCAAAACCGTCGGAATTCTGCTTCTTCCAAATCCCAGCCATCTGGAATTTGTGAATCCGGTGGTGGCCGGAGTGGCTCGGGCACTTCAGCGCGTGCGAGAGACGGATACAGGCACGATCGCGAGGGATGGTTCGCGCAACGAGGATTCGGTGCTACCGATCGTCGTGCATGGGGACGCCGCTTTCCCTGCCGAGGGGGTAGTTGCCGAGACGTTCAATATGTCGGCGCTACGAGGATACCGAGTGGGTGGCACGCTGCACATCATACTGAATAACCAGGTGGGCTTTACCACAGACCCCATCGATGGCCGTTCTACGCATTACGCCAGCGATCTGGCAAAGGGATTCGACGTTCCGATCGTTCACGTGAATGGGGACGATCCTGACGGCTGCATCGCCGCGGTGAGGCTGGGTCTCGCCTATCGCGCCAGGTTCAAGAGAGACTTTCTCATCGACCTGGTTGGGTACAGGCGGTACGGTCACAACGAGACAGACGAGCCGGCGTACACCCAACCGATGATGTACGAGACCATAAGAAAGCACAGAACCACCCGGCTCGTGTGGGGCGCGCGGCTGGCGTCAGAGGGAGTCATAGACGAAGCCGAGATTCAGCGAGTGGACGATGAGATCCAGCGGTCACTCGAGAAGGTTCACGGCGATATAGGCGCGGCGTCCGATACCGCTGCGGAGGCCGATGAAGCCGACGCGCGCGAGGGACCGCAGGTCGAGACCGTCGTGAAGGCGGAGTCGCTCATAGCGCTCAATGAGCGGATGTTGACCTTCCCTTCGGACTTCAAGCCCGTTCCGAAGCTTGCCAAGCAGCTGGAGCGGAGACGCGTCGCGCTGGGTGAATCCGGTGGCGTGGATTGGGGGCACGCCGAGGCCCTCGCATGGGCATCGCTTCTCTCGGAAGGCATATCCGTTCGCATAACGGGGCAGGATACAGAACGCGGCACCTTCTCTCACCGCCAGGCTGTGCTGCACCACCAGTTCAACAGCACTACCTATACTCCGCTCGCCAACCTTACAGGAGCTAAGGGAGCGTTCGAGATCTACAACAGCCCGCTCTCCGAAGCGGCGGTGATGGGTTTCGACTATGGTTTCAGCGTGGCGGCGCCGGATGCTTTGACACTTTGGGAGGCGCAGTTCGGTGATTTCGTGAACGTCGCGCAACCAATAATAGACCAGTTCCTGGCCGCCGACCGCGCGAAATGGAGGCAGAACTCCGGACTCGTGCTGCTCCTGCCGCATGGGTATGAGGGTCAGGGGCCCGAACATTCGAGTGCCAAGCTCGAGCGCTTCCTGCAACTCTCGGCCGAGGGCAACCTGCGTGTAGCTTATCCGTCCACGCCGGCTCAATACTTCCACATCCTGCGACGCCAGGCGAAGAACCCCACGCGGCGCCCGCTCGTGCTGATGCAGCCGAAGAGTCTCTTGAGGTTACCGGAAGCTGCCTCCCGACTCGCTGATCTGGTTAGTGGTGGCTTTCAAACGGTGATCGATGATTCCACCGCCGCAGGGCGCCCGGATGCCGTCACTCGTCTCGTCTTCTGTTCCGGTAAGGTCTACTATGACCTGCAGGGTGCCTCGCACGACGGCGGCAAGGATGTCGGTCAGAATGGGGGCGCGAGCCACGTGGCTGTGATTCGAATCGAGGAGTTGTACCCCTGGCCGCACGAAGAGCTTTCCGCTGTCATTGACAGGTATCCCAATGCTGCGGAGGCGGTGTGGGTGCAGGAAGAACCGAAGAATATGGGCGCATGGACATTCGTGTCGCTAAGACTGCCAGCAGCCCTCGGAAACGCGTTCTCCGTGCGGTACATAGGACGTCCCGGGCGGGCCAGTCCGGCAGAGGGTCATCTCGCCCGCCATCAGGAGCAGCAGGCAAAAATCATTGCGGATGCGTTGGCACCTGTTGAAGTGACTGCGCGCGCCAAGAGGCGCGGGGTGGGGGTGGGGAAATGATCGGGGGTCGGCAGACGGGAATCGGGAATCGGAAAACGGGAATCGGGAAACGGGAATCGGGGAAAGGGAATCGGGGAACGGGAATCGGGAGTCGGGAATCGGCGCGCAGCTGGCGAGACGGCGCAGCTGGATTGTTTGGGCTTCGTACTCGGCGGTCTGGCAGTCGATTCCCGATTCCCGATTCCCGATTCCCGATTGTGCTGACATTCCTGGTCTTTGCTGCGCAGCTGGCGCTGGCACAAACACGCGGAACCCCTGCCCTGGCGGAGCTCGTTGACGGACTCGGTGTCTCCATGCGTGTGCTTGTAGTTGCGGCGCACCCCGACGACGAAGACACACGGCTGATCACCTGGCTCGCGCGCGGACGCAGCGTCGAGACGGCCTATCTGTCGCTGACCCGCGGTGATGGCGGGCAGAATCTGATCGGCAATGAGCTTGGTGAGGCGCTCGGCGTCATCCGCACGGAGGAGTTGCTCGCTGCAAGGCGAATCGACGGCGCCCACCAGTATTTCACCCGCGCATATGACTTCGGGTTCTCCAGGAGCGCGGAAGAGACGTTCGCGCATTGGCCGAGGGAAGAGGTTCTCGGTGACGTCATCAGGGTCGTCCGCGACTTCAAGCCGCACGTTATCGTTTCCGTTTTTTCCGGGACCCCGCGCGATGGGCACGGACAACACCAGGTGGCCGGAATGCTGGCGCGCGAAGCGTACGATTTGGCGGGCGACGCCACGCGCTTCGGCGAGCAGGAGTTCGGAGCTCCCTGGACGCCGCTCAAGTTCTATCGGTCTGCGTCGTTTCGGCCCGAGGACGCGACGCTGAGCTACAATGCCGGCAAGTTCAACGCGCTGCTTGGACGATCCTATGCCGAGATTGCCGCCGAAAGCCGGAGTCAGCACAAGAGCCAGGCATTCGGGGTGTTGCAGAGAAAGGGGGCACAGATTGGCCGCGTGCTA
>JACMME010000290.1 GCA_014379205.1 Gemmatimonadaceae bacterium
GAGCTGCGTTCCGCTGGCTACGTAACGGCCGCCTTCATGGCGAATTGGGGGTACGTGACGCGCGAGCACGGTCTGGGCCGCGGATTCATTCACTTCGAGGACCACACCTGGCAAAAACAGCTGGTTGGAAGCTCGGTGCTTCTGGAGGGGCTTGTCCTGAACGAGAAATTTAAGGGCTTTCTAGGCTACCAGGATCGCATCGGGCGCAAGCGCGCTCCCGATATGAATGCTGGGGTCCTGAACTGGCTGTCCGACACGCCCGAGCGCCCCTTCTTCGTGTTCATGAACTACATGGATGCGCATATTCCCTATCTGCCGCCACAGCCGTTCGACCGAAAATTCGTTGAAGCCTCGCAGCCGACGCCACGTTGGACAGGTCTGTACGGCGGCAAGCCGCGCACTCCAGCCGAGGTGCGGGTACTCAAGGATCTGTACGAAAGTTCCATTGCTTATCTGGACCATCACCTTGGATTGTTATTCGAGGAATTGGAGCGCAGAGGATTTCTTCAGAACACTATCATCGTCATTACATCTGATCACGGCGAGACACTTGGCGAGCATGGAGATTTTTTGGGACACGCCGCGAGCCTGTATATGACCGAGCTACACGTACCTCTCCTGATCTCGTTTCCTTCTCGCCTTGCACCGAACACCACGGTGCGCGATGCGGTCACTCTCCGGGATCTGCCGGCCACGATCATGGACCTTGTTGGGCTTGACGCTACAGCGCTTCCAGGGCATTCACTTGCCGGCTATTCGCCGAGCCAGGGGCCAACCCGACCGAGTGAAAGTTTGCTCTTCTCCACGTCCATTCCGATGGAGGGATGGACGAGAAAGGAATTCCCGGTGTCGAAAGGCGGCATGACCTCGATGATCAAAGGAGGTTTGCACTACATTCGGCGGGGAGATCAGGTTGAAGAGCTTTATGGTCTGGATGGTGATGAGCTCGAGCAGATAAATTTGGCGAACAGGGCCGAAAACAACCGTGAGCTCCTGGCGTTACGCGCCTCTGTTGACTCCGTCTTGCTCCGCCAACCTGGGCGCCGAGCCGCCGAGCTTCGCCAAACTGGGAGCACTCCAGCGGCTGTACAGTGACGGCCATGAGCCGGCAGCGCATCGCGTGAAGTGTCCAGCGTGCTGAGTACGGATCTTCCGTATGGCTCGGCTACCAATACATGATAGTCGACGGAGAACTCCGGCCTCCGGGAGATAAATCCATTTCGCACCGCGCCCTGCTTCTCGCCTCAATGGCGAAGGGCACTTCGCGGATCAAGCGGCTCTCCCCTTCTGTCGATGTGCAATCCACTGCCCGTGTACTTCGCATGCTCGGCGTCGAAATACCATGGTCACCTGGCGAAGTCAGTATCAATGGATTGGGCATCGGCGGGCTACGCGCTCCGCATGACAGTCTGGAATGCGGAAACAGCGGAACTACGGCTCGGCTCACCGCAGGATTGATATCAGCGAGCGCATTCAATTGCACCTTCACTGGAGACATCAGCCTGAGTCGCCGCCCGATGCGTCGCATAGCCGAGCCGCTTCGCGCAATGGGAGCACACATCACGCTCCAGGACGAAGAGCATCTACCTATGACGGTTTCCGGGAACTCGCTTCATTCAATCGATTGGTCTAGCGACGTCGCGAGCGCGCAAGTCAAGAGCGCTATTCTGCTGGCCGGCCTTGCCGGCCGTGTTGCGGTAAGCGTCACCGAGCCTGTCATGTCACGAGATCACACCGAGCGTATGCTCGCGCGGATGGGTGCCAGTGTCACTGTGGCCAAACAGCGAATCCGGCTTGAGCCTTGTGAGTATCTTCAGCCACTCGAGCTGAATGTGCCCGGTGATCCCTCGTCGTCGGCCTACCCGGTCGCTCTGGCAACTCTGGCCAACCGTGGCGAGCTCACGATCAGAGCCGTGTGTCTGAACCAGACGCGTACAGGTTTTTACAGAGTGCTCTCGCGCATGGGAGGAAATACCGGTTTGCGGTTAGAGGGTGAGGAGGGCGGCGAGCCCGTAGGAACGATTGAGGCGCATCACGCCGCGCTCAGAGGAGTGCGCATATCGCCAGACGAGATTCCGTCCATTATCGACGAGCTGCCGGTAATTGCCTGTCTTGCCGCCCGGGCCGACGGGGTGACAACCATAACGGGCGCCGGCGAGCTTAGAGTCAAGGAAAGCGATCGCATTTCCAACATGGTCTCGAATCTTCGCCAGGTCGGTGTCATTGTTGAGGAACTGGCGGACGGCATGCGCATTACTGGAACAGACGCGCCGTTGAAAGGGCGAGTGGTTACGAATGCGGACCATCGCGTCGCCATGGCTTTCGGAGTGCTCGCTCTGGACAACCGAAACGCTATCGATATCGATCAGCCCGGATGTGTTGCAGTCTCCTACCCGGATTACTGGGATGACATGCAAAGCATTCTGAGATGATTTCAAGCAACGATCCCGTATCAAGGACGCGAAAGCACGCTTCCTCGAATGTCATCGCCATCGATGGACCCGCGGCTTCCGGGAAATCCTCTACCGCTCACTGGGTCGCTGAGCGGCTTGGGTACCGTCACATCGACTCCGGAGCGGTTTATCGGGCCGCGACCGCGGCAGCAATGCACTCGAAGCAGGTGCCGGACCTCTGGACCGAGGAGATCGTGCTGGCGAGTGCCGCTTCGATCGTCCTTCGCGAGCGTGGCGATTCATTCGAGCCGGTGCTTCAAGGCGTCGCTTTCGAAGAGCTGATCCGAGGGCTTGACGTGACGCACAACGTGTCGCGAGTCGCACGCATGCCCGGCGTACGCATGTGGGTCAATGATACAGTCAGGGCCGCGGCTGAGGATTACGATGTTGTCGTTGATGGGCGTGACATAGGCACCGTAGTCTTTCCCAACGCCGACCTGAAGATATTCCTTGTCGCGGATTCCTGGGAACGCGCGCGCCGGCGCCTCACACAGCGGCTGAGCCGGCGTCCTTCGGACGCTGAAATCGCCGCGGAGACCGAGTTGCTCGTTCAGCGGGATGCCCGCGATGCGATGCAGACAGTGCAGGCCAGCGACGCGGTGCTTGTCGACACAACCTACCTGACACAGGAAGAGCAGGTGGAGCGCATAGTCGCTCTTGCCCATGCCGTAACTCAGCGTGCGAGCGACACTTCGCCCCGTTGACGCACATCCTGATGGCATCTACATTTGATGGTTCCCCGCGACATGCCGGCACACCAGCCGACATCGTCGCACTACGCAATTACCCATGCCTCGTCGCGGCGAGCGATTATCCGCGAATTGGAGACCTGAATCAGTATGCCTGAACTCGAAACATTACCCGTCAGCGCGGTTTTGACGGAGCGCGAAAAGCGCGATAAGCAAAAGAGCCAGCTTAGGCCCATCGCGCACCGCGATAATCGCTGGGAGGAGGACGAGTATTCGCAGGATGAGCTCGATGCCATGCTGGAGCTCTACAGCGGAACGCTCGAGTCGATCGAGGAGGGCGAGATCGTCAAGAGCCGCGTCCTCGAGATTCGCGACAACATGGTCGTGCTCGACATCGGCTTCAAGTCCGAGGGGACGGTTCCACTCGAGGAGTTCAAGGACCACCCCGACCTCAAGCCCGGTGATGAGGTCGAGGTTCTTCTGGAGCATCTCGAGGATCAGGACGGCGCGGTTGTCCTCTCCAAGAAGAAGGCTGACTTCATGCGCGTTTGGGAGCGCATCCGTGTAGCCTATGAAAGCGACCAGCCGGTTGAAGGCACCCTCGTAAAGAAGATCAAGGGCGGCGTCGTGGTCGATCTCATGGGCGTCGATGCTTTCCTTCCAGGATCGCAGATAGCTCTTCGCCGGGTTCCCAACATCGACGAGCTGCTTGGCCAGAAGTACGAGTTCAAGATCATCAAGCTCAATAAGCGCCGCCGCAATATCGTCGTATCGCGGCGAGTCATTCTGGAGCTCGAGCGCGCGGGCAAGCGTGAGAAGCTCATGAAGGACTTGATCAAGGATCAGGTTCGTAAGGGCGTAGTAAAGAACATCACCGACTTCGGGGCATTCATCGACCTGGGCGGTGTTGACGGCTTGCTGCATATCACCGACATGTCGTGGGGACGCATTTCGCACCCATCCGAGATGGTGAGCATCGGGCAGGACGTCGAGGTCAAGATTCTCGACATCGACTGGGACCGTGAGCGTATCTCACTCGGACTCAAGCAGCTGCAGAGCTATCCCTGGAAGGATGTCGCCGACCGCTACCCGGTGGGCACTCGCCTGAACGGGAAAGTGGTGTCGATCACGAATTACGGTGCCTTCATCGAACTGGAGCCCGGGATCGAAGGTCTCGTCCACATAAGCGAGATGAGCTGGACGCGCAATGTTCGGCACCCATCAAAGCTCGTGTCCATTGGCGAGATGATCGAGGCCGTAGTGCTCAAGGTCGATCCTAACGAGGAGAAGATTTCGCTAGGCATGAAGCAGACTGAGCAGGATCCATGGGCGGTGCTTCCGCTCAAGTATCCTGTTGGAACCCGGATCACCGGCAAAGTGCGCAACCTTACGAGCTTTGGTGCGTTCGTCGAGATCGAGGCGGGAATCGATGGACTGATTCACATCTCTGACATGTCTTGGACCAAGCGCGTGCAGCATCCGTCGGAAGTCGTGAAGAAGAGCGACACGGTAGACGTTGTCATACTCAACATAGATGCGGACAACAAACGCATTAGTCTGGGCCTCAAGCAGGCGGTCGAGGATCCCTGGCTTCGTATCGGCGAGACCTATCCCGTCGGAACCGAACTGCGCGGCCATGTCGTTCGGTTGATGGACAAGGGTATCGTTGTTGATATCGGCAACGACATCGAGGGGTTTGTCCCGGTCAGCCAGTTGAACGTCGGAAAAACCGTCACGAATCCCGCCGATCACGTTTACGAGGGGATGAACCTCGAGCTGCGTGTTCTGGAGGTTGACCCGATCCACCGTCGTATCGTGTTGATGGTGACCGATATACCGGCGGACCAGCCGCCGCGTCCGGAAACGCCATCGAAAGTAATTCCGATGGAAGAGGAAGAGGCGCAGCTGCTGGGCGCCGTTCCCGCCGACATTGACATGCTCGTCGAGTAGTTACTTCCAATCGTCTGATGTTGAACCCCGCCGCGGCTTCGCCGAGGCGGGGTTCCACGTTTGAGGCTCACAAGTGGCGATGGCAGCGCGCCGCCGCTGGTTACGAGACCCTGCCCGTACTACTTTCGGGTACATGAGCATACGCGAGAAGCTGGAGCAGCTCGAACGGCGGCGAGCGGAATCCGAAACCGGCGGTGGCGCCGAGCGTCTCAGGAAACATCATGAAAAGGGAAAACTGTCTGCTCGCGAGCGCCTGGATGTGCTGCTCGATGAGGAGACATTCGTCGAGCTCGATCGCTTTGTCACCGGCCGGACATCGCCCAGTGAGGACGACGGGGCAAGCATTTTTGGCGATGGAGTCGTCACCGGTTACGGCCGGATCGACGGACGGATCGTGTATGTTTTTTCGCAGGACTTTACGGTCTTCGGAGGCTCGCTTTCCAAGGCTCATGCCGAGAAGATCTGCAAGATCATGGACCTGGCAGTGCGAAACGGTGCTCCCGTTATCGGGCTCAACGACTCCGGCGGAGCGAGGATCCAGGAGGGAGTGGTATCGCTTGGCGGTTACGCCGAGATCTTCCTGCGCAATACTCTGGCGTCGGGGGTTGTTCCGCAAATCTCGGCAATCCTCGGTCCGTGCGCCGGCGGCGCTGTGTACTCGCCCGCAATCACCGATTTCATATACATGGTGCGCGGCACCTCCTACATGTTCGTCACGGGACCGAACGTCGTGAAAACCGTGACTCATGAGGATGTGACGATGGAGCAGCTTGGCGGCGCCGACACTCACGGATCAACGTCGGGAGTCTCGCACTTTACGTTCGATTCGGAGCTCGCGTGCATCGCTGCCATCCGCGATCTCTTCCGATTCATACCGTCCAACAATCTTGCCGATCTCCCGCGCGGTACCGGTCGTGATCCTCGTGACCGGCGCGATGAGGCGTTGCTCGACATTGTTCCGGATAATCCGAACAAGCCTTACGACATGCGCGACGTGATCAACCGCGTAGTCGATGACGGCGAGTTCTATGAAGTGCACCGCGACTACGCGGGCAATATCCTCTGTGGTTTCGTGCACCTCGGCGGGTTCAGCGTCGGCGTCGTCGCGAACCAGCCCAGCGTACTCGCCGGCGTCCTCGACATCAGCGCTTCCTTGAAGGGCGCGCGATTCATTCGCTTCTGTGATGCCTTCAACATTCCGCTCGTTACGTTCGAGGATGTCCCCGGCTTTCTACCAGGCATCGGACAGGAACACGGAGGAATAATCAAGCACGGTGCGAAGCTGCTGTACGCTTACTGCGAGGCAACCGTCCCCAAATTGACCGTCATCACGCGCAAGGCGTATGGCGGAGCGTACGATGTCATGAGCTCCAAGCACATACGCGGTGACTACAACGTCGCGTGGCCCGGCGCGGAGATAGCGGTAATGGGACCCAAAGGGGCTGTGGAGATTCTGTTCAAGAGGGAGATCGCGGATTCCAAGGATCCCGCGGCGGCAATGGAAAGCAAGGTGGAAGAGTACAGGGAGAAGTTCGCCCACCCATACATCGCGGCCGGCCGCGGATATCTCGACGACATAATTGATCCGCGTGAGACGAGACCGCGGCTCATCGATGCGCTCGAGACGCTCAAGGGAAAGCGGGATAGAAACCCCGCGAAGAAGCATGGCAACATACCCCTGTGAGTGTTGCTGGCCGGAGCCACGGGTTGTAACGGACTGAACGATGTTTTCCAAGGTTCTCATCGCCAATCGCGGCGAGATCGCGCTTCGCATTGTTCGCGCGTGCAGCGAGCTCGGAGTGCGGTCCGTGGCAGTTTACAGTGATGCCGATGCCCGAGCGCCCCATGTTCGCGAGGCAAACGAGGCTGTCCACATCGGAGGGTCCGCTGCATCTGAAAGCTACCTGCGTGGCGACGCTATTATCGACGTCGCACGGCGCACGGGCGCGCAGGCAATCCACCCTGGATACGGGTTTCTGGCCGAACGGGAATGGTTTGCCCGCGCGGTGGTGGACGCCGGACTTGTCTTCGTTGGGCCGCCAGCCAGTGCAATCGCAGCCATGGGAAGCAAGACCGCCGCGCGTACTCTGGCTCTCAGCGCCGGTGTGCCAGTGGTACCCGGGACCGCCGAGCCGCTGGGCGACGCCGGTGAAGCCGCCGCGATCGCGGCGCGCTTTGGCTATCCAGTGCTCCTGAAGGCTGCGGCTGGCGGTGGCGGCAAAGGAATGCGCCTTGTGCATGAAGAATCCGAGTTGTCCGCGGCGCTCGAGAGCGCCCGACGGGAATCAAGAAATGCATTCGGAGATGACGCAGTTTACGTAGAGAAATACATCGAAGGCCCTCGCCACGTCGAAATCCAGGTGCTCGGCGACTCGCACGGCAACATGCTCCACCTCGGCGAGCGGGAATGCTCCATCCAGCGACGCCACCAGAAAATGATCGAGGAGGCTCCGAGCATCGCTGTATCTCCGCAGCTTCGCGAGTCGATGGGCGCCACTGCGGTTCGGGCTGCGCGATCCGCTGGCTACATGAATGCGGGAACCTGCGAGTTTCTGCTCGATCGCGACGGAAGCTTCTATTTCCTGGAGATGAATACGCGGCTCCAGGTGGAGCACCCTGTAACGGAGCTGGTGACAGGGATCGACATAGTGCAGTGGCAGCTCCGAATCGCCGCCGGCGAACCTCTGCCGTTCATTCAGAATCAGCTCTCCCCCAACGGCCATGCCATCGAATGCCGCATCACCAGCGAGGATGCCTTCAACAACTTTCTCCCGTCTACCGGACGCGTCACGTATCTACGCCTTCCGGGCGGACCAGGAGTTCGTTGGGATGGAGGAATTGGTATCGGGAGTGAGATCGGCCTGCACTACGATCCAATGCTCGCAAAGCTCATCGTGTGGGCACCGACGCGAGAGGCTGCCATCTCGCGAATGCATCGCGCGCTGTTGGAGCTGACTGTTGAAGGTGTGGAAACGTCCCGGGATTTTCACCTGCGTGTCATGGAGGACGAGGAATTCCGCCGAGGTGAAATTGACATTCAGTGGTTGGAGCGTCGAATCGTGTCCCTGACGTCCGTCGCACCTCCGCCAGAGGGCGTTCGCGCTGCGGCGATCGCTGCGGTTTTGCTGGCGGATCGGAATCGCGATGAACGGCGCATCCCCCCAGGTCACGCCCCCGGCCACGCCGGCGGCGATGCCTGGCTTCTGGCGGCTCGGCGCGGTGGTCTGAGAGACGGATGTCCACCGTAGAATTGCGGATTGAGTCGGTTGCTGCCGGCGGAGATGGAGTGGCCCGAACGGAAGGGCTTGTCGTCTTCGTCCCGCGCTCGGCTCCCGGCGATGTCGGAACCGCGAGTATCGGCTCACGCAAACGCAGCCGCTTCGCTCGTGCCGAATTGCGTGAGTTACGCGTGGCTTCGCCCGTTAGAGTGGACCCACCGTGCAGGCACTTTACCCGTGACAAGTGTGGTGGATGTCAGCTTCAACACATTTCGTACGCCGCTCAGCTGGACGCCAAATCGCGAATCATAAGCGATGCGTTCGAGCGCATCGGAAGGCGCACGATCGGACCCATCGCTGTTCGTCCAAGTGCTTCGCAATGGAAATACCGCAGCAAGCTGACACTGGCCCTGAAACTTCGGAATGGCGCGCCGCACGAATCCGGGAGTGGCTTGGAGCGAATCGCGGGACTGCATCCGTTCGACGATCCGGCAAGCGTCTTCCCCATGGAGGAGTGCCCCATCACGAACGATGCTGTCATCGACCTTTGGCGGGAAATACTCCGATTCGACTCACTGCTTCCAAGCGTTCCATCGTTGCGGGCCGCTGTCCGCGTCGACGAAAGCGCTGCGACGTTCATATTGGAGGGCGGCGATTCCTGGCCCGAGTTCGAGAGATTCAAGTCTGCGTTGCCGAAGCTGGATACAGTCTGGTGGGCACCAACGCGCGGAACTCGTCGTTTGATGACTGAAGGAGGAACGAATGCGAATCCAGGCGCATCATTCTCTCAGGTCAACGCTTCTGTAGCCGCGGAACTGCAGCAGCACGTGATACAACGCACGATGGCGTATAAGCCGGACCGCGTGATCGATGCCTACTCGGGCGTTGGAGAGATCGCTGTAATGCTTGCACAGGCGGGCGTGGAGACCACCGCAGTCGAGCTCGACCCCCAAGCCGCTGCGTGGTGCGCACGGAACCTGCCCTCCGGTTCGCGTTCAATAGCGGGACGCGTAGAGGTCGTCCTTCCCGCCGTTCTGCCGGCAGAGGTCATTTTGTTGAACCCGCCGCGCGCCGGCGTTGATGCGAAGGTGTGCGAGACTCTTGAACACGTCAGGCAAAGTGTCCGCGCCATTATATACACCAGTTGCGATCCTGCTACACTCGCGCGAGACGTTGCTCGCCTTCCTGGCTATCGCATTTGCCGAGTCGACGCGTTCGACATGTTCCCGCAGACCGCGCACGTTGAAACGGTGTGTGAGCTTGTGCCGGGCGAAGAGTGAGATACATCGTCACGATCAATGGCGAGCGGCTTGAGGTTTCACGCAACGGCGCGGAGTTCACGGTTGGCGGCGACGAAGTGCGCGCTGCCATGGACGAGATAGAAGGGACGCCCGTCCGCATTGTGAAGATCGGCGACGAAGTGCACCGCGTCATCGTGCACCAGCGGAGCGGGCGCGGAGCGTACGTACTCTGGATTGATGGGCATCGTTACCAGGTCGAAGCGCTTGACGAACGAACCCGCGCAATTCGCGACATGGCGGCGACGTCCAAGGCTTCCGCCGGCCCGGCCCCGCTAATCGCTCCCATGCCGGGGCTGATCGTACGCATCAGAGTGGCTGTTGGCGACCTGGTGCATGCAGGACAGGGAATGGTGATCATGGAAGCCATGAAAATGGAAAACGAGCTTCGCGCCACCGCTGCTGGAACAGTCAGATCGATCGGTGCGGAGGAGGGTGTAGCGGTTGAGAAAGGTGCTGTGTTGGTGGAGCTCGAGTAGGACTCCCCCCGTCAAATGGTCGAGGCCTGTGACATGGAGGCGTCGACGAACGGCTTGTACATGCGGAACTTGCCGTGCTTCTCACTCTCGATGTGATCTACGGCAAGAAGAGTGAAATCCACATCATCTCCTACCAGCTTGCTCAGCCGTCCGCGCAATTGCGACTCTTCGTCGTGTGAAGGCTGCCGCCGCGTCACATACCTGAGCACAATCCTGTCCCGGCGCTCCTGCACAAGTTGGTATTGGTACATCCATTTGTAAGCATCCTTTCGGAAAACCTCAAGCAACTCATACGGATGTAACCGGCGCCCGCCAGGCAACGGAAAGTAGTCGATTATTCGTCCCTGAATCTCGCGGAGCGTGGAAAACGGCTGACCACATTCGCAGCCTTCCGGTCCTCTCGTAACAATATCGCCGAGCTGATAGCGAATGAACGGCATCGCGAAGGCGTGAAGACTGGTGCCAACAAGAGAGCCATGCTCACCTGGTGCAACCGGGGTCCCGCCCTGAACCACTTCAACAACGAGTCCGTCATCGAACACGTGGTAGCCACCCGATGATTTGCACGGGTTTGCGATACTACCGAACTCGTGACTACCGTATGTGTCATACACCGGAGCCTCGAACGTCTCGGAGATCTGACGTTCCGCGAGCGGCGTCAGCATCTCGGCGCCGGATATGATGAGCCGAGGGTGAATTGGTAGGTGACCGGATTTCGAGACGACCTTCGCGAGAAGCGCGAGTGAGCTCGCGTAGCCGGACAGTATTTGCGGTTGGATCTTTTCCAACGCCGCCAGTATCGCTTCGGGCTCGAGCAGGCAGTGGATCTCATGCACCTTAATGGGCTGCACCGCCGCGAGAGCCCGGTGGAGCACGGATCTGCGCCGCGCGGGCTTGTTGTGAAACAGGATGATCGCAAGCCTGTCGTTGTATCGAGCGCCGCACTGCGCCAGCCCACGCAACCTGAGAACGCCGAGTATGCGCTGCTCCCACCACATGCGGCGCACCAATAAAGGTTCACCCGAAGATCCGGAGGTCGGTTGAATCAGCAGCTGTTTCGGGTCGACTCCGCGTGCGAGGAGATCTTCCAGTGGCTGCTTCTGCAGATCTCGTCTCGTCGTGATGGGAATGCGAACGAGATCAGCCGCCGTGCGGATCTGCTCCGGTTTAACCGCGGCGTGGTCAAATAGCCGCCTGTAGTAGGGCACATTGTCATACGCATTGGCAATGACCCGGCGGAGTTGCCGGCTCTGAAAACCCATGACGCTCTCGCGCGATGCCCGGGGGTGCCACAATAAGGACGGAAGAATGGAAAGCTGTTGCAGGCCTGGGATCACTAAAGCCTCAGTTAGCGGTACGCGAGAAGCCAGGTGAATTCGGTATGGAAAGAACGAGAGCTGGTGTGAAGCAACGGATGGATCTTCAGAAGCTAATGTCCTGCGCAATTCTCGTGACCGGTGACGCTAATCTCAAAACGCAGCCCTGATAAATGGCTGCTTGTCAACAAGCCCACTACGACCTTGGCCACTGTCCGTTGACTTCCGCTAAGTCGTTGTCTACGTTACATGTCTGTCCAAAACCAGGGCTCTGCCCGCGGATGTTTTTTTCCGGCTTTCCGCATCTGACATTTACGTTCGTACTCGCATTCATGAGAACTTATTCGGCAACACCGAAGGACATCGAAGCTCGTTGGCATGTCGTGGATGCTGATGGGATGGTGCTCGGCCGTCTCGCGACGGAGGTCGCCAGAATTCTTCGCGGAAAGCACAAGCCCATGTTCACTCCGCATATGGATACGGGTGACCACGTTATAGTCATCAATGCCTCCAAAATTGTCGTTACGGGAAGAAAGGCTGAGCAGAAGGAGTACTTCAAGCACACCGGCTACATGGGTCACGAGCGGTTCATGCCGTATGCGCGGATGCTCGAGAAGCATCCGGAGCGTGTGATTGAGAGAGCGGTGTATGGCATGCTGCCCAAGAATGCGCTCGGCAGGCAGAATATGCGGCTCAAGCTACGCGTCTACGCGGGCGCGGATCACCCGCACGCAGCGCAGCAGCCAGCCGTCTTGAACCTCAAGGCGAGCGAGACGCGATAATGGCCGATACCTCGGTGATTCATACTATTGGCAGGCGCAAGGAAAGTGTTTGCCGCGTGTACCTCAAACCCGGATCGGGCAAGTGGGATGTTAATGGCCGCACACTCGGCGATTATTTCCCCCGGCCGACCCTGGTTAGCGCTATACAGCAGCCTTTCACCGCTACCGATTCGCTTGGTCGTTTTGACGTCAGGGCAAAGATCGAGGGTGGCGGAGTTAGCGGGCAGGCCGGAGCGCTGAGACTCGCAGTGGCGCGGGCGCTGGTGCGCTCCGACGAGGGCAATCGCGGCAAGCTGCGCGACCTCGGTCTTCTTACGCGAGATGCTCGCGCGGTTGAGCGGAAGAAGCCAGGCCGTCCCAAGGCACGCAAGCGGTTCCAGTTCTCGAAACGATAAGACCGTTAGCAAGTGAGAAGTGGATACTGCCGTTAAGCGTCAAACATGTTCAGCTTTTAATCTCACACGCGTTCTGAATCGCCGCGGGTGCCGGGCATCCGGTCGCAGGCGATGACGATGGACGCGGTCGACTCAACCCGAGGATCCGAATACAGAATGACACACCCGCGTTTAGAACAGCTTCTCGAAGCCGGCGTACATTTCGGCCACCAGACGCGCCGCTGGAATCCGAAGATGCGCCGTTTCATCTTCGCCGAACGCAACGGCATCTACATTATCGATCTGCAGAAGACGCTCAGGCAGCTCGAGATGGCGCAAAAGCTTGCCCGCGATGTCATCATGCGCGGAGACAACGTTCTCTTCGTCTGCACAAAGCGCCAGCTCAAAGCCGTGGTGCAATCGGAGTCGGAACGGTGTGGAGCCATGTTCGTCACGGAACGGTGGCTCGGCGGTCTTCTCACCAACTTTCAAACGGTTAAGAAGCAGACGCGCCGGCTAAAGGATCTCGAGTCCGGCGCGGAATCCGGCGACTTCGAGGCTTACACCAAGAAGGAGCAGCTACTGATGTCCCGCGAGCGGGACAAACTTTCCAAGAACCTATCCGGAATCAAGAGCATGGTCCGTCTGCCAGGACTGCTCTTCATTGTGGATTCCAAGAAGGAAAGAATCGCGGTAAATGAAGCGAACAAGCTCGGCATTCCCATCGTAGCGATCGTGGACACGAATGCCGATCCTGATCTGATAACCGTACCCGTAGCTGGTAACGACGACGCCATCCGCTCGGTCGAGCTCATCACGCGCTCCATGGCGGATGCCATTATCGAGGCTCGCCAGGCCGCACCGAAGCGCCAGGAAGAGCAGGAAGGCGAAGGAACTACGTACAGTTCGGACCGAGGGCTCGAGGCGGCGGATTCGGATGAGAAGAAGCGGCGGAAGCGTCCGCGGCGGCGGCGCGCGAATCCTGAAGCGATTGCAGCGCGCCTAAAGGGCCACGGTGAAGCCGCCGACGGCGAACCATCCGCCGAAGCAGCAGAAGGGACTGAGTAGCCGGGCAACCGGAGCAGCCGCGACAAATCAGATTCCGGCGCCGTCGGCTCGAAGCCGGCGGCGTTCTGGTGAAGAGGCGTACAGTGCCGCGGCTATCGAGGCCCAGTACAGCGCATCGCGAGATCAGATAATCTTGAGACGCGGCAGAGCCGCGCGGAGGAATACAGTTATGGCGACCACCACGTTTACCGCCAAGGATGTTCAGGAGTTGCGGCAACGTACCAGTGCTGGAATGATGGACTGCAAGAAAGCCCTCGAGGAGACCGGGGGAGACATGGACAAGGCTATCGAGCTGCTTCGCAAGAAGGGGATTGCCAAGGCCGACAAGCGCGTAGGAAGGGCGGCGAGCGAGGGGGTTGTGATGAGTTATGTCCACCACAATGGAAGAATTGGCGTACTCGTGGAGGTAAATTGCGAGACTGACTTCGTCGCGCGCACAGATGATTTTCGCAATCTTGCAAAGAGCATTGCTGAACATATCGCGGGAAGCTCACCGTCTCCCCTGGGCGTGAGCCGCGACTTCGTTCCAGCCGATGTTATTGAGCGTGAACGGCGGATTTTCACGGAGCAGGCCGAGCAGTCCGGCAAGCCTGCCAACATAGTTCAGAAAATGGTCGAGGGGCGTGTGGAGAAATTCTACAAGGAAGTCACTCTGCTCGATCAGACCTGGATTCGTGATGCAGAAAAGACAATCGGTGACCTGATCAAGGAAACGTCCGCGAAGGTCGGCGAGAATGTCGTTGTCCGCCGGTTCGCCCGCTTCAAGATCGGCGAAGAGTAATCCACACCGGCGTGTCAGACCTCCGGTATCCTCGCGCCCTTCTCAAGCTCTCTGGCGAAGCCCTCGCTGGCGAGAAGGGATTTGGGTACGACTACAACGTCCTGGACCGCCTTGCAGGCGAGATTAGTGACGTCGTAAATATGGGAGTCGCACTGGGTCTTGTGATCGGCGGTGGTAATATCGTGCGTGGCGCTCAGCTATCCAAAATGGGGATGGATCGCGTTGGCGCCGACTACATGGGAATGCTCGGCACCGTGATCAACGGTCTGGCGCTTCAGGATGTGCTCGAGCGCAAGGGCGTCCAGACTCGCGTCATGACCGCCATTCGGATGGAAGAAGTCGCGGAGCCGTACATCCGCCGTAGGGCGCTGCGTCATTTCGAGAAGGGGCGCACCGTTATCTTTGCAGCCGGCACGGGTAACCCTTACTTTTCTACCGACACCGCCGCCGCTTTGCGCGCCATTCAGATGAAAGCTGGAGTGATCATCAAGGCGACAAGCGTCGAGGGCGTCTATTCTGCGGATCCGAAAAAGGATCCATCTGCCACACTGTATGAGGAAGTGACTTACCGCGACGTTATCGCGCGCGAGCTGGGAGTGATGGATCAGACTGCGATTACGCTGTGTAAGGAAAATTCTCTGCCGATCATCGTGCTGAACATCCATCGTCACGGAGCAGTGGCGAGTGCCGTCCGTGGCGAAAGAATCGGAACCATCGTTCAATGACAGCTATCGCCGGAAACACAATCGCCGAGCTGAACAAGTCGTGCCGGTTGGCAATGGACAAGGCTCTGGAAAGCTCGAGACGCGAATTTTCATCGATCCGAAGCGGCAAGGCTACGACGTCGCTGCTGGACACGATTCGCGTCGATGCATACGGGAACAGCATGCCGATTTCGCAGCTGGCGACCGTATCAGTGCCTGAACCGCGGATGCTGACTGTCACGCCCTGGGACAAGGGGCAAGCACAGGCAATCGAGAGGGCTATCCGCGATTCCGATCTTGGTCTCAATCCCACGGGGCAGGGCGGAGTGATCCGTGTGCCGATCCCGGCACTCAACGAGGAGCGCCGCCGCGAGTTGGTGCGCGTCGTGCACAAGCTGGCAGAGGAAGGGCGCATTGCCGTTCGTCATGCTCGCACCGAAGCGCGCGACCGACTCAAGAAGATCGAGAAGATATCGGAAGACGACAAGAAACACGCGGAGAAGGACTTTCAGAAGTTGCACGACGACGCAATGAGCAAGCTCGACGACCTCGTGAAAGCGAAAGAGGCGGAGATCATGGAGGTGTGATAGCACGCGTCGCTGCACCACTCCCGCAACCCTTGTCACGGCGGCAACGGGCCAGCCTCGCCGCCGTTCGCATTAACGCGTCACAGTCCGCTTTGCCTGTCTAGTGTCGGAGCTCGTCAAGCGCGTTCTTGCCGCCCTCGTGCTCGTACCGATCGCGCTCGCCGCCGGTTGGTTTGGCGACTGGGCCCTCGCGGCGCTGTTGTCTATCGCGGCGGCTGTGAGCTGTTGGGAATTCTTCCGGATAGCTCGGGCGGGTGGGGTGATACCATTCGCTTCGGTCGGCGTACTGCTCGCGGCCGTAATTCCCCTGATTGTCCACGCAAAATATCGCGGAGTATTCGCGCTGGGTATTCCCTCCGCGATGATCGCCTTCCTTGCGATTTTCGCAATGTCGATCTGGCTCCGCGGCCCTGCAAGGCGACCGTTGGCTGCCGCGGCTGTTACGGTTTTTGGCGTCGTTTATACCGGAGCAATGCTCAGTTTTGCTTACGGTATCAGATACCATCCTTACACCATTGGAGCCGCGGGCGGCGCCACGCTCCTGTTCTTCCCGCTTCTTCTCACATGGACCACTGATACGGGAGCGTATTTCGTCGGACGTTCCATCGGTCGCCGCAAGTTGATTCCCTCCGTCAGTCCGGGAAAATCCGTCGAAGGGGCGCTCGGCGGGCTGGTGCTTGCGATCGTCGTGGCTTGGTTGTTCGAGCGTTTTGTTCTCATCCCTGTGGCTCGCATTGCGTTCGCGCCCGGCGCCGTATTGCTGTTTGGCGCGGTAATCAGTGTAGCCGCCCAGGTTGGTGACCTCGCCGAATCCCTCTTGAAGAGAGAAGCAGGCGTCAAGGACAGTTCGCGAATTATTCCGGGGCACGGCGGCGTGCTTGACCGGCTGGACAGTTTGCTATTCGTCCTTCCAGCTGCTTACTGGCTGTTGGGTGTATTGCGCCTTGTGCCGGTCCCCGGTTGAAACGGCGCGGAGTCGCGATTCTCGGCTCAACCGGATCGGTTGGCACTGCAGCGCTGCGAGTTTTGGCTCGGCACCCTGATCGTTTTCGGGTCACCGGGCTGACCGCCTTCTCGAATGCTCCGCTTCTCGCAGAACAGGCCGCGCAGTTCAAACCTGCCATCGTCGGCCTCGTGAGTAACGGCGTCACGCAGCATGAGGAATGGCGGGGTGGGCCGGAATGTCTGGTACAAGCCGCTCGTGCCCCGGATGCGGACATAGTGCTCAATGCCATCGTAGGAGCCGCGGGGCTCGATGCTACGCTGGCGGCGGTTGGCCTTGGAAAGCGTGTCGCACTGGCGAACAAGGAGTCGCTTGTGATGGCGGGCGACCTCGTTGCCGAGGCATGCCGGCAAGGCGGTGGCGAGATTATTCCTGTCGACAGCGAGCACAGCGCCATCCTGCAATGCGTTGGCACCAGGCCGCATACTGAGGTTCGCCGAGTAGTACTCACCGCGTCAGGAGGCCCATTTCGATCCTGGGCACTCGATCGTCTCGAGCGGGCGACGGTGTCCGACGCGTTGCAACACCCTACATGGCGCATGGGCAGAAAGATCACAATCGATAGTGCCACCCTCGCCAACAAGGCGCTCGAGGTGATTGAGGCACACTTTCTTTTCGGCTTTTCCTACGACCAGATCGAAGTGGTCGTACACCCCCAGAGCGTCGTGCACTCGTTCGTGGAATTCGTGGACGGAAGCGTCGTAGCGCAGCTGGGAATACCGAACATGGAGCTGCCGGTCCTCTACGCACTCACGCATCCTGAACGCATTGAGGACACGGGGGTACCTTCCTTCGATCCAGTCGATTCATCTCCTCTCACCTTTGAGCGAGTCCGAAGCGATGATTTTCCGGCCCTGAGGCTCGGCATCGAAGCGGGGCGACGAGGGGGGGCGGCACCAGCTGTTTTCAATGCCGCCAACGAGCAGGCAGTTGCCCTCTTTCTCGAAGGGAGAGTTACATTCGGAGATATTCCACGCGCGATCGCAACGTCGCTCGATGCGCTCGGTGACCTCGGCGGTGCGAGTCGCGAAGCGCTCATTTCCGCCGACATGAGAACACGTGCTTACGTGAGAGAATTGTATCGATGATAGACTTTCTTCGAGGGGCGCTCGCGATAGTCTTCGTTTTCGGAATAGTGGTGTTTGTCCACGAGCTCGGCCATTTTCTGGCCGCCAAGTTCGTGGGCGTTTACACACCAAGATTTTCCATAGGTTTCGGGCCAACACTGTGGAGCCGAAAGTGGGGTGAAACGGAGTATATAGTCGCGGCCCTTCCGCTCGGCGGTTATGTGCGCATGGCTTCGAGAGAAGATGAGCACATGGCACGGCTCGAAGGCGGCTCTGAGCGACCAGCGAATGCCCCGGAAACGGTCGGCGGAAGTGGCGCCAGGCTCGCTGATGAAGAGGAACTTGCGCCCGGAAGCACGCCGCCGAGGTACTGGGATCCCAACGCCATGGCTCCCTTTGGACCCGTACCGGTTCCCGAGCATCGGCTGTTCGAGTCGAAATCGCTGCTGGCGCGGCTGTTCATACTGAGCGCTGGCGTAACGATGAACTTCCTCCTAGCGGTACTCGTGCTGGCGGGCACCTATCTCGCTTACGGGAATCCCACGGTGGCGACTCGGACTGTCGGCAATGTCACGCCTCTCGCATCCGCACCGAGCCTCGCCGAAGAGCTCGTGGTTGGTGACACGATCTTCGCCATAGATGGAAAGCCCGTCGCGAATTGGGGGGAAATCGTTCAGTTGCTGATGACCAACGGTGCGGCTGCGCCTCGAATTCGTACCCACAGAGGTGAGTTCGTGGTTCCCGTCGGCGGTTCGGGGGAGCCCACGCGACAGGAGCTCGTGACATCAATTCAGCGCCTGGTCCCTGCGGTTATTGACCGGGTTTTGGCCGGGGGAGCGGCAAGGACAGCGGGCTTGCTTTCGGGCGACACGATCCTTGCGATAAACGGCACGCTTGTTCAAGGTTGGGCACAGGTCGTTTCGCGCATCGAGAGTTCGCCGGGAGAATCTCTGGAGCTCAGCCTTGGGAGCGCGAAAGGCCGGCGCAGCATCAGCGTCAAGCCAGATTCGAATACCGCAAGAGATCCTCGAAGTGGTGAATCGCGCGTTGTCGGAAAGATAGGAGCTTCCGTTGAACCCGACGTGCGTTACGAGAAAGTGCCGCTCGGTTCGGCGATCGCAGCTGGCTGGTCCGAGGCCTGGGGCGTAACGGCACTGGTTGGAGCCACTCTTCGTGATCTGGCAACAGGACGGGCCTCGCCCAGAGAGCTGGGCGGCATAATCCAGATCGCATCGGAGTCTACGGAGGCGGCCAAGAGCGGCTTTGACGACTTGCTGCGGTTTCTCGC
>JACMME010000291.1 GCA_014379205.1 Gemmatimonadaceae bacterium
CATCCCTGATAAAAACCCCGCACCAGGGAATCCTGGATGTCGTCATAGTGCAGCTTCCACGCGCGGTGCACGCTGGCGCGATTTTGCCGTGCCTGCGCTTCCGTCGGCGCCTGCCCTTCCTCGACAGGGTGTTCACCCACCGGCAGTACGGCGGTGGATCCATCCGATAGCCAGAGCCCTGTTCCCGCGAAGGCAACCTGCATCATGTGCCGTGCGAAATCGCACGCTGGGTGACGCATGCGCTGGTGCGCGGACGTTATGTTCACTCCCGCCGTATAGTCGTAGGAGCCAAAATGTGCCGCTACCGCGCGCCCATGTGCGGCTGCGAGGATACCGGGGAGCACGGACGTGCCATCCGAGCCGAGAATCACCTGAGGTGTCTCAATCATCATTTCGAAACGCAGAGATCCACGTTTCAGACCGAGCCCCTGTTCGAGCGTCGCGAGCGCGATCGAGAAAAATTCCACTTGCTGCGAGATCGTGATTTTGGGAAGGGTGATCACGAAGTTGGGGGGAAGGTTTCCCTGCGTCTCATGCACCAGAGTGGTCAGGAAGATTTCCAGCGTTCGGAGGCTTCGGACGCGCATCTCTTCATTCAGGGGCTTGACGCGGATCCCGATGAAAGGTGGCAGCGTCTGCCTTCGCATGCCCTCTGCGACCTCTCGCGCCCCGGAATGGGCGTGTGCGTCTTCCTCAGTGTCGGGACGGTTACCGTAACCGTCTTCGTAGTCCAGCCGAAAATCCTCTACCGGCTCTGCGCGAAGCTTCTCCATTACCCGCGAGTAGACGGTGCGCGCGAAAGGCTCCGCAGCAGTGTCTCCCTGTTTTGTTGGATCGGTTCCGTGAGCGTCAAACCGGTCAGGCAACACGCGGTCGGATTTCAGCGCGACAGGTTCGGCTCCCGGAAGTCCGATGGCGGCGGCGAAGGTTTCCCAATCGGGGGCGTATTGCTTCATGGCACTCAGGGCCACGCCGCCCAGCCTGGAAGCCGAGTCGTACTTGAAGAGGTGCGCGCCACCGTAAACCGTATGGACTGGCTGCCTCCGGCCCGAGTCTCCAGGGTATCGCGCCATGAAATCCCGGTTTGCCGCATGGAGCGGCGCGCCGTAAACGCGGGTGGATTCCGGATTCAGGAAAGACATCATCATGGTATAAGCACCCTCGATCAGCTCACTTGCACGGAACTAATTGATGTAATAGGCACCTGTTACGCCCAACTACCGACAAAACACAAGCGCGGCCAGCAGAAGCTGGCCGCGCCGACAATGTATCCCTGGAAAATCAGTAGTTCGTAAACAGAAGCCGGTTGGGCGATCCGTTACCCGGGCTGGTCACCTTTCCGACAGTCGCATTGTTGACTAGTGCATTGCGAACCGTTGCCGGTGAGGCGCCCGTGTTCCCCTGCAGGTACAAGGCTGCTACCCCGACGACGTGCGGTGTAGCCATGGATGTTCCGCTGATCGTGCTGGTTGCTGTTGGGCTGGTATTCCACGCGGATTTGATATTTACACCTGGCGCAAAGATATCGAGACACGTCCCGAAATTGGAGAACGAAGCCTTCCTGTCGGTCTTCTCTGTTGCGCCAACCGTGATGGCTTCAGCTACGCGAGCGGGTGAGTAGTTGCAGGCGTTCTGCGCGAATCCAAAAAAGCCATTGCCGGCCGCGACACCATAAGTGACACCGTCCGATATGGATCTCCGCACGGCGGCATCCAGCGCTGTGGATGCGCTGCCCCCAAGACTCATATTGGCGACTGCCGGTGCTCCCGGCTGGTGATTTGTGGTCACCCAGTCGATGCCTGCAATAACGCCCGACGTGCTTCCGCTTCCCTCGCAGTCAAGAACACGTACCGCAACGAGTCTGACTCCCTTGGCGACACCATAGGTCTGGCCTCCCACGGTGCCGGCGACGTGTGTGCCGTGCCCGTTGCAATCGTCCGCCTGCCCGCCATCCACCGCGTCAAAACCACTTGTCGCGCGGGCGCCGAATTCCGAGTGATTCAGGCGAATACCTGTGTCGATGATGTAGGCTGTGACGCCGGCCCCGGTTTTCGTGTACTTATACGTCGAGTTCAGTGGCAGGCTGCGCTGATCGATGCGGTCCAAACCCCAAGTGGCACCGTTCTGAGTGGTCTGATTCGAAAAGATCTGATCAGCTTCTACGAAGGCGACGCCCGGATTACGCGCAAGCGCGGCAACCGCAGCGGGCGGAAGGGATACTGCGAAACCCTTGAGGGCACGCTGGTATGTGAACCGGATCGTACCACCGTTGGCGGCCGCGAGTCTGCGGGCAAGGCCGGGTACATCGACGACGTCATCGTTGAACTTGACAACGTACGTAGGGTTGGAACTCTTGCTTGCCGCCATGGACGGTGATCCGGGATCGACCGGGCCAACTGCATCGGAACACCCCGTCACAATCAACGCTGCGCCTGCGCACAAAACGCTCAGAATCCGCTGCATCACTCTGCTCCTCCGGTATAGTGCACAAACTCACGGGCGAAACCGGCCCCGGAAAAACCGAACATACCGCCGAAAGCGGAAGAACGGCGACATCTAGAGGGATATGACGGAGAGGCGCTAGGGAAGCGGCCTTTTAGAAGCGGGGAGCATGTTCTGGAAGGGCCGAATCCTAAGAGAGCCTGCCGGGTGTGTCAATATGGAACGCTGCCGGGGAGGTAAAGCCACCGCAACGTGCCCGGAAGTTGCCCAACGAGGCCGAATTGAGCGCATCCAGCTGGATGACCTAACGGGAATCCTGACCTGGAGTCACCCACCACGGACTCTAATCGTCTCGCAAGGCGATCGATGGATCCACCCCGGCTGCTCTCACGGCAGGAATCAAACTCGCGAAAAGTGTTACTGCTGCGAGTATCGCTGGCACTGTCGCAAAGGTCAGCGGGTCGAAGCGTGGCACACCGTAGAGCAACGCCGACAGCGCGTGCGTAACCCAAATGGCACCGACTAGTCCGAGACCCAGGCCAGCCGCCGCAAGCAGCATCCCGCGCCGCAGGACCATCTGCAGAATGGTTCGCTTCCTGGCGCCCAGAGCCACACGGATCCCGATCTCCTTGCGTTGTCGCGTGACAAGCAGGGAGACCACACCATAAATGCCAATCGTCGCAAGGGTTAGCGCGAGCCCGGCGAAGAGGCCGAGGAGCGTTGTCGTGAAGCGCGGCTGCGATAGCGAATCGTCCGCAACCCGTTGCAGCGTGCGAACGTCCGATACGGGCAGATTCGGGTCCAACCCGCGCGCCGCTGCTCGAACTTGCTCGAAGATGGCGAGCGGATTCCCCGTGGTGCGAACCACTACCGTCATACCTCGTGCTGTAGAGCCACCCGCGGCTTCAAACTGCGTGTGGGGGATGTACATCTCTCCGCGCGGACTCTCCACCACGGCGTTGTGCCGCACCTGACGGACGATGCCAACGACGGTGATCCATGGCTGGTTTGCCGTCCCTAGGTGAAAGCGTTTCCCCAGCGGATCCGCGCCTCGCCAGTAACGCTGCGCCAGCGACTCATTGATCACGGCTGACAGCGGCCCGCTCTCGTTGTCCGCTTCGGTGATGAAACGTCCTCTCACGAGACTCAAGCCCATGCTCTCGAAGTATCCGGGCGTTACAACCTGCCAATCAGCGTTGGGATTCTCACCGGAAATGACATCGCGTCCCTCGATGGTGATGGACCAGTCGCCGATGGTACCTGAGAGCGGCAACAGACGCGTCGCTCCAACAGAGCGCACCCCGGGAAGCTCCTCGATGCGTTGCAAGAGGCTTCGGTAGAAAGCGATTACATCGAGCGGCTGAGGATAGCTGCTCTGTGGAAGCTGGAGCCGGAACGTCATCGCGTCGCGCTTGTTGAAGCCGAGGTCGATGCGCTGCAACTCTGCGAAGCTGCGGACGAGCAGCATTGCGCCGATTAGAAGCATCACTGACATCGCCACCTGGCCAATGACGAGGGAATCCCGGAATCGTAGCTGAGCGCGACTTGTTCCAGCACGTCCGCCCTCCTTGAGCGATCGCAGAAGATCCGTCCGCGAGACCTGAAGCGCAGGGGCGAGTCCAAACAGAACACCAGTTGCTACCGCCAGAACCAGCGTGAAAAGGAATACGCTCGAATCGAGCCCAATCTCGTGCAGCCTCGGCACTCCGGGCGGATGCAAAGTGACGAGCAGCCTGATTCCGCCGTAGGCGAACGCGATTCCAAGCGCTCCGCCCATGAGCGATACCAGCACGCTCTCGGTAAGCAGCTGCTGAATGAGTCGCCGCCGCGATGCGCCAAGCGCTTTGCGAATGGCGATTTCGCGCTGGCGCTCATCCATGCGTGCCAGCATCAGGTTGGCCACGTTTGCGCAGGCGATAAGAAGGATCACGTTCACCGCGCCGACGAGGACCAGGAGCACCTGCCGGATGTCGCCAAGCACGAGGTCATTTACCGGGACGGCTTTCCGTCTCAAGCCATCGCGATTGCTTACCAACCCTTCATCCAACCAGCGTTCCTCGGCTGTCCACAAGGCGGAGCTCGCGCGAGCCGGATCCACTCCCTTGCGCAGACGGCCTACCGCTACAAGGCCCCTGTTTCCCCAGCCGGCCAGATCCGGTTGGTCGAGGGACATGGGCCTCCACAGCTCCGCGGGCCGCTCCTCCTGGAAGTCCAGTGGAAGGCGGAATGACGGTGGCAACACGCCAATGACGGTCAGAGATCGTCCGCTGACGGGGATAGTCTGTCCAATGATGCCCTTGTCACTCCCGAAGCGGCGTTGCCAGAGGCCGTGGGCGAGCAGCACCACGTTCGCCTCGGCGCCGGCATCGTCTGGAAGAAAAACGCGCCCATGCAGCGCGCCAACGCCGAGCGTCTGAAAGAGATTTGGCGTCACGAATGGGGCGATCACCCGCTCCGGCTCCGAGCCACCCGTCAGATTGGCGGTGCCGCTCGTGTATGCTGCCAGGTGCTCGAAGCTCTCTGTCTCCTGCTGGTAGCTCTTCACCTCGGAAGCGGAGAGCCACGTTGTCTCTCCCTTCTCACCTTCGCCCCAGATCATGACGACCCTTGCAGGATCCTTATAGGGAAGTGGCCGAAGCAGTACGGCCTTGGTGATGCTGAAGATGGCGGTGTTGACTCCAATACCGAGAGCGAGGGTCAACACAGTGATGCTGGTGAATCGCGGCGAGCGGGCGAGATGTCGCAACGAGTGGGAAAGATCCGTCAGCGGACCGTCCATGAAGGGGCACCATGCTAAGGGTGCTGAGTTGGACTACTTCAATTCGCGGATGGTTTGAGGTGTCTTTCGACTACATGGAGCGAGGCGCCGTTGGACGCGTGTGCGACCTGGAAGCCAACGCTCCAAGCTCAGTCGAAGCTCTTCCTCACGGCAACCGGAACGCAACCCTGCTGACGGAGCGCACGTTGTAACTGGCGAGCCTCGCGATAGCCGTGTACTCACCACCCCTGGGGGAGGATGGAGCCCACTGCTCGACGTATGTCAGCTTCTCTCCATGGGCGAGACTCTTCTCATGGAGTGCAGCAGTGAAATCCTTGTCGTCGCTCCACCGCCACACGAGACTGCCATCGGAAGCGTAGATCTCGAAGTCATAGGTCTGACCGCTGCTGAACCCGATGATCACATCGGGGGTGCTGTCGTTGGATACGACAAAGGTGAGAGTCACCGCGCCGTTCGCCACATTGGCGCTGAGTGTGGATGGAAGGAAGTGCAGCTGCGAGGGCGGCGGGACGGTGATCGGCTCGAAGTCCACGAGACGGAGACGTACACCCTCCACGACGTGTGAACTCATCTCGACCTTGTGGGAGTGCGGACCGCCAGGGATGGTGGCTGTGATCTCGCCGAAGCCACAGAACGCTCCCGGTTCGACCGTCATACTGACCTCGAACGCGATCTGCGCACGTTGGCAAGTGAACCTGGCCCACTCGAGTACCAGGGTATCGCGCGCACAGGCGCCGTTCATCGAGACGAGCGAATTGGCTTCGGTGCCCTGTGTCGCCTGCCACCAACCTTCGGGGCGCTCGAAATATTCGCCGAAGAATCCCGGATAGAAGAACGGACGCACTCCTCCACCACTCACAGAGCCGCTCGAATCAGGCGATCCTGGCACTTGCGTGGGTATGCCAGCCATGACGTCAGGCACATCGTCGGGTGCGCGAGAACGACCAGTGTCCGCCATTAGCCGCACTATGCGCTGCATGGATTCCGGCTGCCACGCGATCAGTGAACGCGCTGAATAAATTTCCTCTACAGACGGCTGACAGGGAACGTAGACGATGATGGTGTCTCCGACGACGCCGGAGCTATCAATACCGCCGCCAGGTGGTGTGCTTAGGCTGTCGAGGGGTGGTGTGCTCAGGCTGTCGCCGGGAAAGCCACACTGCGCAATGGGGTGATCGATCTGCTCAGTCACGGCGAGAAAGCTCATGGGCACGCCGTCGACCGATATCTCCACGGGTGTTACGCGGCCAGTGAGCTTCACTATCTCAGCCACGTGGTGCATCACTTCCGCGCCGTCCAGATTGCCCGCTCCCGACATGGAGTCGCTGAGCGCCTCGAAATTGCGCGCAATGTCTATGGGATCGTTGCTGGACCGCGGCGCAATGCTATCGCTCTGGCACGCGCTGGTGGCTGCGATCAAGAAAAGGAAGAAGGTTCTCATAGGACTATCAGGCAGGAGAATTGGTCCGCGCACATCCATGGTGACTCGTCTTCGTCCCGATCGGCCAAAGGGTGAGAAGGCAGGGACCGGGAGCGGCGAGAAGTGAGCGCCGGAATACTTCACTTCCCACAGCCTCCATCGCCCATCTCATTTCCTACAACCTCCCATTCCCGCTTTGCGTCACATTCTCACTGTAACGGGCGCCGAGTGACGAAAAGGGCGTTGCCAGGGTTCTAAATTGTGGAACAGGTATCATGCAAAAGGCTGGTTTCAAGTTACCGATTCCTGATTCCCTAATCACCTGGATGAACGATTCAGCGATCATTAAGCGTGTGCTTGGCGGGCACTCCGAAGCGTTTGCACTCCTGGTGGACCGCTACCACGAGCGCTCGATTCGCTATGCTCGCAGCATGCTGCGCGATCCACGTGATGCGGAGGAGGCGGTGCAGGATGCGTTCGTGCGGGCGTACCGCTCTCTCGACAGGTATGAGGATAGTGAACGCTTCGGCGCGTGGCTGATGCGTATTCTGCTTAATCGTTGCCGTACGGCGGGCGGCCAGGCCGACCGTCGCAACAAACTTTTCATCGTCGGCGACGACACGGACGTATCGGCGGGTGAGGCGCACCCGGCTGAACGAACAGCGTGGCGTGAGGAGATCGACAGGGCGCTGGCCATGCTGGATCCGGATCAGCGCGAAGCCTTTCTTCTCAAGCACGTGGAGGAGTTGGACTACGACGAGATGTCGGGCATCACGGGAGTAGGTGTATCGGCGCTCAAGATGCGGGTGAAGCGGGCGTGTGAACGATTGAGGGACATGCTTAGGGAGGTGCGAAGTGCCTGAGGAACAGGATTCATTGATCGCGGAGGTCGTGCGTGAGCTGCGCGCGCAACCAGCATCTGATCTGAATGCGCGCGTGCGCGTCATGGCGGCTGTGCTTCAGGCGCAGCCACCCGTTCGCCGCGGCAGTTTCTGGGACTGGTTACTCACACCCCGCGGCATTCGCATCTCACCGCTTGGCGGGCTGGCAGCGGTGTCGCTGGTGGCGGCAGCCGCCGTGGCAATCGCGTCACTTGATAGCGACAGATCGGCAGACCGGGGGCAGGTGATATCGACCACGGCAGCAATCCCTCCGTTCCAAACGCCGGTGCCTGTCCAGTTCGTATTGGTCGCGTCAGCGGCATCACGCGTCGCGATCGTTGGGGATTTCAACGATTGGAACGCGTCTGTCACACCACTGCGCCAGGAATCTCGCGCCGGCCTGTGGTCCGTGGTCGTGCCTCTCGAGCCGGGGCGGCACCAGTACGCCTTCGTGGTCGACGGAAAACGCTGGCTCGCCGATCCGTCCGCGCCCCGCGCAGGGGATGACGATTTTGGCACACCCAGCTCCGTGATTACCGTTGGGGAGAAACAAACATGAATGTACGTCTCGCCGCTGTTTCGCTAATGCTCGTCTGTCTACCGCCCGCAGTCAGCGCCCAGGACGTGAGACTTCAGGGCCGCCTGGATGCACGCACACGCACGGCGGTGCAGCAGATCGTGGATTCCGCGGCTGCCAGTGGACTGCCCACCGAGCCGCTTATCGACAAGGCTCTGGAGGGGGCGAGCAAGGGCGCGGACGATGCCCGGATAGTGACGGCGGTGCGCTCTCTGGCGCGAAGGCTCAGGGAATCGCGTGTGGCGCTGGGGAGTTCCGCCAATGAAGCCGAGCTGGTGGCGGGCGCGGGCGCTCTCTCACAGGGAATCGCGTCGTCGACGTTGAGCCGGTTGCGGTCCGTTCGACCCGCCGAACGCATCACCCTGCCACTGGTCGTTCTCACCGACCTCATCGCGCGAGGCGTACCGCCGTCTACCGCATCTTCGGTGATAGTGTCGCTCGCCGGAACAGTATCGGGATCCGACGCCTTCTCCGCGCTGCGGCGGGACGTGCAGCAGGACATCGTTGCGGGAGCCGATCCCGCCGCGGCAGTCTCTCTCCGCGCCCGGGCTCTGCTCGCGGCGCTTCCACCTCCGCCTGGAAAGGTGGCCACCACTACCGACCTGGAAGCCGCGAGCACGCGACCACCGGATTAACGATGTCGCGCACCGGCGCACTGCTGCTCACCCTGGCCGTCGCGCTTGCCAACGACGGGGTGGCTCGGGCACAGGCGACGTTGTCAGTCGATGCTGGTGGTACGTCGGTGAAGTACGATGGCTTCGAGCGCACCAATGGCCTGTCAGTCGCACCGGCATTGAAAGTCGAGCGGGGTAGCATCTTCCTTTCCGTGTCCGGGGATTTTGCGCGATTCGACGGATCTGGGGGCACGTCGGCCCTTGGAGAGTTGGCAGGATCCTGGTTTTCGCAGCCACGACGCGACGGCGCGCTGCATGTGGAGATTGGCGGTACAGCTAGCACTTCCGCGTATCGCAGCGCCATACGAAACAGCTTTCTCGCCGCTCACGCGCGCGCCCATCTGAGCTCCGACCGCCGCGGCGGCTGGCTGAGCGCGGGCACAGGATACGTTTCGCATACCAGCACAGACGGAAGTATGGTCTCGGCAGATGTTGGTGCGTGGGCGCGCATTTCTTCCACGATGCTGAGTGGCAGTATCACCGCTTCGCGGTTCCCCAGGGCGAACCCGGTAGTACCCCTGGACCTTCAGCCGCTGGCCGAGAACTTTGCACAGGCGCTGCTAGGCTGGCGTGACTCGGAACGGTATGAGACCACCACCGATCTCAATGCGTCCTTTCACATTCCTGTGAGCAGGGCGGAGCTGGATGCAGTGGCCGGAACCCGTCTGGCCGGACACTGGGGCGCCCGGCGTCAGTGGGTCTCCGTGGCGGGCAGCTTCTGGCTCACCAGAAGGATCGCGGTAGTTGGCCGCGCCGGCACATATCCATCGAGGGTGGAGCGTGGTTATCCAAGCGCAAGCTTTGCGTCGGTGGCTTTTCGACTGACGAGCCGGCCGCGCAGTTCCACTCGGTTTGCGTTCGTTGCACCACGCTCTACGGCCATTTCACTCGACGTGCGCTGGCAGGGCGCAGATACCGCGACGCTCAGAGTCACAGCGCCCGGTGCCCGGCGCGTGGAGCTGCGCGCCGATTTTACGGACTGGCGCTCTGTACAGATGTCGCGCAACGAAACCGGTGGATGGGAAGTAACGCTGCCGCTCGTGCCCGGTAGCTACCGTGCCACCCTGCGCATCGATGGAGGCGGGTGGGCGCCGCCTCCAGGAACTCAGGGGATAGCGGATGAGTTTGGAGAGTTTGTGGGCATCGTCGTAATTCCGGAGCGCGAGTAGGGGAAAGCGCTGGAGATGCGAGAGTTGTATTCGTACGTCCGAGATTCCTCCCTCTTTCCGCACTCTCGAGCTCAGCCGTCGCACGTCCTCAAGGCAAGATCACCACACTAGCTCGAGGCTGCCGACCGGGAAATGGGAGCCCGCACTACTTCCCTGGAGGATTGCCCGCCTTTGTCACGCTATCCCCAGTAACGGCCGGAATTATCTCACCACCCTCTTCCTGAAACGCGGATATCCGCAGCGTAGTTAC
>JACMME010000292.1 GCA_014379205.1 Gemmatimonadaceae bacterium
ACAGCCAGGGCAACGCCGACGCGCCCGTGACCCTCGTGGAGTACGGCGACTACGAGTGTCCGTACTGTGGCCAGGCGCACCCGATCGTCAAGTCCCTTCAGCGATCGCTCGGCGACCAACTCCGGTTTGTCTTCCGGAACTTTCCGCTGCCGGCCGCTCATCCGCACGCCCTGCACGCGTCCATCGCAGCTGAAGCCGTGGCGGAGCTCGGCGGCTCTGAGGCATACTGGAAGATGCACGACGCCATCTTCGAGAATCAGAGGGCACTCGATGACACTCACCTGGTTCGGTACGCCAGTGACTCTGGAGTGTCGGATCCCGCAGTGGCACAGGCGCTCGCGGATGAGCTTCACGTTGACCGAATTCAGCGCGACTTGACGGGGGGCGCGCGAAGCGGCGTGAACGGAACACCGACGTTTTTCATCAATGGCGCGCGCTTCGACGGCGATTGGACCGACGCGGCCGGGTTCGAAGCCGCGCTGGTCGCAGCCGGGGGCGCTTCCGTTCGCCGATAGCCCCTTTCAGGAACGGTCACCGCAGCGAGGAGGGACAGTTGCTGCGCTGACCCTCGCTTTACACGCATCACTCCCCCGAATCGGCGCCGGCGCCGGACGGGTGTCCCGCGCCACGAGGACACTCATGCGACTCATTGTTGCGATTGTCGCGCTAGGCACTGTCGTTATCGCCTGTGCTTCCAACCAGCCGCTCGTGCACTACTACAGCCCACAGGGTGCCCTCACCGTTTTCAACGGTGCCCGAATGCAGCGGAGTCGTAGTGGCATAGACAGCATCTATCAGGGACGCTGGCAGGTCCCCCCCTTAGTGAGCTCAGGAGCGACGCCAGGAAATCGGGAGAAGTCATGGGCTAATTTCTAACGCGGAGAATTGCGGTCGGGCATCAAGACGGGAAGGTTATACGGATGCTACGGAAACAACGGATCAGACGGATCGACTCGTGCGGCGATTTAGCTCTCCCCACCAACGGAGCAATCCCTTTGATCCGTTGTTTCCAAAGCATCCGTTAACCTTCCCGTCTTGATGCCCAGCTCGCGCTGAATAGAGCCTGAACGATGCGATTCAGCTACGCCAATTCAATTCGTGAAGACTTCCCGGAGCTCGTGACCGGTGTGCTTTGTATTGAGGGGATCACAGCAAGCGGAAACGTTTCTGAAACGACGGCAAAATTCCAGGAGCTGGCGAGAGATCGTCTCGAGAGTGGCACAGAAAGCACGCTGCCTGAAGTTCAGGCGTGGCGGCGAACATTCGCGAGGATGGAGCTCAAGCCCACGCAATATCGCTGCGCTTCAGAAGCCCTGCTGCGCCGCTTTCGCAAGGACAATGCTCTTCCAAGTATTCATCCACTCGTGGATCTGTGCAATTCGATATCTATCGCCTTCGCCGTACCGATTGCCGCATTCGACCTGCAGCGGGTTTCGGGGGATCTCGAGGTCAGGCGCGCGAATGGCGGCGAGATCTACGAGAACTTCGGTGGCGAGGTTGAACACCCCGAAGTTGGCGAAGTGATTTTCGCGGACTCCTCAGAAAGAGCACATGCCAGACGGTGGACCAACCGCCAGAGCGGTCATTCCGCGGTGCGGGATGGGACGACAAACGCTCTGATCGTGTCCGAGGCCATGCACGATACTGCCGTCGAGGATATGGCGCGACTGATTGCCGCGATCAAGGCGGCGGTGATGCAGACCTGGCCATCAGCCTCAGCGGTGGAGTGGCCGAGCCGGTGAATCTCCGGTATACAAGGGTGTACGCAGGCTTGCGCATTGAACTATTGGAAGAGCACGTTGAGCGCTTCTGGCCGCTTCACCGCATCGCATTGAGAAATCGTAGCACTTCTCGCAAGCGCACTTCGTTCTAACTAAAAGGAGCAGGGCATGGAACTCGGTAATTTCTCAATCAGCCTGGCCGTCAAGGATATAGAAGCCTCGAGAAACTTTTACGAGAAATTCGGCTTCAAGGTCTTCGGCGGGGATGCCTCGCAGAACTGGCTCATCCTGAAGAACCGCGATCACGTGATCGGACTTTTTCAGGGAATGTTCGAGAAGAACATCATGACGTTCAACCCTGGCTGGGACAGCAACGCCAGCAAGCTCGATAGCTTCACAGACGTGCGCGAGCTCCAGCGCCAGCTGAAAGCCAAGGGCGTGCAGTTGCGGAGTGAGGCTGACGAGAGCACGACGGGGCCAGCCAGTTTTTTTGCCGAGGATCCTGACGGAAACCAGATACTCGTCGATCAGCATGTCTGACATGTACACGCCGCCCAACGCGGCAAGCCGAGGGGGTTCATCAATGAGATTATTTCGCACCGCCCTTGCAGGCTTTGCCCTCGCGATCACGGTTCCCGTTGCGATTACGCCGGCGCAAACGGCTGCCCAAACGCCGGCGGCCCCGGATCGCGCCGCATCGTTCGACAAGAGCGAAGTCATGATACCCATGCGCGACGGGATCAAGCTGCACACTATGGTCTTCGTGCCAAAGGCAATGAACGCCAACGTGCCATTCATACTCACGCGCACGCCGTACGGCATTGCCGGCGCCGAAAGGGCCTTCACCACATCGTACGCGGAGCTCGCGGATGAGGGATACATCTTCGTGTTTCAGGACATCCGCGGGCGTTTCACTTCCGAGGGCCAGTTCGTGATGCTCCGGAACCCGCGCGACAAGCGCGATCCGAAGGCGATCGACGAGAGCACCGACACATACGACACCATCGATTGGCTGCTCAGGAACATTCCGCATAACAATGGTCGCGTCGGAATGCTTGGTGTGTCGTACCCTGGCTGGCTGACGGTGATGGCCATGCTCGATCCTCATCCGGCGATGAAGGCCGCATCACCGCAGGCGTCACCGGCGTCGATGTTTCTCGGTGACGACTTCCATCACAACGGCGCATTCCGGCTGGCTTACGGATTCGAGTACGTCGCGCTCATGGAGAATGGCAAGGAGAACACACCCTTTGTCTTCGACAAGCATGACGGCTACTCCTGGTTCCTC
>JACMME010000028.1 GCA_014379205.1 Gemmatimonadaceae bacterium
CAACGACGCCAAGGGATTTGGCTTCATTTCGCGCGAGGGGGGCCCTGATGTCTTCGTGCATTTCAGCGCGATAGGTGGATCCGGCTTCAAGTCTCTCGCCGAGGGCGATAAAGTCGAGTTCGAGGTTGTTCAGGGCCAGAAAGGACCACAGGCCGCGGATGTGACAAAGGTCAGTTGACCACTCCCACGTAGCAAAAAAAGCCCCGTTCAACGGGGCTTTTTTGCGTCATACAGGTCGCTCGCTGGACAAAGGAAGTGATCAATGGCTTCGGACTTCACGCCGCGAGGAAGACGTCCGGATCGACGGGGTTGCATATCTATCTACCGCTGCGATGAGGAAGAAAAATTCGCTTCGGGCGCCCATCTAGAGCGGGCTAGCGGCCGCCGTTTCCCACCTTGCGGAGCGGGAGCTCCATCTGTCCGCTTTCGGCTTCCCCATGCTTGGAAGAATCCCCGAAGATCGGATCGCTCGACTCATCAACCATGTGAGTGAGCTTGTAATAGAAGTGCAGCGCGTGAATCGGCGCCATGAAGCTGCGATTGCCGGCCCGGGAGATAGCGATGGCTTCCTCCCGCACTCGGCGAGGGAGATCGCGCGCCGCTGGAAGTGCGAGAAGTCGCTGTATCTCTGTGCTGTCTCGTGCGAGCAGAGCTGCGCACAAACTATCCAGAAAAGCGAGCATAGTTACCGGGGCTCCCGGTCAAGAGTGTTCGAGCCTTAGGTACACATTGCAACTAATACACCGCTACCGCAAGAGGTTCCTTGTGCAAGCCAATTAGTACCAGGGTCTTACCTTAGCTTAGGGATAGAGAAAATCGAACCTGACTCCCCTGTGCGGTCTACGCCTTTTCTTCGGTGCATACCGAAAAAGCTGGGCGGGCCTCCCCCTACCTTCGCTGCGCCATGCGTCTGTAGATTCGACGAGCCAAGCAGCCTGAAGGGCACGCCGGAAACTGGCTTTGTGCATGCGTTTACCCAACAGCAGCTCATACATCTGTTGTAGCTCGCTGAGGGTGAACGTCGCCGGGAGAAGGCGGAAGGCTATGGGGGCCTGATCGAGCCGGCTCTGGATGGTTTCCGTAGTGGCTTCGACCATCGCGCGCTGCCTTGGGGAGAGGGGCGGAAGGTCTCGCATCGGGAACCACGTATACCCCGCGTGGGGCGTCGCGGTCTCGTGGGGAACGAGCCCGACGTAAGCGACGGACACATCCGCGTCGCTCGGATGCCTCTTTCCGTCGCCGAATGCGCCGACCTGCTTCATCCATATCGGGGCCTCGCCGAGAGCGTCCTGCGCGACTCGAGCGGCGGCAGCGTCAAGCGTTTCACCCGTTTGCGGAACTCTCCACGGAAGAGACCATCGCTCCCGCTCCGTCGAGTTGCGGGCGAACAGAACCGCCAGCTCGTTTCCCATGGCGGTCACCAGACCAACGTCGACACTATATGAAGCAGCCTTCGGGGAGCGGTCGCGCATGGTGATGCGAATTAGTCACTTTCTGAGACTAAAGTCAAGACCGCAGCCGCTATTTTTTTTTGGAGAGACGTCGGAGCGCCGTGCTGGACGTCTTGAGGTGGGTGACTACTGATATACGGTTCGACTATGCGATCGTCAACAGATATTTTTTCTGAAATATTTTTTTTGCTGCACAGTCAACATTCGGACTACAAACAAGCGTTGGATCAGCGGAGCTGAATCGCTCTGTCCTCTCCCGCTCCACGACTCGCGTATGGCGGTATGCTGATCGGTAAGTGACCGGAGATTGCGGTTTTTCCCAATAGTGCCCGCGCCGCCGCTGTCTGAGAAACAGGAAAGCCACCCCACGCAACGAGATAGGTGCCTACCCACGGCAGTTGTTGGAGCAGATAGGGATTCCCAAATGCGACAACGATCGGCTTTCGCCCTTGCTGAGCGAGGCTCTGGACGAAATTGGTAAACGCCTGCGGCGCGCTCACCGTGAGTGCATCCCAGCTGTGGCCCATATAAGAACTCACGATCGTTACGTCAGCGGAATCCGCTGCCGCAATCAAGCGTGAATAGTGGAGCGCCGCGTTTTCGGTTGCCACGAACTCCGTACGCAGATTTGGCAGGCTGCTCCGCAGCTCCGCGTTGAACGCGTTGCCGGCAGCCAAATCGGGGCGCCGAGCGACTGTAATCGACAGTACTCGAGCGCCGGGAATGCTCAGCGGGATTTGCCTCAGTGAGTCCTTTACGAGCGTAATCGACTTCTCGGCTACTTTCCGCGCGACCTGCACATTCGAGCTGTCACCGACAAGAAACCGTAACGCGTTGAGATCAACGAGCTTGTTTCGCGCGAGGCCCAGTTTGCGCTTCGTTTCCAGGACCCTGCGCACCGAGGAGTCGAGCCGTGCCTCCGTGTATCGCCCTTCTCTAACCCCCGCGACGACCGCATCTATAGTTTCAGAGACGTTGACCGGCTGAAGCAGAATATCTATACCCGCTGAGATGCCGCGTTTTGCCGCCTCAGCGGCGCCGAACTGATTGAGAACGCCCTGCATGTCCATCGCATCCGACACGATAATTCCTTTAAAGCCCATCTCGCCACGAAGGAGATCGGTCAAAACCTTGGCCGAAAGCGTGCCTGGGACGTTGGAGGAATCGAGCGCCGGCATCACCCCGTGGAACGACATTATCGCGCCAACGCCTCCTTTGATCGCTGCCCAGAATGGCACGAGCTCCAACGCGTCCAACCGTTTCCTGCTCACCGTGACAACCGGTAATGCCAGGTGTGAGTTCATTCCCGTGTCGCCATGTCCGGGGAAATGCTTTCCTGTCGCAATCATCCCGTGATCCTGCAACCCATGGATGAAGGCAACACCCATCCGCGCCACCAGTTCCGGGTCCTCCCCGTATGAGCGAGTGTTGATGACCGGGTTGTCCGGATTGTTGTTGACGTCCAGCACCGGCGCGTACGCGATGTGAATGCCGAGTGCGCGACCTTCGATCGCGGTCAGACGTCCTTGTTCGTATGCGAGCGTGGTATCCCCAGTTGCGCCGATGGCCATCTCGGGGGGGAAAACAATCGCTCCACCGAGATCGATGGCGTTCGGTACGAAGTATCCGCCTCGCGCGCGAAACCCGGCACCCGCCTCGAGGTCGGCTGCGAAAAGCAGGGGAAGCTCGCTCATTGATTGCAGCGCGTTGAGCTTGGCGGCTACCTCGGTCGGCGAGCCCACCGAAATGATGAAGCCTCCGACCTTCTCCTGCTGGACGTGCTGAGTTAGTCGCCGCCATTGTGGGGAGTCGCCTGACACATAGTCCCCGAGCACGAAAGGCCACACAATTTGCGCAGCCTTCTCACGGAGGGTGAGCGAGGCGAGAACGGAATCTGTCCACCGAGATGACGTTGCCGTCCCAAATTGGCCGCTTTCCGCGGGATTGCTGCCGGCTGTCTTGCAGCTCGCCGACGCGAGCAGGACGGATAAGACGAGTAGCCACTTCGGGTTCCGCATCATCCGTGCGTGATCGTGCCCTTTTTGCTCGTGTCGATGTCGGACGACGAGCCGGTCTTGAAGAGGAACGCTGTCATGTTCTTGGTGAGGAACGACCGCGCCTGGGGATCCATCACGTTCAGGCCGTAATGATTGATCAGCATCGTCTGTTGCTTGAGCCAGTCGGCCCAGCATTGGGTGC
>JACMME010000293.1 GCA_014379205.1 Gemmatimonadaceae bacterium
CGCCGCGCGATCGAGCTCGACCCGCGCTATGCGACTGCGCACCAGTGGTACGCTTTTCTCCTCGCCTCGCAGGAGAAGTTCGACGAGGCGCTGATCGAAGCGCACACGGCACAGGAGAACGATCCCGCCTCGATATCCGTTCGTCGCAGCCTCGGCTACTGCTACCTGTACGCCCGGAAATACAAGCAGGCGCGATATCACCTCGATCGTGCCATCGCCATGAATCCGACGGCCGAGGAGACGTATCGAATCCAGGGGCTGATACTGACTCTCGACAAACAGTTCCCCGCGGCAGAGAGAGTTCTCCGCGAGGGGCTGGCGCTGGCGCCCGAATGCGGGAGCTACACGAAGGCCACGCTCGGCTACTCACTCGCCTGCGCGGGCGACCCTTCGTTCGCAAGGGAGGTTGCTCTGGAGCTCGAGGAAAAGCGTAAGACCGAGTACGTATCGCCGGTGGAGTTGGCGACCGTGTACATCGCGCTGGGGAATGCGGAGAGAGCGCTCGATTGGATCGAGGCCGCTGTGGATGACCGGCGGGGCTGGTCGGCGTATCTGCGCGTTCATCCCATCATGGATCCGTTGCGCGGTGAGCCACGATTCGCGGCGCTAGTCGAGCGAATGAAATTCGACGTCCCTTTTGCTTGATCTACCGCGCGCTCGCCGATCTCGTACTGGTCGTTCACCTCGCGTTCGTTCTTTTTGTGGTGCTGGGCGGATTGCTGGTGCTCCGCTGGCCGCGGGTGGCGTTCCTCCACATTCCCGCAGCCATCTGGGGCATCCTCATCGAATACCGTGGCTGGATTTGTCCGCTGACGCCGCTCGAGAATTCGTTGCGGCAAAGCGGTGGTGAGGCGGGGTACAGTGGAGGATTCATACAGCATTACATCCAGCCGGTGCTTTATCCGGCGGGGCTTACGCGCGGGACGCAGATCGTGCTTGGAAGCTTCGCGCTGGTCGTCAATCTGGCTGCGTATGGTCTGGTAATCGCGAGAAGGAAACGCCTCTCAAAGTGATGTCGTGAAACGCGATCCCGAGGAGATATGCGTCGTCTGGCACTAGCGTTCGCACTGATCGGCTGCGAGTCGCAGAACGAGGCTTCGCCCGCCGACTCGTCTTCCGCGTCTGCTGTATCGTCAACTCCGCCCGCTGCGCCCGGCGCGGGTCGGCAGACATCATCGTGCGGCGACGAGGTTATCACCGAAGAAGGCATTGGGCAGCTGCGCATCGGGACTACCGTCGAATCCGTCCGGCAGAAATGCAACGTCGTTCGCGATACAACGGTCATCGACAGTGAGGGAATGCCCGCGCGAAGGCTTGCCGTCACGTTGTCGCGAGACACCGTCGAAGCGGAGATCGTCAACGGCCGCGTTTGGAGACTCGCCGTACATTCGCCGCGGCTCCGCACGGCGGACTCGCTGGGCGTCGGGACCCCGCTGACCAGACTTCTCGAGCTGAAAAAACCGCGCGGCATGACCGGGGAGGGCAAGTTTTTCGTGGCGTCGCCGGAGCATTGTGGAATGAGTTTCCGGCTGGCGATTGCGGAGGCCGGTGGGCGGGGGGATCTGGATAGCGCCGGACTCGCGCGGCTTCCAAAATCGACCACCGTCTCAGAAGTACTGATCTTCGGCTGTCACTTACGCTAGATCGCTGCGACAGAGAGGCGCTCTGGCCGAGCGGCCTGCAACCGATAATGCAGTCTTAGGAAAGTTGCTCCCCAGAGTGTCAGCACATGGTCGGCGCGCACAATACCGCCCTTCGCGGGGAATACCCTAATGCCTTCCTTCAATGACCGAACGTAGCGCGCCCACATCCTACCAGCGCCATCGCGAACCGTAAAGTAAAATCCCGGGTCTCCGAACTCTCTTCCGGCCGATACAACGGAGAAGGATCCATCCGGGTGAGCCTCCGGACGCATTAACACCATCGCGTTGCCGTTGGGCAACGGGAAAACCACTTTCACACAGAGTCCGCGCCTGCGGGGAACTTCCGCTAGCGAATAGCCACCGGCGTAAAGAACGTTCCCAGTTCCCAGCAGCTGGCGGATCCATGCGGTGTGGCGAATCTCGCGCGTTACCGGGTCGACCAATTGCACGACCTCACTTGTCACACCGCGGCTGGTATCGAGGCCGGAGAGAGGAACATTCAGCTGCTGCAACCGGCGACTGAACAGCAGGGCGAGAATCTGTCCAAAGGGACGGAAAATACCGCACCATTCCGCCCACGCATCGAGTTCATAGGCTGACGTCCGGGTGTAGAAATCTCTCACCGATGCGTTGACTTGCTCTGGCATGAAATCAGGCGCCGCCAAAGCGTTAAAATCCTGTAGGAGCCCGCGATCGCCGTCGTGCTCAACTTCGAGCCCTTCTTGTTCCGCAAGCTTCACAAAGAAATCGCGCCCAATCCCATGCGGATCTCCGACTGGGCCGGCGAGCCACGGAAAGCTCACAAGATCAACGCGACGACCGGTTAAACGAACCCACAACTGAGTGACCCAGTCGGTCAAATACCCGCGGGCTTCTCCAAGCCATACCATTCTAAGGAAGCGCGCCACGTGAAAGAGTTGCCATCTTCACGCGCCTGAGAAACGGGATCACGTCCTCAGAGTAGTATGGCTCCTGAGTGCCCCAGAAGACGTAGTCAACATTCAGGTACTCCGTCGCGAATTTGACGAGCTCGGAAATCTCTACGCGCTTGCCGGTTGTGGGGTTTATGTCCTCGAAGTTGCCATCCTGAACCGCGATTCCAATGGGAACGATTCCCGCGGCTTCTCTGATCAAAGGATAGGAACTTTTCAATTGGCCTGGTCGGAAAGGCAATAGATCAGGGCCTCCCACGCCGACCTTCGACTCTTTTGCGGCCTGGTAAACCGCACTCAGATAGCCCTTGTCGTTCGTTGGACGCCACTCGCCGGGCATGAAATTGCCGTATTGCATCGCGACTGATTTCGGGAAAGCGCGTTTCAGCGCTTGCATGTTCGTGATGATCGCGTCGCGGTAGATCTCAAAAGAGAAGCCCTTGGGAAATAGGCGTCCTGTCTCACCGAAGTCGACGGCTGTCTCGGCGAAGTTGATGCCTTCGATGCGACCGTCGAACTCCCTTCCCAAAGCAGAGAGCAATTTGTGAAATCTCTGCTGCACCGCCGGGTCCCAGCGCCTCGCCGCCCAACCGGCAACGACCGCGTGCTCCTCGTCGCCCTCCTTGAACTCATATTGCTTGTCGGCACCGCCATTGTAGACGGCATCGCGCTGCAGATAGAGCGGCACATTTATCCGCGACTCGCTAAAGGTTACGTCCTGAAGCTGGATGAATAGCTTCTTCCCCCTGGACGTCAGAAATGCGAGGTCCTCGCGGATGATCCTAAAATCGTAAGCATCCTTCTCCGGCTCCAGTTGTCTCCACGAGTACGCCACCTGCGCTCCCTCCAGCGCGTTCGTCTCGAGAAACGACGATGCCTTGGCGATTTTCTCCCTGTCCTGGCCGAAGAAGACGTAATGATGCACCGGCTTGGCGTTGACACTGACACAACCGGTCAGGGCAGCCGTGAGGGTCCAACCCAAAATGCGCATATCTATCCCACGCCGGGCAGCTGCAAGTGGTGGCGGCGGACATGCAATTCCTGAAACCGTCCCGGGCGCGCGAGGCACCTTCCACGCGGATCCGACACCGTCCGCCGTGGCGAGGAGCGCGCCTATTGCGGCATGGACACCTGCAAGCGATGTATTTAATTCGGACATCTGAACTCCAATCTTCAACTGTCACGCCACTCCTAAGGAGCAACGCATGCGAACCCGCGCCCTGGCCCTCTTCCTCTCACTCGCCCTCCCCACCGCCGCATCGGCGCAAGGCCTGATGGCCGAGATGCACCGCGACGTCAACGACGTCCAGAAGAAGCTCATCGACCTCGCGAAGGCGATCCCCGAGCCCTCCTACTCCTGGCGCCCCAGCGGCGCGCGCTCGGTCGGCGAGGTCCTGCTCCACGTCGCGGCGGACAACTACCTGATCCCGATCTCGATGGGCAAGCCGGCGCCGGCCTCCACGGGTATCAGTGGGACCGACTTCAAGACGGTCGAGAAGTATGAGAAGCGCAAGCTGACCAGGGACCAGATAGTTGCCGAGCTCGACGCGTCCTTCAGGCACCTGCACGAAGCGATGGGCCTCACCACCGACGCGAACCTCAACGAGAACATCAAGTTCTTCGGGCAGGACTGGAGCCGGCAGCGCGCAATGCTCGCCACCGTCACTCACCTGCACGAGCACCTCGGTCAGATGATCGCCTACGCGCGCAGCAACAGCGTCGCGCCGCCCTGGAGCCGGTAGCCGTCGATGCGTGGCGGCGCGAGCCGCCGCCACGCAC
>JACMME010000294.1 GCA_014379205.1 Gemmatimonadaceae bacterium
TTGCATGCGCAATGCGGGGGGCGAGGTCACGCGCCGGGTTGATCGCATAACCCGTCGGGCCGCCAAGCGCCAGACCGATCACCCACACCAGCAACGCCACCGGAAGTGCACCCAGCGAACCGAGGCTGATGTTTGTGATCGCGCCGCCGCTCTCCATCGTCGCACCTTTGATCAGCAGAACGCCGAACACCAGCGCAAACGTGCCGATAGCCTCCGAGATCAGATTGGTAGTGCTGTTGCGAATTGCCGGGCCAGTGGAGAACACTGCCAGCTTGAGGCCGGCATCGGAGGTCGCCTCCCAATGGGGCAGGAAGTGCAGCCACACCAGTACGGCCCCGATAAATGCGCCGATGAATTCACCCACGAGGTACAGCGGCACGTCGCCCCAACCAATCGCGCCGGTAAGGGCCAAACCGATGGTCACCGCCGGATTGAGATGTGCGCTGCCGCCCAGTGCAAGAGACGCGAACACACCGACGAAGACGGCCAGGCCCCAGCCGGTGGTGATGACAATCCAACCTGAATTTTGGCCCTTGGATTTGTTGAGCAACACATTCGCGACCACGCCGTCGCCCAACAGAATCAGCAGCATGGTGCCGATAATTTCGCCAATGAGGATATTCATGTGAAGCCGCCGGGAGCGAGGTGAAACAGGATGGGTCGGGAGAAGCGATTTGTGAAGCGAAGGTTCACGACATCACCTGCAGTTCAACGCGAACGATGAGCAGCACCCGCTGTCCAACGTCCGTGGCGCGAGGAACGAGCGACTCACCTACGACGGGCTCGAGTGACATATTCTCGAATTCGTTCGCCGGCCAATCAGTCATTGCGAGTCGCTAAGCGGCGAAGCAATCTCTTCTTTGGACTCAAACGGAGATTGCTTCGGACACTGCGTGTCCTCGCATTGACTCCGGTGTGCCACAACATTGAGAGGAAATGTCATGCAGGATCAATCGATTTGTCGCGAGTGCACACCAGGCATTCGGACCTTGCATCTGTTCATGGCGCTCGTCGCCATGGTTGCATCTAATATGACAAACGTCGCCGCGCTGTCAGCGCAAGAACAGACAGCAGAGCAACAAGCCGCGCAGGCGCGCAATGAGAAACTCATCTCCCGGGGGAAGTCACTCGAGCTCCCTACCAAGTACGCACCGCCACCGGGCGATCCGCTGGAGCACCATGCTTCCGGTTTCGCCAAGATCATGTGCTCCGCGGTTTTTATAACCGGATTGGATCCTGATTTTGCCGCTGAGAATGTTGGTTATTTCACGGGACCGTCCGAAGAGCGCACGAAGATGGGCAAACCGGTCATAGATCGCGCCGAGCGCACCGTCAAGGTTGTTCTGCCGAATGGCGTGATCCGCACCGCGAAGCACCTTGGCAGCCAGGGATGCGTGACGCTGCCTATCGGACAAGACACGGTGCAGTTCACGCCCGTTAAGGTCACGAGCAAATTCCCTGATGCATCCACGCAGCCGTGGCCGATGGGGGACCGGCTGCCGACAACGCCGTTCCCCAAGGCGCTCGACTCAGCCAAGGTGGCCGAGGCGGTCAACGCCGCTTTCGATTCTGCGAGCGAAATGACAGCGGCTTTCGTCGTGACCTGGAAAGGGCGCCTTATCGGCGAGCGGTACGGCGATGGCATCACGGCGAGTACGCCGCTGGAGAGCTGGTCCATGGGCAAGAGCCTTACGGCAACGCTGATGGGAGTCCTCATCAAGCAGGGCGTCTACTCACTGTCACAGCCAGCGCCGATTCCTGAATGGCAGGCGCCCGGCGATCCGCGCGCCAGGATCCGCATTGCCGACATTCTGCACATGTCGAGCGGAATACGAATCCGTGCACCCCAGGATCCCGACTACGATCCGTCGCTGGGCTATCCCGACCACATTTACCTGTACACGGGAAGCGTCAACTCATTTAAATACGCGGCGACTCGTCCGCAACAGTGGGCGCCAAACACCGTCGGCCGCTACCGCAACACCGATCCCGTCCTCATCAACTATCTCATCCGCCTCGGCGTCGAAAAGCACGGCGAAGAGTACCTGTCGTTCCCGCAGCGCGCGCTGTTCGACAAGATCGGTATTCGCACGATGGTGATGGAAACGGATCCCTTCGGAAACTTTCTCACGCAGGGTTACGAGTTCGCGTCGGGGCGCGACTGGGCACGGCTGGGCAACCTTTACTTACAGGACGGAGTCTGGAAGGGCGAGCGGATCCTGCCACAGGGTTACGCCAAGTTCGTGAGCACCTTGGCCTCTGCCTGGAAGGCCGACAACCGGCCGATCTACGGCGGATTCTTCTGGATCAATGGAGAGGGTGAGCTGCCGGTGCCGCGCGAGGCGTACTACATGGCTGGTGCTGGTGGCCAGACGACATTGATCATTCCGTCGCACGATCTCGTGGTGGTGCGACTCGGACACTACAAGGGGAGTGAAGTGGGATCCAGCGGCTTCAACAGAGCATTAACGCTTCTTATGCAGACGGTCCCGCGAAGCAAGTGATTTGGAATCGCGGCGTTCACGTGCGAGCCAGCAGCGATCTCAAGAGATACCAATTGACGCGCTGACCGCCAGTATGACTTATCCTAAGGCCACCGACGGACTCGCCCTTCCCTTCATCCTCTAGCGGACAAACCTAGTCATGCAGAGATCTTGTATTCATCCCCGGAAATGGCACGGGTTCGTAATCCTCCTCTCGCTTGTCACGCCCGTTGCCGCCGTTACGGCGCAGGCGGGACGGGATACCACGCGCCGCGATTCGACCATCCAGCGAATGGAGCAGGTTATCGTGACCGGGGCGCGTAGCCCCGCGCTTGTTGGCGGCGCGGCGGCGGTCGTCGTTGCGCCAAGCGAGCTCAACGTCACGCCGGCACCATCACTTCAGGAGGTGCTGCGACAAGTCCCTTTCGTCCTGGTCCGCCAGAACTCGCGCGGTGAAATGGAAATCTCGGTGCGCGGATCAGAGTCGCGTCAGGTCGCAATGATGCTCGACGGCCTTCCGCTGACCATCGGCTGGGATCATCGCGCCGACCCATCGCTCATCCCGGCAAGCGGCGTACAAAGTGTAAAGCTCATCCGCGGCCTGTCATCGCTTCTCGACGGGCCCAACACCCTCGGCGGGGTGATCGATATTGGGCTCGGACGCTCGGATCTGGGTCCCTCGCCACGAAGCGAGCTGGTAGTTGGTACGGGCGTCGACACGTATGGCGCAGTGGTAGCCAGCGTCGTCGGGGGAGCGCGGCGGTCAGTCACAACCGCGAGCTCGGTCTCGTTCCGTGCCGGCGGAGGGTACCATAATCGCGATGGCTTTGCGCGGGCAGACGACGTAATCGACATTGGCGCGGAAGACGACATCCGACTCAACACGCAATACCGTCAATATGATGGATTCGCCGCGATACGTTGGCAGGGAGCTAAGGGGCGCTACCTTGCCGCCACTGCAACCGGATACAGCACCGAACGCGGCGTCGCTCCGGAGCTACACGTCGAGCAGCCGCGTTTCTGGAAGTATCCGAATCAGTCACGTGTTCTGGGCATCCTTTCAGCCGGTACTGGCCTGGTCGCCACGCCTTTTGGGTTCGGCTCCATCGCTGCGACCGGCGGTTACAACCGGGGAACGACCGAGATCACCGCTTTCACTGATGCAGCCTACAACGAGGTCACGAACAGGGAGTGGGGCGACGAGCGCCTGTACAATGGCCACCTTCGCTTGTCGCACTCGCTGCCGATGGGAGGCGAACTGCGCGCGGCATTCACCGGCGCGCGCGTGCATTACGGCGAAACGCTCGATGACACCCCGACGACTCAGTATGAGCAACAGCTCTGGAGCAGCGGTGCCGAGGCGCAATTTCCGATTACCAATCGCTTCCTCGTCAGCGGCGGCGTTGTCAACGATGCCTCCACGACTCCTGAGTCCGGCGGACGTGAGCCACTGGGGCGCTCATCGCGCTGGGGTTGGAGGGTTGGAGCATCGATGTTTGCCTTCGGCGATCGCACTCGCATCCACGCCAGCGTGAGCGAGCGCTCACGATTCCCAGCACTTCGAGAGTTATACTCCGGTGCGCTCAATCGCTTTGCGCCAAATCCTGATCTCAAGCCGGAGACGCTTCTCGGAACGGAGGTCGGAGTAACTCTGGTCGCATCGCAAACGGCGGTGCGCACGCTCAGCTTCCAGGTGGTTGGCTTCCATCATGATCTCGATAACGCAGTCGTGCGCACGACTCTCCCTGCTCCGGACCGGCGATTCCTTCGCATAAATCGCGATCAGGTTCGCACGACAGGTGCTGAATTGTTCGGGACCTGGATTCCATCTGCAAGTGGAATTTCAGTGTCGGCCGATCTGCTCGTGCAAGACATTAACGTAAGAGACAAAACGATTTCAAACGGCGATCGATTGCCGGAGCATCAGCCAGAAGTTCGGGGGGGAATCGAGCTTGACGTGCCTCTGTTCTTCGATTCCCAGGGCATTGCTGCCCTGCGATACGTTGGCGCACAGCATTGCCTGAACCCGGACAGCGGCGCGTTTCAAAAGCTGGAGCGCGAGACGGTCGGGAACGTCGGTGTGCAGCGGACGTGGCGTCTTCGTACTGGTCCGGGCATTCTGAGCTCCCTCAGGACAATGCTCGCGCTCGACAACGTCACCGACAGCGCGATCTACGATCAGTGTGGTCTCCCGCAGCCTGGCCGGACACTTCGGTTCGGGATACAGTTACGCTAGAAAGGCGGTCCCGCGAAGCAATGGTTTGGGAGTCGCGCGTTCAGGCACGAGCCAGCGGACCCGCCAGTAATCCGGAGAGCAGCGCGCCGACGACGGTCATCGATAGCCCCCAGATCAGCAGCTTCCGAAACAGATCGCGCGCTGCCACCGGATCCACGACCGACGCCACGCAGAGCGCGCCGAGGGTGGACAGGGGCGACACGTCTACCAGAGCAGATCCTACGTTTATCGACAGCGCGACGGCAAGCGGGTCACCTCCTCCTATCTCGCTCACGAGACCGGGCACCATCGGCAGGAACGCGGGAAGTACGACGCCCGACGTGCTGCTGTAGGTCGAGATCACCCCAGTCACGAAAGCGATCACGGCATTGACGGTGGATGGATTGGCGACCTGCGCGATTATTCGGGTGAACAGGTCCATGCCGCCCGTCTTCTCCAGCACACCAATCAGCATCGTCACGCCCGTCACCATGAAGATGATGTCGAGGGGAATTCGCGAGATCACATCCCGTTCGTCCGCAACGCGAGCTAGAACGAGCAACGTACCCGCTGCGAAGGCGGCAAGCCCGACATTCACCCGGAGAAAGATCGCAGCGAGCATCCACGCCGCGGTTACCCCTATGGTGAGCGAGTGCACCCGCTCGAATCGCGGCGCGGTCACTTCGGTAATTACCGTACGTCCCGCGCGAAAAAGCCGAGCTCCGCCAAAGATGAAGTACGCCGCGATAGCGACGAGCGCGTGTGCGAGAAAATTCGCGGCCCAGACTTTCCACTCGTGTCCTGGAAGACCGATCCTCGCCATCAAAGCGTTCACCATCGCACCCACAGCGCTAATGGGCGAGAGATTCCCTGCATTGGCCCCAGTTCCGACCATGATCGCACTTAGCAGATTGGAGACACCTGCTTGCGATCCCGTCACCATCGCGATCGGCGCCACTAGCGCGACGCTGGCGATTGCTCCCGGTCCGATAGTGGACAGGACGCAGGCGAGGGCAAAAAAGACCAGTGGCAGCAAGCCTGCATTTCCTCGGACAAGTCTGGCCGCGCGAAGCGCAAGCAGGTCCAGGGTGCCGTTGGACTTCGCAATGGCGAACAGAAATGTCACGCCCGCTAGCGTGATGAAGAGGCTCGATGGGAAGCCCGCGATAACGGCGTCGGCTTTCATGTCCGCAGCGTAGACACCGATCGCCCATGCAAGCGAGATGGCGACGAGCCCTACGTTGACGCGCGCGGTCATGCTGAGTCCGATCGCGAGGAGCAATGCAAGCAACGCAAGAACTGCGGGACTCAACTTCTCATCCTTTGTAACGCGAGGTATTCGCCATTCACTGCTTCCAGGGAGGAAGCATGTGCTTCTGCACTTTGCCAAGCGCGGTGCGCGGAAGCGCCTTCATCCGCACGAATGCATGCGGAGCCTTGAAGGACGCCATCTGTGCACGGCAGCGTTCGGCGAGCACCGAGTCGTGAAGGCCGTCCTCGGCGACGATGTATGCGATGGGAATTTCTCCGCGCACGGAGTCCGCGACTCCGACCACAGCTGCCTCGCTCACACGCGAATCCTCCAGCAACAGCTCCTCGACTTCGCGCGGATAGATATTGAACCCGCCGGAAATGATCATGTCGCCGCGCCTGCCGCGCAGTGCGTAGTAGCCGTCGGCCGAGCGAACGGCGAGATCCCCGGTGCGAAACCAGCCGTCGGTGAATGCCGCAGCCGTCGCATCGGCTTGGCGCCAGTATTCGGCGCACAGTGCGGGACTGCGTATGTGCACTTCTCCCACTTCGCCATCGGCAACGAGTGCGTCGTCACTTCCCACGAGTCGCACTGACACCCCGGGCAAAGGGACGCCGACAGTTCCCGCCCGCCGCTCGCCTTCGTACGGGTTGCTGCTGATCATCAAGGACTCGCTCATACCGTAGCGCTCCAGGATGACATGGGCGTAGCGCTTGTCAAACGCCTCGAGCACATGCGCTGGAAGGGGCGCAGAGCCAGAGACGAAGAGCCGAGCGCTTGCGCCGATGAGTTTCGCGTCGAGGTCGGAAATCACCGCCGGGTCGAGCAGGCGCACGTACATCGTCGGCACCCCAAAGAACAGCGTGGGAACGAAATCGCGGAATATCGAGGCTACTGTCCTCTGGTCGAACCGCTCGGCGAGCCGCATGAGACAACCGCTGATGAGCCAACAGTGTATGCCGTTGCCCAACCCGTGCACGTGAAAGAGCGGCAGGACGGCGAGGTATCGATCCGCGTCGGTAATTCGCCAGCAGCTCACGAGGTTGACGCCGTTCGCGGCGAGGTTGTTGTGCGACAGCACGGCCCCTTTTGCGGCGCCAGTAGTGCCCGAGGTGTACACGATCATCGCCGGCTCGTCGCCATCCAGCGGTGTCAGGAGCCTCGTAGCTGGCCGCTCGGCGGCAGCCGCTGCCAGCTCTTCGACACGCCATAAAACGGCACCGTCAGGATAAAGCTCGTCGGACTCGCTCGGCGTCACCACCGCTTTGGGATCGCAGTCGCCAATGATGTGTCGGAGCTCGCGCTCCCGGTACAGCGCGTTCATCGGAACGAAGATCACGCCCAGCCGCGTGCATGCGAGGAAGAGGTCGATGAATTCGATTCGGTTTGTGATATGGACACACAGTCGGTCACCCTGCGCCACACCACGCGCGCGCAGCTCGTGCGCCATCTGATTGGCGCGTGCTTCGACCTGGCCGAAAGTGAGGGCATGCAACGTCCCGCCAGCGTCGTAGTACTCGAGCGCGGTAGTGTCGGCGCGACCGATGAGCGAGAGATCGAACAGAGCTGTAAGGTGCATGACGATGCGTCGTGGCTGTCGCCGGATCGCTGAGCCGCTACTTGGAGTCGCGCTGGTTAGGGCACGGGATAATTCACGTGACGGGGCTAATGTATCTCTTACCTCGCACGATCGCGATTGACATGCTCGGGTTTCCGCGGTCCGCAGCACGAATCAGCGAACATACTTGGCGTTGTCGATGGCCTGTGATTATGTGACCTGCCCCATTATGTTTCCTTTGTGTCCTGCCAGGGGAATGTACCGAATCCCCCCATAGCACGTATGCGCTTGACGCCGTGCCCAGTCGAATCCTGTCCCTGCGAGCGGCTGCCTTTCTATTACTTCGGCCTTCGACTCGCGCGGCTGTAACCCAGAGCGTCGCTCCTGAACTCGTTCGATTCCTTACACCGTACTACCTTGGATGCGCTTTTCAGTCAGAAGTGTCATTTCGACGACGGTTTTCGGGCTCTCTTTTGCCGCTGGACCTGGACTGTTGGTCGCCGGAGCCGACGGACAAGCAACTCGTCCAACGACGGTCCGTGCTTTGGGAACACCATCACATCAGGGCGCGATGCGCGCGGGTGACGCCATCCGACTGCGCATTTGGCGAGAGCCTGACATGTCGGGCGACTTCACCGTTGGCGCGGACGGAGTCGTGGTTCTCCCCCAACTTGGCTCCCTGAACGTAACTGAGCTCCCTCTCGACTCACTGCAACGGCACCTTGTATCCGCCTACTCCGTATTTTTGCGGAACCCATCCATTGACATCATTTTGTTGCGCCGGGTAAACGTCTCGGGCGCAGTACGAACCCCTGGGTTGTATCAGGTGGATGCGACCGTCAGCGTATCCGACGCGCTCTCACTCGCGGGCGGTCTCAGCGCGGACGCGAGAGAGAACGGAATCGAGCTCAGACGAAACGGCAGTCGCCTGGTCGCCAGTCTGTCGACGGCATCGCGCCTCGCCGATACTCCCATCCAGTCGGGCGATCAGATTTTCGTTCGCCAGCGTAGCTGGGTTAGTCGCAACGCCGGCGTGGTTGCGGCAGGCATCTCGGCGACCGCTATCGTTGTCGCCAGCCTACTGCGGTGATCAGGTCCGAGATGTCCGGATCTCAGCACCCCCGCGGCCTCATCAGCGAACGCGGACCCTCGTGGCCCGAGGAGCGTATCGCGGGTGCTACCGAAGGCGTGACGGTCGGTGCTGCGTGGGAGATTCTACGTCGGCACTGGAAGCTGGTCTCCGTCTGCATCACTGCAGGTGTCCTCGCAGCTCTCTCTCTAGTTCTGCTGACCACCCCGATTTACGAAGCAGCTGGGGCCATCAGAATTGAGAAAAAGGAAGTCAACATTCCATCGGTAATCCGGCGCTGGTCGTCCGACGGGGACTTGAGCAGCGAAATCGAGGAATTGGAGAGTCGCGAGCTTGCGAAGCATGTCGTCGACAGCCTGGGCCTACAGCTGCGTGTTCTGGAACCTCGTCAAGCTGCTGGGCGGGAGATCGTAGCGGAGTCAAAGGTCGACAGCCTACCTCCCGTTTCGGAACTCGTGCTGACACGAGAGTCCAGTGGTAGCTACCGCGTAACGTCTACCGACAACGTTGCACCTCAAAGCGTCCGGCCTGGCGTTCGAACACGGCTTCCGGGAGTCACATTGACGCTCTCGACTGCCTTTTCGCCCCCCCGCGTGCGATTTTCACTGATGGATCGCGAGAGCGCAATCACCGCGGTGCGGGCCAATATGACCGTGACACGCGCGTCCCGTGACGCCAATGTGATAAGCTTACGCTACGCCGACCCCGACCCCGTCGCGGCCGCGGCGATAGCGAATGCGATGCTCAACGGGTTTATCGCCGACCGCGATCGTGTCCGGACAACAGAGGCAAGGAGTACAGTTCGATTCCTGCATGAACAGCTCGACTTAATGTCGGAGCAACTGCGTTCCGCCGAAGATTCACTCCGCCGATTTCGCAATCGGGAGCGCGTCATAAGTCTTAGCGACGAGGCGCGAGCCGGAGTGACGAATCTGGCAGCATTGCAAGCGGAGCGCACCAGCGTAGCCGCCGAACGCGACGCTCTCGCATCGATGCTTCGAGAGACGGATATCGCGGCGCAATCGGACGGTGAATCGAAGCTGTATCGGCGCCTTGCGGCATATCCAAGCCTGATCGGTAATCCCGCGCTCTCAGATCTCTTGCGCTCACTGGCGACACTCGAGGATCAGCGATCGCAGCTGCTCGCACGACGAATGCCGGCAGATCCCGACGTGCAGGCCCTGGACGAGCGAGTTCGCGTGGTTGACGGACAGCTTCGGATGCTGACCGCGTCGTATCTGTCTGGCCTCACGAGCAAGACGGCCTCGCTCGATCAGGCGTTACGCGATCGCGAGAACGAACTCCGCGATATTCCTGACAAAGAGATGGAGTACGCGAGGCTGGAACGAACGCCCAAGGTGCTGGAGCAGAGCTACGTTCAGCTGCAATCGCGTCTGAAGGAGTCAGAGGTCGCGCAAGCGATCGAGGACCCCAGCATTCGCATCCTCGACCACGCGGTGGCACCACAAGAGCCAATTCGTCCTCGTCCCCTCTTTTACCTCTTCGGAGGGATGCTGACGGGGTTGGTATTCGGCGTAACCGGAGCATTCTTCCGCCAGTACGACGACAAACGCCTGCACAGCCGCGCCGATGTTATACGTGTCACTGGAGCACCCGTGGTAGGACTCATCCCACAAGTACGCCGTCCTCGCAATCATACTTTCCGAGGCGCGACGCGAAAGGCGCTACTCGGACACGCAAGCCCGTCGCCCGGCGGAGCCATGCTTGCGGCGGACCGCCAACTCGAACAATCGGACGAGGAATCGGTGCTTCGCGACGCGTACTCCTGGTTTGAGTCTCGGCTGTCCATCGCCAACAAGACGCGAGGATTCCAAAGTCTGCTCTTCGCGAGCGCAGTGCCCGGTGAGGGCAAAACAACTACGGCCGCGAACCTGGCGATACTGCTTGCGCGGCGCGGACACCGGGTGCTACTGGTGGACGCGGATATGCGTTGCGGTTCTCTGGCCAAGATGTTTGGTCGCACCCCTATCCACGGATTGACGAGCCTTTTGCAGGACGAAGTCCAGGTGGAGGAGACGATCGAAACCATCGCCGTCGATGAGCACGGCCACGCTGTTGACCTACTCGACTCGGGGCCGCGCGTATCGGATGTCGTGCGCCTGCTGCGCTCGCCGCAACTAGGCAAGGTGTTGCGTCTGCTCGAGTCGTCGTATGAGATCGTGATCGTGGATTCGCCACCGCTCAACCTGGTTCCCGATGCCGCAGTACTTGCGGGCGAAATCGGAGGAGTTGTGCTCGTCGTCCGCGCAGGCGCGACGGATGTTGACGCGCTCGCCTATGCCATGGAGCAGTTGCACGCAGTGTCTGCGCCTGTAATTGGCACCTTGCTGAACGGCATCGACCCGGAGCGTGAGACCTCGTACGACGGCGCTTACCGCTACCTCGGCGCCTCGAAGTACGCCAATGCCGGCTAGGCGAACAGAGACGAAACTGGCAGACGCAGGCTGCACGGTGAAGTGATCAGCACGGCGAGACAAATTCCTGCCGGCGTCGCGCGACTTTTGGTCGTCTGGCCGTCGAAGGCTGCTTTGGCGATGCTGATCAATCCCTCCCTGCTCTTCCCCATCTCGCTTGCAGCGCTTGCCTTCTTCCCGCCTGATTACGTGGCGCCGCCGTTCGACCGACTTATGCTTGGCGTGCTGTGCGTGGCGACGTTTTGGCATATGCTCCTGACGCGCTCGGCAGTCTTGTTTCTGGAGCCGGTGGTAGTGCCGCTCGCGCTGCTGGCGCTTATTTCGATTGCCAGCGCGGCGACCGCCCCGTACGAGCAGCAGGCGTGGAGTCTGCTCGCTGCCAAGTACGTTGTGCCGCTCGTGATGTTCTTCGTCGCCAGATACGTGTTCAGAGATGATAAGGCGGTACAGCGCTTCTTCATTGCGGGTAACATCCTGCTGGCGTACTTGGTCTTTACCGCCATCGCGTCGCTGACGGGCGCTGATTCGGTTGTGTTCCCGCACTTCATCCTGGACGAATCGATCGGCCGTCATACCGACCGAGCACGCGGACCTTTCATTCAGGCGGTGGCCAACGGCACCGCCCTCACAATGCTCGCGCTGCTAGCGTGGTATTACTGGAAACGTCGCCATTTTCGCGGCGTACTTGCCGCCCTGTTCGCGGCCACGCTGCCGTTCGCCATCGTCGCTACCTTGACACGCGCGGTATGGCTCGCGTTCGCATGCTCATTCGCACTTGTCACACTGAACTCAAAGGACCGTGCGGCGCGCCGCGTTGGCGTGTTCGGCGCGAGCGTCGCCATGATCGGCCTGGCGCTACTCCTCGCTGTCCCATCCTTTCGGCGAACGATCGTGGAGCGAGCCGAAGAGAGTGGTCCAGTCGAGTTTCGGCTTGCTGTTTATCGAGGCGCCGGAGCCATGTTCCAGGAGCGGCCGTTACTGGGTTCTGGCACGAATTCGTCAGCCACTCAGCTGCGAGACCATGTGCAAGGCTACAGGCTGGAGAGCGCACCAGTACACAACACCTACCTGGAAGTCGCGCTCGAGCATGGCCTGATCGGGCTCGCGCTCTACGTGTCATCGCTCGTCATGCTCCTACGCCTCGGTCGGCGCCTGCCAAAACAGTCGTCGCCTTCGTCGCCGTTCCTCACCGACGAGTTTCTGTTGATCTGGCGCGCCCTCGTACTCGTGTTCTTCATCAACAGCCTGTTCGTGATCATGAACTATCAGTACATCAACGCCCTCCTTTTTAGCGTCGCAGGAATGATCCGTGCCCAGGAGGCGCGCGTCTCGCCCACCCCTGCCTACTCGTTGGCTCACCGTTAGTGATCCCCGACTTGCGACCGCTCGCTCGCCATCCACGCTCCATTGCGCGCCTGGTGCGGAAAGCTGTCGCATTCGCAGGAAAAGTTCGGCGGCGTGGCTCGCCCTACGTGACTTCGACGGCGAAATTCTACGCGTCCGCTTTCGTGCTGCGGATGGATCATTGGGTTTCGGGTACCTCGCTCGGCCGGCGTGCTGCTCAGGCCGGACTGCGGCGCATCGGAGCGCTACCGTCGGACCACACCCTGGTTCGTTTATACTTTCAATCGCGCCGCGCTCCGAGCTTTCACTTCTCCGAGTCCGACATCGCCGGTATTATCGATTCCGTCCCGATGCCGCTCAAACTCGAGACGATTGGCTCGGCCGAAGCAATCGTGCGGGGACGGTTCGCTTTTCGTGAGTTGGGGCAGCTGGTATTCGAGAGCGAAGTCGACTGGCGCGCCACGATTGACGATAACGTTTCATGGCGCTGGGACCTCAATCGACACCGCTATTTCATCGAACTGGCGACCGCTCACCACTACACGGGGGAGAGGCGCTACCTCAGCCGCTTGAGCGCGTTGTGGGAGCATTGGATCGCACGCAACCCCAGTGATGGCGAGACAAACTGGGACCAGCCTTTCGAGGTGGCAGCCCGCTTGAACAACTGGCTCTGGGCATTCTTTTTACTGTTGCAGGCGTCGAGGAAAGAGGAAGTGCGGTGGGTGGAGATCGTGTCTTCAATGACGGAGCACGCGGCACATCTCTACAGGACCCTCGAATACCACTGGCCCAACAATCATCTCCTGCTCGAGGCGAAAGCTCTGATGGAGTTCGGCATGCTCTTTCCGGAGTTCGATCCTGATCGACGCTTCCTCCGACGTGGACGCGCAATATTACTTCGCGAGATCGAGTGCGAAGTGCTGCCAGATGGAGGCCACTCCGAGCTTTCCTCGATGTATCACCGCATAGTCGCGGGCGAACTTTCTGAGTGGCTGCTCGTCGCGCGACGCAACAGCATCTCCATCCCGGATGCGCTCGCGGAGCGCATTGCGCGAATGGCTTCCGTGACTGCGGCGCTATCCCGACCCGACGGCACCGTGGCGTTGCTCGGCGACTCTGCCGCGGACGACAATTACATCCGTTTCGATCCGGCTCGGCGGGATGCGCGACACCTGAACTATTGGCTCCTTCCAGAGCCGTCAGTGCCCGCATCGCGCGCCGTCACCACAACGACGGAGTTGCTTACCCTTCTCCCAGACATGGGATACGCCGTCATCCGGGACCAAATCACCGACGCCAAGGTTCACATTACGGTTGATGTGGGTCAATTCATCCGTAATCCGGCGCCTGATCACGGACACTGCGATGCGCTCTCGTTCGAGCTGTACGCGGGCGATCGACCGCTCCTGATCGATCCGGGTGTCTTCTTCCCCAATCGGGATGCTGGCCCATGGAGGCAGTATTTCCGCGGAACGAGCGCGCACAATACCGTCAGCATCGATGGCCGTGAGCAAAGTGAGCTGCTCGCGATGTCTGACGTGGGTGATCGGGCTGAGGTCCGGCTTCTCGGTTCGAGCTCGGCCGGGCGCACCGCGACGGTTCGTGCGAGCGTGCGTCCGTACTGGGCAGCAACGGCAGCGGACGTGCTCCACACGCGGGCTATTCGATACACTTCCCCAGGATCCATTGACGTCGAGGACGACATCACGGGTGCCGGAGAGCATACGCTCACCTGGCACTATCACTTCGCCGCGGACCTGGACGTGAGTATGGACGAGGAGAGGGGCTGTGAGGCGCGCGACAGCGGCGGACGGATTGTGCTGCACATTGCTCCAGTCTCGACCAACGGGAACCTCAGCGGACGCCTGGTTCGCGGCTGTAATCTACCAAGGCTCGGTTGGGTGTCGCTCAACTCGACTTTGGTGTCGCCCACAACGGTCGCGGTCTACGAGGTCCGGCGAGCGCTGCCGTTTCGCGCTGAATTCAAGATTACATGCTTGTTGCCGCGTACATCTGGCAGCGGTGACCAACCCGCTCGATGATCGCTGCCGCTGGGCCTACTGTCGCGTACCTGTCCCACTGGTTCCCGGCGCTGAGTGAACGCTACGTGCCGCAGCAGATAGATGCGATACGCGCTCGCGGGATTGGTGTGTTGGTGATTGCAGTCAAGCAACCGCTGTCGTCCGGCTTTCTCCGGGAGGCGGCGCAGTACGCCGCCGAGTGCACCTACATCACACCGCTGCGGCCACGGACTTTGCTTTTGGCAATCCTCGATTGCCTCCGTGATGCGGGGAAGTTGCGCGATATCTACGCTCGTGTGCTCTGGGGCGGACGCGAGAATATTCCACGCCGCATGAAGGCGCTGATGCACACATTTCTTGGAGCGTACCTGGCGCGAGTCCTCCGCGGACGGGCCACGCACATTCACGCGAATCACGGCTATTTCCCGGCATGGGCGGCCATGGTCGCGAGCCGACTCACAGGCATACCATACAGCCTGACCCTGCACGGCTCGGACCTGCTGGTTGACCAGATCTACATCGACCTCAAGGCGCGCAACGCATGCTTCGTTGTAACAATCTCCGACTTCAACAAACGCTTTCTCCTTGACCGCGTGCCAGGATTGCCGTCCGAGCGGGTAGTCGTCAATCGCCTCGGCATCGACCCGAATGGGTCGCGCGAACTCGTCGGGCGCAGGCAAGAAGGTTCTCGCCCCTTCGTAATTCTGACAGTGGGTCGGCTTCACGCGGTCAAGAACCAGGAGTTTCTCCTAGAGGCTTGTCGACTGCTGGCAGACGACGGGTTGGAGTTCGTCTGTCGAATAGTAGGAGCCGGGCCAACTGAGAAATCTCTCGCGGCAAAGATCGAGCGCCTCCAACTGGGGAACCGGGTTACGCTCGCAGGCAACATGCCGAGCGCAGACGTGGCTCGAGAGTATGAGAGAGCTGACCTGTTTGTTCTGACAAGCCGCAGCGAAGGCCTCCCAATCGTTCTCATCGAGGCGATGTCTCATGGTGTGCCGGTACTCGCCCCAGCCATCACCGGCATCCCGGAGCTCGTGACGGACGGATTGACAGGTGCACTGTACACGCCCAACGATCTGGACGATCTGGTCGCCCGGATTCGCGCAGCGGCGACGCTGAGTGAGATGGAGCGCGATCTCCTGCGACGTCGCGCTCGCGAGCGTGTGCTCGCGGACTACGATGGAACCATCAACACCGCGGAATTCGCGAAACTGTTCGAGACGCCCTGCTCGGCAGCACCCGTTCGTGTCGGCCGGGGTGATTGATGAAGGTCCTATTCTGCAACAAGTTCAACTTCGAGTTCAGTGGTACCGAAGTCTATTTGTTCGGGCTGATGGAGTTGCTATCGAGCCACGGTCACGAGCTCGGAATGTTCTCGATGACGCACGTTTCGAATCGACCGTCGGAATTCGCCGGAGACTTCGTGCCGTACGCCGACTTCAAGGACGGAAGGCACGACATTCTCGAAAGAATTCGTCTAGCGGGACGCGCCATCTATTCCATCCAGTCTCGACGTAGCCTTCGCGCACTTCTGCGAAAATTTCGACCTGATATCGCGCACGTGCGAAACATCTACCATCACATCTCGCCTTCCATTCTATGGGAGCTGCGGCAGAGCGACATTCCAGTTGTGTACCACCTGAATGACTTCAAGCTGCTCTGTCCCAACTACAATCTCGTCGCGCACGGAAGCGTCTGTGAGAGGTGCGCGAGTGGCGCATTTCACAACGTGGTGCGAGTGCGCTGCCACTCTAGTTCGCTCGCCAGCAACCTCGTGCTCGCCAGCGAGGCGTACCTTCACCGTTGGCTTGGCACGTACGAGAAATGCGTGACGCGCTTCATTGCCCCCAGCGAGTTTTGCCGTGCCAAATTGATCGAGTACGGATGGCCGGGCGATCGGATCGACGTGATGTATCACTTTCAACGAATCCCGCCCGAGGCGGTTGCGCCGGTCGATGGCGACCACGATTACATCCTCTATAGCGGCCGCCTCTCCGTCGAGAAAGGCATTCTTGACCTGCTCGACGCGATGACGAAGCTGCGAGATATGCGGTTAATAGTCGCTGGTGAGGGTCCACAGCGACCGGAGATCGAGCAAGTGATCGCCGACCGAGGGCTTACCAATGTGCAACTGGTCGGGTGGGTCGGGCGCGAAGAATTGAATCGTCTCGGACGGAACGCCCGGTTTAGCGTCATGCCTTCGCGCGTCTACGAGACTCTCGGAAAGGTGATTCTGGAGTCCTATGCGCTAGGGCGGCCGGTAGTCGCGAGTCGGCTCGGGACGCGACCCGAACTCGTGGCGGATGGCAAAACGGGACTGCTCTTTGATCCGGCCAGTTCGCATGACCTCGCCGAGAAGATCGCCTACCTCTTCGCACGACCCCAGCTGGCCCGGGAAATGGGTGAGAATGGTCAGCGCCTCATTCGCGAACGGCATTCGCCTGAAAAGCACTATAAGGAGCTGATGGCGATTTATCAGAAGGCGAGCGCGTCTTGGACGCCGCAGCAATCATGATCGAGGAGCCATGCGGATAGCATTTATCGGAGGGCGCGGCGTCGCGTCAAAGTACAGCGGCATTGAGACATACTACGAGGCCGTCGGTTCCGAACTGATTGGGCGGGGGCACCAGGTGACGGTGTACTGTCGATCGTACTTCACTCCAAAGATGGAGGAGTTTCGCGGGATGCGGATCGTCCGAATTCCAACGCCGCGGTCGAAACATTTCGAGACTGTGATTCATAGCTTGCTGAGCACGATGCACGCGCTCGCGGCGCGCTACGACATAGTCCACTACCACGCACTCGGACCTTCCCTGTTCGTGCCCATCATCCGACTGTTCGGTGGCACCGCGGTAGTGTCAGTGCAGGGACTGGATTGGCGGCGTGAGAAGTGGGGCTCCGTAGCGACAACCGTACTCCGGATTTGCGAGCGCACGGCGGTATGGTTTCCACAGGCGACCATTGTCGTGTCTCGCGCACTCCAGCAGCACTACATCAAGGCGCACCACGCGGTTACGCACTACGTGCCCAACGGCATCCACGCAACCGAGCGCCGCGAAGCAAATGCCATGCGTAGCTGGAATCTGGAGTCGAGGAAATACATACTCTTCGTAGGTCGGTTCTCGCCCGAGAAGAACTGTCATCTGCTCATCGAGGCGTTTCGTGCGCTCGACACCGACGTAAAGCTCGTATTTGCTGGCGACGGTCCGGCGCACGATCCTTACGTTCAACGAATCAAGGCCGCGGAAAATGAACGCATCCTGTTCCTGGGATACGTGAGCGGCGAGCCGCTGCAAGAGCTCCTCAGCAACGCGGCAATCTTCGTACTTCCCTCCACTATCGAGGGACTGTCCATAGCGCTCCTCGAGGCGATGAGTTATGGCAATTGCGTCGTCACCAGTGATATCCCCGAGAATCGCGAGCTGGTGGATGACGTTGGATACACGTTCGAGAACGGCAATGCAAGCGACCTCGCGCGTGTGCTCGGCACTCTGCTCAAGGATCCCGCGGCGCGCGCTGAGGCCGGCGCCCGGGCCAAGGAGCGAGTGGATGCCCAATACCGCTGGTCCGAGATCGCTGAGCAAACCGAGAACATCTATCGATCGCTCGCGAGTGGCACGATCGTGCCAAAAGCATCGACCGATAATCCGGTCGCTCTCCCTCGAACATGAATGGCAGGACGGCGTCAGCCAATCCTCGCAGCGGAAGACTCGACCAAGCGAGACCGCTACTCGACCGTAATCAGCGCGGGGCGACCGCCGCGTAGCTTCCAACACTTCCGGCGATCCGCAAGTCATCGAAGTAAGCGACGCGCGTGGGCTGACTCCATACACCGCCGGGATTGCTCCACATCCATTTGTAGATCCCAGCCATGAAGTAGAGTGGGCGTCGGTCGTTGTATGTGTTAGGACCGGTCCGGGAAACGACCCTTTGCCCGTCCTTCCAGATCTCCAGCAGTCCATCAGCTCCATACGACCACTTCACGTGGACTACCCAGTCCGTCCAGCGTCCGCGCGAGAAAGCACCGCGCCAGAGCACCATACGCCCACCTGGAGCGGCGGGTGCGCCTTTCGTGAGTTCCGACACGGCGTTTGGATCCCAGTAGTTCCAGATGCTCCACTCGCCTTTGTCGATCCATATCGCGAGCGGCGGAGGCGTGTAGCGCTCACCCAGCTCAGTGTCCGGGAGGTTGTGCCATTGCGCGAGAATCTGGTAGTCCTCCCGGTTGACATCCACTTGCCAGCTGTCGGGTATGTAGATTCTCAGTCCGTACCACCGTTCGCTCCCAACGCCTCCCACGATGTTTCCGGAGGTTACGCGCAACTCGGATCGTTTGCTCGCTCCCGCGACTGGGTCGGTCGCCCGTAATTCCGCACGAGCCGAATACAATCCTGAGCGCTGCATTTCCTGTTGCACTCTCACCGAGTGAGCGCAACATCCCACCTTGAAAAGCTCGCCTACGGTACCACTCTCGAACCCCTCGTGAAAGGAGATGTTATCCGGAGGAACGAGAACAACTGCCGACGTATCCGCCTGGCCTGTTACTGGATCTCGAGCGACAACCTGCCAGCTGCCTGCTTTGCTTCCCGCCGAGTACAGACCTGCCGTTGAAACGATGCCGTAAGTCGTGGAGAAAACAACGTTCGCCGGAGAACGTGTGCCGTCGGCCGATACTTTCGTCGCGGTGAACAGTTGCTTTCCCGCTGACCGAAGGATGACCACGTCAGGAGTAAGCACGAGACGAGGCGGTACGGCAAGCGTGCGACTCGGCAGTGGTCTGACAGCCGTGTCCTCGGGTCGCTGCACAGCCATGGTCTCTTCAGTGCAGGCGGTGGCAAAAGCGAGCGCGGTCACAATTATTAGTCGACGAAAGCGCATTATATCGGCTCCGGAAGGTGACAGAAGGGGTGCAGGCTCCAACTCCCTCTACTAGTGGCGTGCCCGCGTCCAACTCTCCTTGTCATCAACGACCGAGACCTCGATGCAGTAACCAAGTACCGAAAGCTTTGAAACTGAGGCAACCGTAAACCCTCTCAACAATTGTGGTTGCGGCATCGGACGCCGTTGACCGATAATGCAAAAGTTGCTTTATTGATACGCGCTCCGCAGGCGCCACCGTACCCCTGTCCGTGCGTTCTCCGGAACTCGGCGCTTACGCACCCGAGTGCGATACATCGCCTGACTTCATTTCCAGTGTTACCGCTCCCGCACCCTAACCGGCTTCCAAGCGAGTCACAATGTGTGGCATTGCTGGCATCGTGGGTTCTTCTCCGCTCGCAAACCGCGAACAGCTGATTCGCGGCATGTGCGAATCAATGACGCACCGCGGACCTGATGACTCCGGTACCTTTGTCAGCGATGAGGTAGCGCTGGGCCAAGCCCGGTTGAGCATCATAGATCTCCCAGGCGGACATCAGCCGCTCAGCAACGAGGATGCGACCGTGTGGGTGACCTTCAATGGAGAGATTTACAACTATAAGGAGCTTCGCAGTGAACTAAGCAAAACACATCGATTGACCACCTTGGGTGACACGGAAGTTCTCGTACACCTTTATGAGGACTTCGGAATAAACATGGTCAAGCGATTGAACGGGATGTTCGCCTTCGGGCTGTGGGATGCTCGTCTTCATAGCTTGTTCCTGGTGCGCGACCGCCTGGGCATCAAGCCCCTCTACTACGCAATGTACGACGGCCGAGTGGCCTTTGCATCTGAGCTGAAAGCGCTGCTCCGACTGCCCTTCGTCCCGCGGGATCTCGACGCCGAGGCTCTCGCCGAGTACCTCACCCTCGGCTACATCACCGACCCGCACACTCCGTTCGCTCACATACGCAAACTTTCGTGCGGATCGATCCTGGAGATCCACGAGGGGCAGGCAACGGAAAGGCGCTATTGGGAAGTGCCAGTGCCGGAGTCTGACAGCAAGGCATCACTCGACGACCTGTGCGAAGAGATACGCGCGCTCCTCGAGGATGCCACCCGACTTCAATTGCGCGCGGATGTGCCGGTCGGCGTATTCGCCAGCGGCGGGATTGATTCGACTGCGATCATGTGGGCGGCCTCTCGACAAGGAGTCTCGCTGGAAGCCTTTCTCTGCGAATTTGACGATCTCAAAAAGGACACCCCCTACGCCCGAGTGGCGGCGGCGGCCACAGGCATGCGGCTCACAGAGAGCCAACTCTCCCAGGCGGACGCCGGGCGCCTCCTTCCGCATCTCGTTTGGCACCTTGATGAGCCTCATGCTGACCCCTCCCTAATCCCGTGCTACATGATAGCGCGCGAGGCCGCGGCCCACGTGAAGGTCATTCTGAACGGTACGGGTGGCGATGAACTCTTCGGGGGATATGCGCGCTATGCAGTGCGTGGCGCAGTGCCGGCAAAGTGGTCCGCTCGTTCGGGACGAGTAATCTCCCGGTTCGCCAACTCACACTCGATGGCGAGAAAGCTCGCGGCAGGGCTCGACTTTCGTCATCGCTATGTCCGTCGGATGTCGATGGTGTTGCCAGAGACTGAAGCACGAACCGCGCTTGGGTTGCCTGCACAGGGCGGAAAAGTCGAACGAATGACAGATGCGCTGTTCGCGCAGGCCGCCAGCAGCGACCCTGCGGGAGCAATGATGCACGTCGACCTTAACGTGTATCTCCCGGGTGATCTGCTGATGTTGCTTGACAAGATGACGATGGCCGTGTCACTCGAGTCGCGCGTCCCACTACTCGATCATCGACTCGTCGAGTTCGCCGCGCGATTACCCGGCGCCCTGAAGATGCAGGGTGGCGAGCTGAAGTTTCTCTTGCGACGCGCGCTGCGTAAACATGTCCCAGACGCCATCCTCGATCGTCCTAAACAAGGCTTCGGTCCGCCCGTTGCCAGCTGGATGCGTGCCGAGCTCGGAGCCGATGCCATCCAACTCCTTACGCACTCCGATTCGCGCGTCGGCGAGCTTATGGGACGTGATCGTATCGGTGCGTGGATTCGCGCGGGCAGAACTGATATCTCGAGAACAGATGCCATCCGGCTTTGGGCGCTCCTCGTGCTCGAGCTCTGGCTGCGAACCTTTGTGGACGGTGAAGATCTGCGTGACGCTGACGTCGGGTCTCTGGCAGGTGCTGGAGGGGCACGGTGGACGTAGCACTAATGCTTTGCTACTTCTTCCCACCCATCGGCGGTGGTGGTGTTCAGCGAAGTACCAAATTCGCGAAGTATCTTCCGGCTCATGGCTGGCGTCCTGCAATCGTCGCTGCCAAGCCGAACGGCCGAAATGTGATCGAGAATGGACGCGACGAGTCACTGCTGTCCGATGTGCTTCCCGGGACGGAGGTTGTACGGACTGCTAGCGTTGAGTTCGCCGGCATCTTCGCGCTGTTGAATCGGCTTCGCGCTCGTAAGCTGATAGTGAACGCCGAGCGGATGATTCCGCTGCTGCCGACGAACTACAAGATAGGGTGGTATCCGTCGGCGCTGCGCGCGGCACGGCGTATCGCATCGACAGGAAACGTTGGGGTAATCTACAGCAGCTCACCTCCGTACTCAGCTCACTTCGTGGCACGCGCATTACAGCGGGAGCGGAGCATACCATGGGTGGCGGACTTCCGGGACGCGTGGACGCAGATAGCTACGTACCGTCCCCCGTGGCAAGCCCATGCCCGCCTCGAGAGGCGGTTGGAAGGCGGGATCCTTCGAGACGCCGACGTCGTTATTGCCAATACTCCGCGCAACCGCCAGGCGATGATCGATGCATTCGGAATTTCCGCCAATAAGATCAGCGTGATTCCAAATGGATTCGATCCAGCGGATTTCGAGACCGCAACGCCAGTACCGATCGATTTGTCTCGCTTCCGGGTGACATGCCTCGGCAATTTCTACGAAATGCCCCACGCGGACCGCTTCTTCAGGGCATTTCGACGATTCGCTGACGACCAGCCCGAGGCAAGCCTCTCCCTGTACGGTTGGCAAGCGCGCGGGGTCCGAAACGCGGCGGAGTCGCTTCTCCTCCCTGGCACGTGGCACCGCTCCGACCGGATCGATCACAACGAAGCGGTGCGAGTGATGCGAGCGTCGTCGGTACTCCTGGCCAACTTGCCGAATGAGAATGCGAGGCACTGGGTTCCGGGCAAGCTCTACGAGTACATGGCAGCGGGACGTCCTGTGCTGTTCATCGGGCCCAGCGACGGCGATGCGGCAGCCGTAATTCGCGAGGCCGGCGCGGGCGAGGTTGTGTGCAACGACGAAGACCACATCTACAACTCTCTCCTACGGCTGTACCGTGCATGGCAAAAGGGGGATTGGAGTCCGCATGGGTCGGCTTTACAGCGCTTCGATCGGCGCGTTCAGACTGCTCTCCTAGCTCGTATCTTCGACACGGTCGCCGGACGATCGTGACCACGATCGCGCGCCGATGACTTCGTCACCGGTCGCTCCGCCTGCGCAGATGGGACGGCCTGGAGGAACAGAGGGCGCGGCAATGTCTGGGCGTGTTTTGCGCGCCATCATCATCTCTTACGTCGGCTTCGTCGCGTCCTTTCTGTCCAGCATTGTCCTGGCGCGTGCCCTGGGTGCTGAGGGAAAGGGTGCGTTCAGCCTGTTCCAGGCCAGCATTGCGACCGTCACAGTATTCGCGGGCTTCGGAATTGGACATGGACAGATGTACCATGCCGCCAAGGAACCTGGCCGGCTCCCGAACTTCATGCCCAATGGCCTTATCGTGTCGTTGGTCCTCGGAGGTGGCTCGGCGGCGCTCTACTTCCTTGCCGGCTGGGTCTTCAACATTCAGGTCGTGGCGACTCTCGGGTGGCGCGCTGTCATAGCTGGTGTTCTGTGCGTGCCGGTGCTCGCGCTGCTCAACTTTCAGCGACAGTACCTCCTCGTCACACACGAATACCCGCTCGCCAAGGTAAGTACGGCTCTCAACCTCGCCTCACCTCTGTTCGCCTTTGCATTGGTGTACCTGCTCGGGCGCGTCACGGTGGGAGACCTGGTTATCGCGTTCGTCGCGACCCAGTTTGCCTGCGCCATTGTCTTCCAGATTCTGCTCGCTCGCCGCACCCGCATTATCGGTCCGTTCTCCCCCGAATTCGCGCGTAAGTCCGCTCGGTTTGGCATGCTTCAGTACCTCAGCGACCTCGCGCTGGCGCTCACGAGCAGGCTCGACTTTTTCCTTGTCGCGTACCTGCTCGGTAAATCGGCGCTCGGCATTTACTCGGTGGCGGTGGGCCTGGCCGAAGTCGTGTCGCGTCTGCCTAGTGAGCTTGGAACAATGCTCTTCCCGGCGTTCGCATCCGGCAAGGTGCCCGAAGGCCATGCGGCTGCAATCGTGCGTCGTGTCTTTCTCATGGGCGTCGTAATCTCGGTCCTCCTGGTGTTGATCTCCGAGCCACTCGTACTGCTACTCTATGGAAATCGCTTTAGTGAGGCAGTCGTGGCCTTTCGCTGGTTGCTTCTCGCCACCGTCGCATGGAGTACGATCTTCGTGACCTGGAATCACGCGTCTGCCGGCGGTCGGCCGGGCGCTGGCATTCCGATTTTTGGAGCGGCAGCCGCGCTCGATGCGGTGCTCTGTTTTGTTCTGATTCCCCGCCTCGGTGTGCTTGGCGCAAGCCTGGCAGCGGCCGCCTCATACTGGCTTGCGGCTCTCCTCTTCATGCGGCTGTTCTGCAGGCGCGAGCGGTGCACCATGCGAGATACCCTAATACCTAAGCTCGTTGATGTGCAGTGGTTGATTCGCCAGGTCCAAGTGCTCGCCAATGGGATGAAACGCGGGCTCGTCGGAAGCCGGACGACGATCTAGGGGGTATCGTATGCGCCGTGCACGCCTGGAAAAATTAGCTTGAGGCCGGAGCGCGTGAAAGGGATAGTGGCATTCGTACTGATCTTCGCGGTTCTCGATGTCGGCGCCGCGCAAATTCTGAAGCGCACGTTTTCCGCGTGGAGATTCCAGGAGCGTGGCGTTCTGGAGCGGAAATACCGTATCGTCTCCCCGATTTACCACCACGACCTGGCCGCTAGCACCGACGCACGGAGCATGTGGGGAAACATTCCCTACCACACTACTACAAACAGCCTGGGCTTTCGTGACGACGCGACACGAGAAGTACCGCTCCGCGGACCGCTTCCGCGACTACTGCTGCTGGGTGACTCCTTTACCGAAGGAGTGGGGATCGCCTTCGATTCCACGTTCGCCGGGATCGTCGCTACGAAATGGCGCGATGCCGGCATCGAAGTGCTCAATGGCGCGGTTGCTGGGTATTCGCCGGCAATGTATTACCGTAAGACGAAATATTTGCTCGACGAACTGGGTCTCAGTATCGACGGCGTCCTCGTGTTCATCGACATCTCTGACATATCCAACGAGGCGCGCCAATACGTCGTTGACAGCGCCGATCACGTCATTGACCTGGAAGCGCCGCCTGAACCTCGCTTCCGATCGCTCAAAGCCTCGCTGAAGGACAATTCGGTCCTCTTCCATGTTGGCGATGCTGTGAAGGATGTAATTGGCAGCCGGAAGCGATATGCACTTCGTGAGGAAATCGCCGCCTGGACTTTCGACAGCGCAGCGTTTGAGCGTTACGGCAGGGTGGGCGCACAGCGCGCTGTGGAGAACATGGACCGATTGCTTGCCCTTTTGCGCCGCCAGGAGATTGCGCTTACTGTGGCGATTTACCCATGGCCCGACCAGATAGCTCACCGCGACACTAGTGGTAGGCAAGTGCGCATGTGGCGTCAGTGGACGAGCGCCAATGGCGTCGGTTTTCTGAATTTCTTTCCGGACTTCATAGACCCAGCGGAAGACCCTCGGAAAACTATCGGACGATACTTCATACCGTACGATTATCATTGGAGCACCGAAGGACATCGCCACCTGGCCGCTGCGCTTCTGCGCACGGATGTTCGGCGCCGGGTTTCGCGCCCCGTCCATGGAGTTGCATCACCGCAAGTGAGGTGAGTGCGCGCATCGTTTCGCTGGTTTGTCGAAACTATGGGGGCGCATCCGCCTGGAATGGCCCCGACCGAGCGCATGTACCAAGCGGCTGACTGGAGCTGTACTGACCGCGACGATACTTGGCTAATTCGTTGTGTGGGCGGTGGGGCGTTCCTCGAATCGCGGTTTTAATTCTGTCGATGAAAGGCTCACTCGAAAGCACGGTCTCCGACTTTGCAAGCGAATCGTGGTTCACGATCAGCACATTGCCGCTCTCATGGTCGCCGACGATAGTCCACCCAATGGACTTCACCGTCAACCGAAAATCGGCCTCATCGATGGGGAGGCCGGCGCCGCGCACATGCCAGAACGGCGCGGATCGTGGCAGGTAGAAAGCCACGACGAGTGAGCGCAAGGACCAGAGACAGCTAGCCGGCCCGGAGTAGTTGTCCAACACGCGCTCGTCAGTACTGCAATACCCCTGGGCAACGTTACCTCGTTGCATCGCTCCCTGACGGACGAAGAAGCTCCATGTGAGATCGAGCGCGCGTCTTGCCTCTGCCGCAGGCATCGCTGACGGGTCAGCCGCATGCCCAAAAACGAGCGGAGCGGGAGCAGCCATTCGATAACATATGCTTCGACCCATAATCGGTATGCCGTCACGGGCGATCAGGTGCCGATACGATTTCAGGAACTGAGCGCGTGTGTCCGCGATGAACGCCCCGTCCCAGTCTGGAGCAACCTCGGCAATCCAGTACAACTGGTAGTGGATTCCCCATGCATTATAGAAGTCGTACGTGTTCTTCGGTCCGTCGCTGAACCAACCCTCGCCGCGATAGAAGCTCTTGAAGCGCGCGTAGTGCGACTGCATCACGGTCGTGTCTGCCGACTCCCCGAGCCCTCGGATTACCGCGCCGATGAAAACGGGGAAGAGATGCCAATTATTGTCGGCGATTCCGCGCGTCATTCCGTCACGTAGCCAGCTTACCACAATCGCACGTTCTTCCAGAGTCATGAAGTCCCACACGCGGTCGCGAGTAAGCCAGAGCGTTAGAGCCACATCGGCGGCCTCGCACAGCCGCTGGTCCATGTCCTGGATCTCACCCCAGAAGCCAGGCGATGCCGGGTCTGTCCCGGCAAGAATCCCGCGCCTCACGAGGGCGACCAGATCCACAGAGTCGCCATCTACGGCGATGAGGATGGCCGGCCGACCGGAATGCAGCCACGCTCCCACCATTGGCGCGACCCGGGTGAATCCTTCCATTGCATCAATACGAGCTCCATGAGAGCTCGGAAGTCCCGGGTAATGCGCACCCGACCCTGAGGAGTCGCGATAAGTTTCGAATCCCTGAAGTACATAGCGGAAGAGATTCTCGTATGCGGAATCACTCGGCGCTCCTGTGGAGCCGAAGCCCGCTAGTAGAGACTCAGCGCGGGACGGGAACACCTTCTCACGCGCGGAGCCGTCTGCGAAGCTGCACGCGGAGATGGCACCTACAGCCGTCATCACAATCCACCGGCGGACGCAATGCCGGATGTCGAGCTGCATTATCGCGGCTGGACGACACCAGTTCGCACGACTCGCAGCGCGAACAGATTCCCGGAACGCCCATCTCCGAATCCATACCCGATGCCAGCGGTAAGCATCGGTAGACAGTTTACTGCCATCGATCGCGCTGACGTCCACGGCCTGCGTCCGCTGACCGGAATCGACATCAGCTTGTAGTGTGTCAGAAGATCGTATAGATGAAAGGCGCCAGGACAGAACCCTGCGCGAAGACCAGCAAAGTCCCGACCAGGACCATGACGATGATGATCGGGAGGAGCCAGAACTTCTTTCGTTCGCGCATGTAGGCCCACAACTCGCGCTGCAGGGTTGTAGTCTTCGCCACCTAGCTCCTCCACTCCAGGAAACGATTCATTAGAATTGCCGCTCGAGATTGCCCCGACGCTGTCCCTCCGGGCGCTGAACCCAAAAACTGGCCGAATCGGCCGCCCTGGCGATGGCACTCCTGCCAAATGTACGACGCAGAACGCCGATAGGCGTGAGTAGCAGAAAGTAAATGGCACCCATGAAAATGGGTGTCGTGACGCGACTCATGGCCAGGGCGAGACGCATCCAACCGGTCTCGACGCGGCGAAGGTGTGCCGGTGCTACGAGAGCCGCAACAATAAGCGCTCCGCCGATAACAGCCAGCACTATCGGCGGAAGCTTATGACCGCGCCACCAGGAGACAATTGCGAGTAGGAGGAACGCACTGCCAACCGTGAATCCGAACCGGCGCCCGTCGCGCGCGCCGTACCGCGTACCCATGGAGTTCAATCGAGCTGGAATTCCTTCTGCCATTCCTCAGCCTCCTGCCATTGTGGCTGCGCAACCTTCTCGAGAACGAACGTCCCGAGCACCAGCACATCTATCTGTGTGCGCATGAAGCATCTGTATGCATCTTCAGGCGTGCAAACTATGGGCTCACCACGCACGTTGAACGACGTGTTAACCAGCACCGCACTGCCGGTCTTTCTTTCGAACGCCGCAATCAGGTCGTAATAGTCCGGATTTGTGTCACGCGTGACCGTTTGCACCCGCGCCGAATAGTCAACGTGCGTTACCGCAGGGATATCCGATCTCGCCACGTTCAGAAGTTCGATCCCCCAAAGCTCCTGCTGCTGTGCGGCTGACATCGGGATCTGACGCTCTTTTTTCACTGGCGCGACGAGGAGCATGTAGGGCGAGTCGACTTCCATCTCGAAATAGTCCTGCACACGCTCCCGCAGCACGCTCGGCGCAAACGGGCGAAAACCTTCGCGGAACTTGATCTTCAGGTTCATTTGCGCTTGCATGCGCGGACTTCTCGGATCTCCCAATATGGAGCGCGCGCCGAGCGCCCGCGGTCCAAACTCCATGCGTCCGTTCATCCAGCCGACGATCTTCTCCTCGGCAAGCACGTCGGAGATGCATTCCATGAGCTCATCACGGTTCAGCCGCCGGTAGATACATCCCTGAACCTTGAGAAAGCTTTCTATCTCGTCAGGCGTGTAGGATGGACCCAGATATGCGCCCTTCATGGCATCGCGGCCAGGAGTGACGACGCGCCGCGCTCGAGTGTTGCGGTAGTAAATGAGCTGGGCGACTCCGAGGGCGCCACCAGCATCGCCGGCCGCAGGTTGAATCCAGATGTTGTGGAAAGGCCCCTCTCGCAGCAATCGGCCGTTGGCCACGCAATTCAGTGCGACGCCGCCAGCCAACACGAGATTTGTCGAGCCCGTCACTTTGTGCGCGGTGCGCGCCATCCGCATCATGATCTCCTCGCACACATCTTGTACCGAGCGCGCCAAATCCATTTCCCGCTGCGTGAGAGCCGTCTCAGCCACACGCGGGGGGCCGCCGAAGATGTCATCGAAGGCCCGGCTCGTCATGGTAAGGCCGCCCAGGTAGTCGAAGTATGCCTGATTCAAAGTGAACGACCCATCATCCCTCAGGTCGACTAGATGGTCGTAGATGAGCTTAACGAAGGTGGGCCGCCCATACGGCGCCAGTCCCATTACCTTGTACTCCCCTGAATTCACCTTGAACCCTGTGTAATAGGTAAACGCAGAGTAGAGCAGTCCCAGCGAGTCCGGCCAACGAAGTTCCGACAGAATCTCGAAGTCGTTTCCGCGCCCGAAGCCGATGGTTGAGGTGGCCCACTCCCCCACGCCGTCTACTGTTAGAATCGCGGCTTCGTCGAAGGGCGATGGAAAGAACGCGCTCGCAGCGTGACTTTCATGATGCTCGGAGAAGAGCAGCTCACCCTCGTAAGGCTCACTTGCCGTGCCCAGTTGAGCCCGCAGGTCGCGCGCGGTGTACAGCTTCTCCTTGATCCAGAGCGGTCCTGCCTTCAAGAAAGATCGAAATCCCCTGGGCGCGAGCCCGAGGTACGTCTCGAGGATGCGCTCGAATTTCAGCAGTGGCTTGTCGTAAAAGCCAACGTATGCGAGGTCGTGCGTAGTAATGCCTGCCGTACCCAGGCAGTAGTCGACGGCTCCGCGAGGGAAGTCGGCGTCGCCTTTCTTGCGAGTAAAGCGCTCCTCTGACGCCGCGGCGACGATCTCGCCGTCACGAAGCAGGCAAGCCGCCGAGTCGTGATAATAGGCGGAGATGCCCAGGACATATGTCGGGGTAGTCGTTACAACCGCATCGGGAACAAACGGAATCTGGCTCACCCGGACGCGGCTCGATGTTTCATCGGATACTCTCCTGACTCAGCTAGCGCCGGTGCGGAGCAGCACTGCCGGAATGGTCCTGAGCAGAATCCTCAAGTCGAGCGCCAGGGACCAGGTGTCGATGTAGCGAAGGTCCATCGACATCCAGTCATCAAAGCACAGTGCGCTTCGACCGCTGACTTGCCACAGGCAAGTGAGGCCTGGCAGAACGCTGAAACGCCGCATTAGCCACGATGCATCGAAGCGCATTACGTCACGCCGCGGCAAGGGGCGTGGCCCAACGAGCGACATTTCGCCGCGTAATACGTTGAGCAGTTGTGGAAGCTCGTCAAGTGACGTGCGTCGCAGGAAACGTCCGATAGATGTTACGCGCGGATCTTTCTTTATCTTGAAGACGGGTCCCGTTGCCTCATTCCTGCCTTCCAGCGAGCTCTGCATCGCCTCCGCTTCCAGAATCATTGTGCGAAACTTGTACATGCGGAAACGGCGCTTTCGCAGACCGAATCGTTCCTGCGCGAAAACCACCGGGCCGGCACTCGTTGTCTTGATGGCAAGGGCAATCAGCATCATGACCGGAGCAAGGGCTATCAGCCCGAAAAGAGCTCCCGTTACGTCAATGAAGCGCTTGACGACCAGACGCAAATCGTCGTCGGTGACGTTGAGTGCTACGACGCGGGAGGATCCAGTGTGCTCATATCGCGGCCGCGCAATCGCGTAGCTGAAGATGTCTGCGAGATACTTGGACTGCACTCCCGCGTGCTCGCAGTCCTCGATCGCCTGCTGAATTTCGGAGTACCGGGATTTGTGAGGGAGTGCAATCAACACCTCGTCAACTGACGCGTGCATCAGGATACCCTCAAGATCCTCCAGATCACCCAGCTTTTGCCATGCGAGCTCACGGCCCGCTTCGTGATCGATGGAATCGACGTAGCCGACCACATTGTATCGCGGTTCCCGACTCGCACTCAGCTCGTCATAAAGACGGATAGCGCGCGGGCCACTTCCGACTATGATGACCTGGCGCGCCGCCGTGAGACGTGGCCGCACGCCCGCCGTCAGAGCTAGGCGAATGAGATACGTGAGTGCGATGCTGGTCGTCCAGACGAGCACCAGATCCACGATTCCGAATTGGCTTGCACGCATGACGAGCGGAAAAGCGGCCGCTGGAAGGGTGCCGAGGGTACAGGCACCAATCACCCTCTTGAACTCGTCAGACCTCGATCTGCCACGCGTAGCCTGGTGCAAGCCGAAAATAACGAGACACTTCTGCCATATGAGCGCGAACACGATCAACAGGAGTGCGTTCTTGACACTCATGCGCAGCAACAAAAAGTCCTCGAATCCTTTCGGCATGTTTCCGAGGTTCCGAAGCACGAAAATACCGAGAAGCGCAACAATCGGGGCTAATGTTTGCGCTGACCGATACACTTCACCGACCGCATGCTCACGGTGAAGGTAATTTTGTTGTGTGGGCTGCGGCGGCGCGTAGAGCGAGCGCGCATACGCCGCGCCGTTCGCCCGCCGGCTATTTCGAGGCTGCGTCTTTCTTACACGTTCGGCTTCATAGACGGCTAGAGCCACGGGGATGTCTCCAATGTCACAGCGTATTGTGGGCTACTCTGGTAGGTGCGAGCGTCGAAACGTCTGACTACCTCGCGAAGCGTGGCTGGCGACGCCCGCGGTGGTAAACATGTGTGCTAGGCGACCAAGAATGTTAACCCTCGCAGGTACACAATCAAAGGGGAATTAGGTCTTGACATGCGGCCAGGGTTCACTCCGTTCTTGCGGTAACGCGCCAAACGCCCTCTGCTTGCGTCGCCGTCGAACCGCAAGAGGGGGCTTTGCTGATGGCCGTTCGCCGCAGCGTTGGCCAGGCCCCCAAGGTCACGGCACCGCGCATTCGGATCGTGCGTCCGACTAGCTCGCGGTGTCCACCGCAACGTATCGCAGTCGCCGACGATTGGCGCAGCCGCCCTCGCAATGCAGTACCTTCATCGCAACGAGGATGGCGTTGCTGCAAAGCGCGAGAGACGCGGTGTTGGAGGCCGTCGACAAAGAGGGCCGCGGTCTTGTGATCGTTACATGTATGGCGCCTTCCCAGAAAGCGTTTGGCTGCTCACATCGCGCAACGCTTTCGGCCGAGCGTCTGTCAAAGGTTGGAATCCTGCGCTACTCCGCCCACGCACGCCGCGTCCCCAACGAGACAACATGAGTCGCATCATCGCTATATCCATCGTCTGTACCTGCTTCGTGATATCCGCCAGCTGTACTTCCCGCGGTGCGGGCGCGGGAACACCACCGTCGAACCCACCGCCGACTGCCAGCGTGACGCAGCCGCTCCTCGTTCCACTCGAGGAGCTGTTTGACAATCCGGCAATGCAGTGGGGAGGAATCTCTCCTGACGGCCGCTGGTTGTCCTACATGAAAGCGTATCACGGAAAGCTGAACGTGTACGTCCGCGCCGCTGGCAGCGAGAGCAAAACGACGACGGAGCGCGCGGTCACGCGCGATACTGTGCGGCCCATCCCGGTGTATTGGTGGAGCGCGGACGGCCGGCGGATACTGTATCTCCAGGACAAGGGTGGGGACGAGAACTATCACCTGTTCGCTGTCGATGTCGGTGACACCACTGCTCAAGCGCGCGACCTCACGCCGTTCCGAAACATCGAAGTCGAAGTCCTGGCCATCCCTGCTCGTACGCCGGACACCCTACTCATCACGCTCAACAGGCGCGACCCGAGACTCGCCGACGCCTACCGTCTCGACCTCCGCACCGGCGCGCTCGCGCTCGCTGCCGAGAATCCGGGCACCTTTCTTGGATATGCCGCTGACGGCTCGAACCAGGTGCGGGTCGCGTATGCCGTTGACTCGATGGGTCGGTACGGACTGTACGCTCGCGACTCCGAGCACGCCTCCTGGCGGCTCGTGCGCCAGTATCCTGTGGAAGACAGGATCACGCCCTTGCGCTTTCACCGGGACGGGCGCCGCGTCTACATGCTGAGCAACCACGGCGTCGACCTCAGCCGCCTCGTGCTCGTTGACCTCGCTGCCGGCGAAGAGACTGTCGTCGATGCAGACCCCCAGCACGAGGTCGATATCCACTCGGCGCTGTTCGACGATGCGACGGGGGAACTATTGCTGACTAGGTACGTCGGTGACACCGCCCGATTCTACCCGCATACCGCAGACCTGCGGCAGCTGCTATCTCGAATGTGGAGTGCCGGTTCGGGTGCGGTCGAGCTGGGAAGCGCGACGCGCGACCGCGGCCGCTGGGTCGTCACACGCAACTCACCGACCAGACCGGCGATCACATATCTATACGAGGGTGCGTCAGGCCGTACCGAGGAGTTTTACCGTCCACGGCCGTGGCTCGAGCGGTATACGTTCGCCGAGATGCGGCCGATCTCTTACCGCGCACGGGACGGGCTCACCATTCATGGCTACCTCACCCTTCCGCCTGGCACCGCGCCGCGCGGACTTCCACTCGTGCTCCTCGTGCACGGCGGCCCATGGGAGCGCGACACGTGGGGGTTCCAGAGCGAAGTGCAACTACTCGCCAACCGCGGTTACGCGGTGCTGCAAGTGAACTACCGCGGCTCTACCGGCTACGGCAAGCGCTTCGCCCGCGCTGCGAAGAAGGAATTCGGCCGCGCGATGCACACCGACCTGCTTGACGGCGTGCAGTGGGCTGCCGAGAGCGGCGTGGTCGACCCGGCGCGCGTGGCGATAATGGGCGGCTCATACGGCGGCTACGCGGCACTCGTTGGTCTCACGTTCACACCCGACGCGTTCAAGTGCGTCGTGGACTTTGCCGGCACGAGCAATCTCGTTACGCTGCTGGAGTCCTTCCCTCCGTCGTGGCGCCCGTTTCTTCCGCGCAGCTGGTATCCGTTCGTTGGCGACCCGCGCAATCCCGCTGACCGGGAGGACATGCTGTCGCGATCACCACTCTTCCGTGCGGATTCGGCCAAAGCTCCCCTACTCATCTTTCAGGGAGCCAACGACCCGCGAGTCACCCAGCCGCAGGCGGATCGTATGGCCCATGCACTGCACGCGCGCGGGGTCCCGGTGACATACCTTCTCGCGGCGAACGAGGGGCACGGCTTCGGTCAGGCGGAGACCGGTCTCGCTGTGAATCGCGCGACCGAGCTCTTTCTCGGGGAGTGTCTTGGTGGCCGGGTGCAGGACACCGTCACCCCGAACACGGAGGCCGCGCTTCGGGCGATGCGCGTGAATGTCGACACGCTGCGCGCAATGCCTCGCGATGACGCTCGCGAGTAGCACGTTCTTTCCTTACTGCTCCAGGACTGAAAGGATCGCCTCCGAAAATCTCTGTGGGGCCATCGGATCCCTGCCGAGAAACAGAAGAGGCTCGATCAATTCCAGTTCCATCAACTGAAATTTCCCATCAATCTCAATCCCGTCGACTCTGGCAAAAAGCAACTGCTCCTCGATCAGGTCGACAATCCCCTGACACTGTTCAATCAGGGATGCGGAAGGAGAAATGACATCCAGATAACCGCCAAAGTCGTTCTGTACGCGAAAGTCTCCAGGCTTGGCTCGTTTCAACACAGCATGGCTGTACTTCTTCAGAAAAAAGATAAAAGACCATTCGCCGCGAGTCTGTATTTCCTCAACGAATCGCTGCACCATCACGCCTGACCGTGCCAGCATCTGCTCGAGCTTGGGTTGATCCGAACTCGCTTGCGCGGGTGACGTAATCCACGTCTGAAAGGCAGTAGCGGAAATGGTGGGTTTGACTACGGCATTGTCCCAGCCTTGATCGCCGAGAATAGCAGGCAGATCTGCCTTGGCGTTTTTCTCGAGCCACACGGTCGGTGGAATGGGAACTCCTTTTTCGCCGAGATATCGCAGATAGTCCTTGTCCAGATTCCAGGCCACCACGCGTGCAGAATTCCAGAGCGGAATTCCCTGCTCTACCGTTTGCCCCAGCCAATGCAGGAACTGCTGCGGCTTCAAGTGATAGTCCCAACACGATCTGATGACGATTCCCGCAAAATCACGCCTGCGTTGAGGGCTTGAATCCCAAACCAGCGGCTCGACCTGCACTCCCTGATTCTGCAGGTATTGAATCACCAGCCGATCGTCGTCCGTCAGAGACGGCAATTGGCTGGAAGTTGCAAAAGCGATTTTCGTCACGATCACACTATCGCCGGTCCGTCCGCGCCTGGGGTTTCCGGCGGTGTCTTCACCCCTACATAAATGTCGACGAACCCTTCATGCGCACCACCCGCGGCGTGATGCAGGTCGAAGTCGGCTATGAAGCTGCGCGGCAAGCCGGCCTGGTGAACTTGTTGCCACGCGGGGCCAATGGCGTCCGGACGAGCAGGAATGCCGGTGAGCCGTGCGTTGGTAGCCGCCGGCACCGCTTTGGCGACAAGTCCGTGCGGAAGCTCGTCCACGTGCGTGACCGCGCATCCCAGCACAACGCTATATGGCTGTGTGTGATCGCCCTGGTATTCGGTGTAGAGGCTGTAGAGGTCGGAACTCGCCTTGTTTGGGATTCGCTGGAGCACGCCCTCGTCGAACAGCCGCTTCCAGAGCCGCCCTATTTCCGCCGGCGGGTCGCCAGCGGTTCGCGTCGCGATGCCGACAACGGTAAAGGCGGCATAATCAAGCGTGTCGAAGTGCACAGCGGTTATCCGAACATCGAGCCGGTAAATGGTCCAATGCGCAACGATGGCAGTCTTGACAGACTACACAGGGCGCGACGGTATCGGTCAGCGCGTCAATGTAGCGTTGCTCGAATTTGCATACAACGATGACATCGGCGTGTACGAAGCCCTTTAACGGCGCCCACGTAGTTGGCTTTGGAAACTAAAAATCGAGCGAGGGCAGTCACATGGACTCCGAGCGCGACGAGACCGTTGCCCGGTGTTCGGTGTTCGGTTGGCACTGCGCGGTGACAGTGCTCGGCCGCACTTGTCTTCGCAGTTCGCAGTTCTCAATTCGTCGCCGAGCACAAA
>JACMME010000295.1 GCA_014379205.1 Gemmatimonadaceae bacterium
ATACTGTTTCGCCTGGCCTGCGTGGGGAGAGCCACCACTTAATGTGACTACGGACGAGGACAACGATGGAATCCGCGATGACTGTGAGTATCAACTCGCGTACCAATTCCGGCCTCAGGTCGCGCGCAACAACCACGATGAGTCGCCTGAAAAAGAGCCATACTGGAGTGTCACAAGAATTGACGGAACGGTCACTGGGATCAAGATCTTTTACGCCTTCAGCTTTTACCGGGATGAGGGCGATCACTACCTCCAAACCGGCTCTCACCATGGCGATTCGGAGTTCGTGATTCTAGAAGTGAAAAACAATATGGATAACAGTAATTATCGAATGTGGCAGCTCGATTATGCTACTCTGTCTGCTCATTGGAATGCCGGGATTGCGGACAACACCGCGCGCTACGCTTTCAACGATCTGGAGTATCCGTCAGGCTATCGCCGCCGCCCTCGCGTGTGGTCGTCGTACAATAAGCACGCGAACTACAGAAGTAAGGCTGTCTGTAATGGAGTGTTGAATGACGAGTGCACAACTACGTTTTCCGGAACGGTCTATGACGACCTGGAAGTCCTTTCGAGTGCGAACATCGGCAACCAATACAATAGAACTCCCGACGTGCCGTACTGGATTAAGAACTGTGTAGGAAGCCGTAACCCCGATTTTGGTCTACATGGCACAGAGTGTTTTTGGGCGATTGAGGAATTTGCTGGGTGGACCCCTTACTACACGGGTCAGAATCGATCGACGGGCTATTTTGCAATGCTTTACGCGTACAGATTCTAACTATGACTTTCTCGCGATCGTCAACGTCAACCATTTCGCTGCGAGCTGGCAATCTCGCGACAGCTGTACTCTTCTTGTTTTGCACCGGGTATTTTGCGTCTGCAAGTGCCCAACAAATCGATCTAGTTGGAGCCTCCTCGGCGAAGATGCTGATTGTCAGCCCACCGAACCGCCGCTTAGAGAATGGCATTTCTGCCCAGCCCGTGACGCAGTCAACGAAAGGAGGGATCCCGAAGGGGACAACTGGCGCGATCGTTGGCGCAGTAGTCGGAGGGACTGCGGGTTATTTGTTCTTACTGGGGGGGTGCGAGCGCAGCGGCGGGTGTGCTGGGACGGCTGTGCCCGGCGCAATCATCGGGGCGCTCGTCGGAGGTGTTTTGGGGTTCGCAATCGAGAGGCTTGCTAGACGCTAGCGACTCCGTGGGCAATTCGTGGGGCGCGGTTTGTTTGGTTTCCCTCTGTGCGCGTGACAAGTCGCTTTTCGCGTCTTGAGTTGACCGTTTTTGCGTTCACCGTTGTTGCGTTAACGCAAAGACGGACAAATCGATAACAGTAAACTCAAGACGCGAAAAGCAACTATCCATTCATCCATTCACACCAGCCTCTCCGAGCCCCAAACACTTTAACAGCTCGCGAAACCTCGGATCCCCACTGATCGAGTCGTAAAGCGGGAACCTGATGCCAAGGCCGAGTGTGCACGCCCGCTCTTCGCACGCCTTGTCCAGCCACTCGAACGCGCGATCGGGGTCATTCAGATTCGAGTAGATCCAGGCGATGAGCGTTGGCCCGACGTACGAGCGCTGTGCTCGCTCGAGAAGATCGTCGAGAACAGCGCGCGCTGACTTTTCCTGCCCGGCCATGGCATATACCGCTCCGAGCAGCGCACGCAGGAAATTCACCTCCGGGGAGAGCGACAGTCCGCGCTCGGCGTGGCCGATGGCTTCCTTGTGCATGCCTTTCGCCGAGTAGGAAAGGCTGATTCCGAGCAGGGCGAGGAATGACGCCGGGTCGCGCTCGAGGGTTTTTTCGCACGCGGCGATCGCCTTATCGTATTCCCGGCCGTGGTACGACACGAGCGCGGCGATCCCGTTGGTCGCCGGGGAAAGCGGATCGAGCTCCAGTCCGAGCGCCGCAGCGGCCGCTCCCTCACGCTGGCGACCCAACGTGCTCAACAGCCACGCTTGGTATGTATGTGCGAGAGCGTAGCGCGGATTGAGATCGATCGCGTGCCGGTACGACGCGCCCGCCGCATCCCAGTCCCAGCTGAGGAGCTGAACGAGACCGAGCGAGGTTCGTGCTTCGGCGAGGTCCGGCGCGAGCTCCACCGCTCGCGTCGCAGCAGCTAGCGCCTTTGGAATGACCATGCCCGGCGGTAGCATCGCGTAGAGTCCGGGTATGCTGTAGCCATCGGAAAGACCGTGATACGCGAGCGCGTACTCGGGATCTCGCGCCAGCGCCTGCTCGAAGTACAACATGGCCTTCTGCGTCATTCCCGGGATATTCCAGCGATACCAGCAGTGCCGTCCGCGCAGGTACAGCTCGTACGCCTCCACGTTTTCCGTGTGCCGCATCGCCAGCGCTTCGCCCTGCGCCGCCGTCAGCTTCACTTTCAGACGCTCGACGATGCTGCGCGCGATCTCGTCCTGGATCTCGAAGACATCCTTGAGCTCGCGGTCATAGCGCTCAGACCAGATGTGGAAGCCGTCGGCGGTGCTCACGAGCTGCGCGCCGATGCGGACGTGCTGCCCCATCCGCCGCACGCTGCCCTCGAGAACGGTGCGCACATTGAGCTGCTGTCCAATCTCGGCAATGCTGAGGGACTTCCCCTTGAGGGCGAACGAGGACGTCCGGGCCGCGACCTTGATGGTCGGGATCCTCGACAGAGCATTCAGAATTTCCTCGGTGATGCCGTCCGAGAAATACTCGTTATCGGCGTCGGCGCTCATGTTGGCGAACGGGAGAACCCCGATTGATGGCATCTCGACTTCACGCACTTGTCCAGCAGTGGCGTAGTTGGCTGAGCGGTATCGAATGGGCTCGTGCCGCGTTGGAGTTGGCGTTCCACTGGGGAGAGATGGACCTGTCGGCGAGCCGGCATCCGCTGGCGGTTTCTGTGACAGCGCCCGCACCAGATCCTCAGCGCCGGCGTAGCGGTCAGCCGGATCGCGAGCCAGGGTTCGCATCACCAC
>JACMME010000296.1 GCA_014379205.1 Gemmatimonadaceae bacterium
CCGTGCTCTGGCCTCATGCAATCGTCTCCCCTACCTTCCGCGCATGAGACCCGATTCCCGACTCCCGATTCCCGATTCCCTATTAATCCGCGGGTTTGGAGCGCGCTTCTCGTCTCCGCTGAAGTTCTCGCCGCAATGACCAGCCAGAACCTCGTCTTTCTCGCCGTCGTAGTCATCGCGGCGGGTTTTTTCGCTCTGAACGTTCAGCGCCTCGTGCGATATCTGGGTCTGGGTCACGTCGAAGACCGTACAACCGACCCAATTCGCCGGCTGCGCAATGTCGCCGTCATTGGCATGGGTCAGAGCAAGATTCTTCGCGACCCAGTGGCTGGTAGCTCCCACGCGCTCGTTTTCTGGGGCTTCGTGGTGCTGACTGCCGGCACAGCTGAAGTCATAGTCCAGGGAGTGTTCCCCGGCTTTTCCTACAAGTTTCTTCCGGGCCCGCTATACGCGGTATACGCCGTATCGCAGGATCTGTTTGGTCTCCTCGTACTGGGGGCCATAGGATTTCTCTTCTATCGCCGCCTCGTCATAAAGCCGGCGCGACTGCAGGGCGACAAGATCGAGCACTTTGATGCGTTGTTCATACTGTCGATGATCGCCGGTCTAATGATCACGATGTTTCTCTCGAACGGCGCTTTGCTGGCCGGCGAGCCGGACGCTTTTCCGCGTATCAAGGTCGTGTCTCACGCCGTAGCGGCGGCATTTTCACCCATGGATCTCACCACCGTTCACAAGCTTCACCTCGTTCTCTGGTGGGCACATGCACTTCTGATCCTGTTCTTCCTGAACTATCTGCCATACTCGAAGCACTTGCACGTCGCTTCATCGCTGCTCAACACATTTTTCTCCAATACCAGCGGTCCCGGTGTGATCGGAGCGATGCGCCCGATGGACCTCGAGGCCGAGGGAGCGGAACAGTTCGGGGCTGCCGATATCGAGCATCTAAGCTGGAAGAACCTGCTGGATGGATACTCCTGCACGGAGTGCGGGCGCTGCACCGCGGTTTGTCCGGCCAATCTTACCGGCAAGACACTCAGCCCGCGGAAGATCGTAGTGAATGTGCGCCAGCGGTTGATGGAGAAGGCGCCGCTCGCAACCGGCGACGGCCTGGACTTCGCACGCGGTCATCTTGTCCACGGCAATCTGGCTCATGGCGAAGGCGGTGATGCGGGAACCCGCTCGGCCACCGAGGTCCTCGAAAACCGTCTTCTGGATAATTACATCACGGAAGAAGAGCTGTGGGCATGCACGAGCTGCCGCGCCTGCGTAACCGAGTGCCCGGTGTCCATCGACCAGCTGGATGTCATCAATGAGCTGCGGCGCAATCTCGTGCTGACAGAGTCACGCTTTCCAGTCGAGGTTCAGCCGGTATTCGAGTCGATGGAGCGGAATGGGAGTCCCTGGGCGTTCAATCCTTCGGACAGAGCCGCGTGGGCAGAAGGACTGGACATTCCAACCATGGCGGAGATGCTCGAGCGCGGTGAACGACCCGAGGTGCTCTTCTGGGTTGGATGCATGGGGTCGTTCGACGATCGCGCAAAGAAGATCACCGTAGCGTTCGCACGAATTCTAAAGGTATCTGGAATCCGCTTTGCGATTCTGGGGCAGGAAGAGACGTGCAACGGCGACCCTGCGCGAAGGCTGGGTAATGAATATCTATACCAAATGTTGGCGAAGCAGAACATTGAAACGCTGGATCGTTACGGCGTCAGCACCATCGTTACTAGCTGTCCGCACTGTTTCCATCAGATCGGTAATGAGTATCCGCAGCTGGGAGGAACGTACGAGGTCATCCATCATTCCACCTACATCGAGCGCCTCCTCGTCGAGGAACGTGTTCCGTTGAATGGTGATGGCAGGCGTCTCACGATTGCGTATCACGACAGCTGTTACCTGGGTCGTTACAACGAAGTGTATGACGCGCCACGCGAGACGCTTCGTCGCGCGCTACCGGTCATCAATCTCGTTGAGCCCAAACGGACGCGCGATCGCGGTCTGTGCTGCGGCGCTGGTGGGGGACGCATGTTCATGGAGGAAACACAGGGCAAACGCATCAATATTGAGCGAACGGAGGAGTTGCTCGCGACCGGGGCTGATGCGCTGGCCGTCGCCTGTCCTTTCTGTATGACTATGATTTCGGATGGGGTGAAGGCAAAGGGTGCCGACGTGGACGTGCTGGATATTTCGGAGGTTGTAGCTGCGAGAATCCAGCAACTACACTCGTGAAACAGTGTGCAGGTTTATCCTCTGCCGAATCTCGCCCGCCTCGTACGGCCGCGTTTCCGTTTGGACATTGAAGCCTCGCCGCCCACATTCGTGTAGAAATTCGTCGGCGGCAACTCGCCCCGGATCGGCCACGATGGCGGTTCCGCCACGCGCGAGTGATACCTCAATGATCGACGCCACTGCGGGCGCGTAAGCGTGCTCGTACAGCACATCGGCCGCCACGACGCGGTCGAATGGAGCTTCGAAGGCCGGCCAGGTGCGCCAGTCGGCATACATCGTTCGCGGCTCCGCACCAAACGCACGCCACGCATTCGCGCGGGTGAAGAGCAACGCATCATCGTAATAGTCGGTGGCGACTACATCATAACCGGCGCTCATTGCTGCCAGCGTCACGATGCCCACACCGCAGCCAAGCTCGAGCAGTGATTGCCCGTTGCCTTTGTCCTCGAGAACCCGCGCGCCAAGTATGAGACTCGATGGCCAGATGTCCGCCCAGTATGGCAGCCGTTCGTCCCGCACATAGTCCGCTTCGGTAATCAGATCGTCCGAGTTGCGAGGCCGCATTATCTGGAACTCCGAATCGCCAACGGGGACGCGATCGCTGGTCGTATCGAAGCGTCGCTCGAGATCGGATATGAGTGTTGCGCTCGAGACGATCACAATGTGAACTCCTCTGAGAGCGAAGCGTCCTCTCCCAGCAGGAAAGCGTTGACAGTCTCGCCCGCTTCAGCACGTGGACGCTCGGGAGGGACTATGATCAAGGCGTTAGCGGCTGCCATGGAAGTCAGAATCCCGGAGCCCTGGGGGCCGGTGAGTCGAGCGGACAGCGTTCCGTCCGCGCGCACCCGAACCACTCCGCGAAGAAAGTGCGTGAGCTTCGCACCAATCGTGACGGGCTCTTCCAGCTGCACCGGAAGGGCACGACGAAAAAGACGGGTATAACCGAGCATGCGTCGGATAACCGGGCGTACGAACAGATCGAACGTGACCATCACGGAAACGGGATTTCCGGGAAGGCCAATCCACGGCACTTCGTTCAGCGCGCCGAAGCCCAGGGGAGCGCCCGGGCGCATCCGTATCTTCCAGAACTTCATCTCGGCCCCGAGTCCGGCAAGCACGTCGCGCACGTAATCGAACTCACCCACCGAGACACCCGCCGTCGTAACAATGAGATCGCAGCCCGTCGCACGCTCCAGCCGCGCCCGAAGGTCGGCCGGGTCGTCGCGCGCGATGCCAAGGTCGACCGGTATGCCGCCGGCAGCCCGGATCATTGCGTGCATGGTGTAGCTGTTCGAGCTGACAATCTTGCTTCCGCTCACAGCCTCGTCGAACCGGTCCAGATCGACAAGCTCGTTGCCGGAGCCGAGTATGGCGACACGAGGGCGCCGGTACACGTCCACCTCCGAAGCGCCGACTGAGGCGAGAACACCGATCTGCGCGGCTGAAAGTGGCGCGCCGGGAGCCATGACGGTTTGGCCCTTGCGAAGATCCTCTCCGCGAAAGCGGAGATTCTTCCCTGCATCGCGCGCGTCTCGAACGACCACTGAGTCAACGCCGCCGTCGGTGTCCTCGACTCGCACCACCGTGTCGGTACCTTCCGGAATCGGTGCCCCTGTCATGATGCGTACTGCAAGGCCCGCGCGGATAGGGCCTGAAGGAAATGCTCCCGCGGCCACGGTCTCGCGCACCGGTAGTGTTATGGGAGCTTCGGCGGTGGCGCCGGAAATATCCGCGGCGAGAACCGCATATCCATCCATGGCTGAATTGTCCCACGGTGGGAGCGTCAGAGGCGAAACGACACTCTGTGCAAGCACGCGGCCCAGCGTATCGAGCAGAGGGATTTTTTCAGCGGGAAGCTTTCGGATGTCGGCCAGAATCCGCGCGCTCGCCTCTGGAACTGTGAGCATTTTATCGTCCGCCCACATCGAGTCGCATTGCAGCGAGCCGGACTCCTATTGAATCCTGAACGCGAGTGACGGCCGCCACGGAAGTGTAGTTGTTGCACAGCAAGCTGAACAAAAGCATGCGTCCATCCGCCGTCGTGACGTATCCCGAGAGTGATCGAGCGCGATCTATAGTACCAGTCTTCGCGCGCAGGTTGCCAGCCGCGGGAGTGCCGCGCATACGTGTGGCAATGGTTCCGTCGACGCCCGCAACAGGCAGCGCTTCATGGAATACCGAAAACGCCGCATGCCGCCGCATTATTTCGAGGACACGAACTATCGTTTCCGGCGTGAGATAATTGTGACGCGACAGGCCGCTGCCATCCCGAACGGCAAAACCATCGGGCTCCAATCCCCACTCTTTGAGTTGGCGCTCTATCACGGCGCGTCCGGAATCCGAGCTCCCCACGGAAGTACGCTCCAGTCCCAGCGTCTTGAGCAGAACTTCCCCTATCTGATTCTGCGAGGGCTTTTCAAATGCGGGCAGAATCTCTCGCAATGGTGGTGAAAGCACCGTAAAAAGCGTGTCGGTTAAGCCGCTCGAATCCCCGTTAATGCCGCCAATCGCGATGCCGCGTTCGCCAAGCGCCTCGCGCAGCGCAAGAAGGTAGGCTCGCGCCGGATCCCGATGCGCCACAGTCAACACAGCGCTGTCGCCCGAAGCGATCGTCCCTTCGACGATGTATCCACCCGTCGCGGTGTCCAGCGCGATTGAGAGATTTCGGAGCCGACGCAACGCGGATGTGTCATGCGCAACGCCGGAATTCTGCGCGACCGTGACCGCCCGCATCTGCACCGGCGGGTATGCACGCGATGGTGCTGTTTGCGCGCTCGGCGCATCCCCTGCCTTTGCTCCGGCACGCACGATCACGCGTGAGAAAGATTCATTGAACAGGAGATCATCCACGCCAGCAGAGTACGGAAAGTCGAAATCGTCCCACGCCCAACCCATGCCATGAATGGCGTCGGAAAATGCGTTTCCTGCCGCGAGCAGTTGACCGGTGACACGGCGAATTCCGCGCTTTGCCAGTGAATCCGCCATGCCACGGAGCGGAAGCATGGCGTCGCCCAGCAGATAGTCACTTGCTGAAGGATCGCCGCGGCCAAAGATGAGGACATCCCCTCGCAATGTTCCGTCTGGTTCGACGACGTTGCCACCGGGTGCGTTACGCCGCGCAGCAACAGTCGTTCGGAAGCGATAATCCGGGCCAAGCAGGGCCAGGGCCACGGCACCCGTGACGATCTTCATGTTGGACGCCGGCATGAAGAGCTTTCCCGCATTGTGAGAATACAGGGTGTCACCGGCGACCGGATCTACTACGAGAATACCCCAATGCGCAGTCCGAAACTCCGGTGCGCTGACCAGCGAGTCGATGGCCACGCGTAATGCCGCACGCCCGGATGGAAGCGAATTCTCGCTCGGAATTTTGCGCGCCGATGCACATCCGGACATCGCGGCGAGCGAGGTGGCAATGAGCCAGCAATAATGAAACCGCGCTTTCAATGTTTTTGGGCGCCGCAGATCACGTTTCGGGATCTGCTTCATCGGCCCATGATTTTGCGCTCTACCAGATCGGCCAGACGCGAAAGCCATTCGCCGTCTGAAAAACGAATTACCGGAACTGTTACAGGCAACTCAGCATCGATATCTGTAACGATTGCGATGTACTGCGCGGTCCGATGCGGGTTATCGGTAAACAAGGCTGTCGCGTGCACACGCGTCCGAAACACCTCGATCTTCGGCAATGTCGACTTTTTGAATCCTTCGCACACAACAATGTCTGCGTCGCGCATGTGCTTCTCTGCAACCTCCTCCGGTGATGGCTCCGTGTTGAGCCTCTCGATGAGCGCAAACTTGTCGGGAGCCACCATGGCGACTTTATCCGCGCTGCCTTCATGGTAATGCCGGTACGTGTCGGTAGTGCTCGGATCGATGTTGAACGTGTGCGAGCCGTGCTTGATGGTCATGACGCGATGCCCACGACCCCCCAGCTCAGCCACGAGCGCCACCACCAATGTCGTCTTACCGCTATTCTTCTTGCCAATGATCGCCAGCATCGGTGGTCGAGGCATATTGCTCCGCGAGAGTCAGGTCGGCCGGCGTATTGATGTTCATGAATAATCGCTCGGCATCCCCGAATTGCGCGACCTCAGCCGCGTTCAATCGCGCCACCCGTACGTCATCGTAGAAGCCAACTACCCTGAGATCGTCAGAATCGAGCCGACGCTCGATTGCGGGAATGCAGGCGGGGGTATAGTACGCGCAGAGCGGCTCGACACCACGCCGTGAATCGCTCTCCGGCACCGCCAGATCCACTTCTTCGCCAATTGCGCGAAGCCGTTTGAGCAACGCGGAGGGAACGAACGGCATGTCCCACGCAACCAGAAGCAGGGGACCGCCGGCTCGCACCAGCGCGGAGTGAATTCCTCCGAGACTGCCCTGACCTGGGCGCACGTCATGCTCCGTGCGCACGCCGGGCAGCCAGTGAACCGCGGCGGGATCGTTGCTGATTAGAAGCAGCTCATCCGAAGCAAGGGAGAGCGCACTTGCCACGCGGTCGATAATCCGCTCACCCTTCAGCCGTTCAAGTCCCTTGGGTTTGCCGCCGTATCTCGTCGCCCCCCCACCGGCAAGTATGACGCCGGTGCACGGTACCGTCACGGCCTGTGAACCTGAGGATTCCCGCTGACTGCTCGCCCCACGAGCTGCATACCTGCGGCACGCGCGATCTCTACAGCGAGTGTCGAAGGCACCGAAGGCGTGGCCACCGTCGCGAAACGTGCTCTTGCGGCCTTGAATGCCAGCTCACCAGAGATGCGTCCAGTAACGAGCAGTATGAGATCCTCGAGCTGCCGCCCCTCCAGAATCGCCGCTCCGATGACTTTGTCAACTGCGTTGTGGCGTCCTATGTCCTCAGCGTGATTCAGTAGCGTGGTTCCGTCAGTAAGAGCAGCCGCGTGAATTCCACCGCTTTCCTTGTACCGCTCTCCTCGCGCGAAGAGTTGCTTGAAAAGTGCGCGTGTGGACACGAGCTCGAGCGCCTTGGGTGAGGATTTGCGCCGTGATACCGAGCTTAAAGAGCCGAGTATAGTTGTGACTGCCCCGCAACCAGACGCCAAAACACGTCGACGGTCGGCAGCCTCCACCGTGTTGAATCTTTCGGGCGACACATCCACCCAGAATCCCAGTTCCTGAGCACAGGGTCGCATTCTGAGAATGTCGGCAGCGGTGTCGATGTATCCTTCTCCGTGCAGCCAGCCGACAACCAACTCGTCGAGCTGATCGGGGGTGCACATCCACGTCACCGCGGGCGCATTGTTTACCTCCAGCCAGACGGGAGTTTCCTCGACAGCGTCAAGGGTCACGGCTGGAGCCAGTGAGGCGGACATCTCCTCGGGAGTGGGGGATAGGGGTTGGGGAGTCATGTGCGCCTACTTTTGGCTGCCATCAGCGGCACGCGCGAATCTGCCACAAGCGCCAATTGCATTGGTTTTCCACTAGCTCCACTCCCTATCCCCGTTCCCATGCGACTTTCTGTTTTGCTTCTGGATAACCTCGGCCCGCCTTCCGCTCAATGGTCCTCCCCCATATCGCCTGCGCCGGCATCCGTACCGGCCAACCCTTCCTGCGTCGGTGAATCAGGCGGGACCCATGGCGTGCCTCGCTCGATTGCGGATTGGACATCCTGAGTTCCATACAGCCGCGCTTCAAGATCCTCCTCGAGATGCTCCGCTTCGTCATCCGTGTGCTGGGGTCGTCGTCCCAATGTCACAGAACTCTCATCCGCCACGCTTCCGGCGTGTTCCTCGATATCCTCGGACTCCTCGTCACGGCGGATGGCGTCCACGACGAGATTGTTCTCGTAGCTTGGAACTCCGATGACGTCGCTTAGAATGTGCTCGGCGATCCGTCTTTCCCCTTCGGTGCCGATACGCCCCGAAAGCGTTACAACTCCCGCCTCGACGGAGATAGTTATGCTGTCCGCATCAACCGTCTCGTACTCGTCCAGCTTACCCCGCACCAGATCGCGGAGCTCGACGTCAGTGAGGCTCTCCAGATTGAAGATATCTTCGTAATCGTGCGCCATGGACGTGCCTCCTGAGCACCGAGAATTCTATCGAGAGAACAGATACGACACGCCGAGTGTGATAACCGCGTTGTGCGTGTACTCGTTCTTGGATGCCGATTGTGCCAGTACTGCACCTTCTGTCTGACCAACGGGTGGAACGAAGTATGAGTCGGGGTATTCCAGCTGGTACAGATAGTCTGCAATATCCAGCCGAAGCTGAAGCCGATTGCTGCCAACCCAGCGCACTCCGCCTCCAAAATTGAACGCAAACGGGGTGCCGAAAGAGTATCCGCCGGGATCGCCTCCCTTGCTGAAATCAGTGGCGACTCCGATCCCGCCGTTCAGCACGGGCACCAATTGCCAGAAGCTTTTCTGTCCGGTGAGGTTGATCGAAATTCCCACATCGCTCAGATAGATCGGCCAGTCGCGCTTTCCGAGTGATCGGGTGCTGTCGGGTTTGGTTGGGTCGATAACGGTTCTCTCGGACCATACGCGCCCCAACCGCGCGGTGAAGGTGGCGGGCCCGCCAATGCGTATCTCGTAACGAACGCCAAGCAGCGGCCCACCGGCCGGCGCGATCCCCGCCCGGCCTTCAGAGCCCGCGTGGAAACCTGTCAGGAGCGACAATTCCTGCTTGTACGCCAGATCCCGAAAGGGACTCTGGCCTGGCAGGTGCCCTACCTGCGCATTTGCCGGTGTTGCTCCGTGGAAGAGCATTACCGCAGCAAGAGCGCAATGCACGCTTGTCCAAAAAGCTCGTCGTTTATAGGTCGCCATCACCGTCTATGTGCTCCGATTTCTCTAAGGTCTATTCCGGTCATTTCAGAAGGCTTTTCGACGCCGAGCATCGCAAGAATTGTAGGGCCCACGTCGCGCAGCGAACCTCCCGCTCGAAGCGGGCGATCGCCTGCAGGATCTATCAGGACAACAGGAACCGGATTGGTGGTATGCGCAGTGTGAGGTCCGCCAGACTCGGGGTCGATCATCAGCTCGCAATTGCCGTGATCCGCGGTCACGATAATGGTAGCGCTGGCCTTGTCTGCGGACTTCAGGACACGAGTAAGGCAGCGATCGACTGTTTCTACCGCTTTTATTGTTGCCGGAAGGTTTCCCGAATGTCCTACCATGTCGCCGTTAGGGTAGTTGCAGAGGATAAAATCATGTTCCCTCGCCTCGATGCCGTTACACAGTATGTCGGTGATCCCGGACGCGCTCATTTCGGGCATGAGATCATAGGTGGCCACCTTCTGACTAGCCACCAACTTGCGCTCTTCACCGGGATACGGGGTCTCGAAACCGCCGTTAAAGAAATAAGTAACGTGCGGATACTTCTCGGTCTCCGTAGTTCGCAGCATGGTGAGTCCGCGCTCGGAAATCACCTCGGCCACGATGCGCGAGAGCACAAAGGGCGCGAAGGCAACAGGAATACTAAAGGTCTCATCGTACATCGTCATCGTCGCGGTCGAGACGTCTGGACGATCAGCCGCGGGAAATCCGGCGAATCCAGCCTCCGTAAATGCGCGCACGATTTGACGCATGCGGTCAGCCCGGAAATTGAAAAATATCATGCCGTCACCGGCTCGCACCTTTGCTAGCGGTACTCCCAGCGGAGCCATGACGAAGGGCTTGATGAACTCATCGGTCTCGCCACGGCCGTAGGCGGACCGGATTGCGGTCATGGCATCACCGGCGTACTCGCCCGCGCCATGCACCATGGCTTGATACCACAGCTCCGTGCGGGGCCAGCGGCGGTCCCGGTCCATGCCGTAGTATCGTCCTCCGAGAGTTGCGACAAAGGCGCGGCCGCGTGCGTACGCAAGTAACCTGTGCATGAATTCAAGCGCTGATTGCGGCATCGTGTCACGCCCGTCCAACAGGGCGTGAATAGCGACACTCGGTACGTTCTCGCGTTCCGCCAAATCGATGAGGGCCTCGAGATGCAGATCAACGGCATGCACGCCGCCGTCCCCCACCAGTCCAACCAGGTGAAGGGTACCTCCGCTCGCTTTCACGTCACGACAGACTCGAAGAAACGCTTCGTTTCTGAAAAACGAGCCGTCCTCGATGGCTTGCGTTATTCGTACAAGATCCTGCGGGACGATGCGGCCCGCTCCCAAATTGAGATGCCCTACCTCACTGTTGCCCATCTGGCCGGTTGGAAGTCCAACGGGCAGACCGGAAGCTTCGAGCAAAGAGCGCGAAGGGCCGGTCCAGAGAGCGTTCCACGTCGGTGTGCTCGCGAGAGCGATGGCGTTCCCGCTCGTCTCCTCACGATGTCCCCAACCATCAAGAACTACCAATACGACCGGCCGCTTCGTTGTCTGTTGCATGAACGCAATTTTGTTTGTGCCTGAAAAACTCACGCGTTCCGCCGAACCCGCTGTGCGGGCGGCGAAACGCGCCGAAGAAATGTATGCTGTTACATTCTACCGAACCAGCAGACGACTAGACAATGATTCGTCCATGCTGCGTTGCTCGTGTTTGCCAAAGATTTTGCCGCATGCTCCCGATTCACGGCCGCGAACTACAATTCAATAATCGCGTATGGATTTCCGCCAGTTTTTTCGATACCACAAGAGCTATCTGATCTTTTTCGGGATCATTATCGCAGCGATGCTCGCTGTTGACGGTTTCCTTTTGTACAAAAGGAACAAATACGTGACCGAGCGCGACCGGCTTCGGGCAGGCATGAGCGACTTCGAGCGCGAAAAGACGGACGTGGCGCTCGAGTCGGAGGAAAGCCGGATGAAAATGATGGTGGCGCTTATCCGGCGGCAATCAAAGGTCGACAAGAAAATCCATCTCGCTATCTCGACTGACAGTGGCAGTATGTATCTGGAGCGGGAAGGCGCCCTTTTGCGCGGCTTTCAGGTACAGGTCGGCCCCGGCAAGCGAGTTGGAGTTCCGCCGGATACTGTGCACCTGGCGGTGCCAAGAGGCGAGCGATCGGTACAGCGAATCCTGCGAGCAGACGAGGGGTGGGAGGTTCCGGAATGGGTTTATTCCGATCGCGGCCTGGCGGTCCCCGCCGAGCGTACCGTCAAAGGCGCCCTTGGGCCTATAGCCATAATCCTTAATGGCGGGACGGTCATCTATTCTCCTCCCACGGCCGGTCCATTGAACGATTCCAGCTACGTAATGCCAGGAAGCGTTCGAGCGAGCTCGGTTGATCTGAAGGCGGTCGCTCCCAATCTGAAAGAGGGGATGACGGTCTATTTTTACTAAGTTTATCGCTGGGCGCATGCTTGGGTGACCGGCAATGATCATTTAGAGGGTTACTCGTCACGTTTCCGTGCGTCCACCCAGCGCATGGTCCCGAGATTCCAACTATGCCATTGTGAGGAACCGATCGTCTCTTGAATGTGTATTTCTTCGCAACTGGCTACCGCGTTGGGTCCGGGCCGATTGTGCACAGCACGTTAGCCCGCCCGTCTGCTTCTAAGCACATGCGAATTCAGGATTTACTGGCCAGAAGGCTCCCATTTTCTCGAGCACCGAAATGCAAAAGCTAGTTCAGGTTTTCCGTGACAGCGGCAAGATCGCGTGGCTAACCATTCTCGCGACGATTACCGTGCTAATGGGTAGCTCGGTCCTTCTGCTCAATGCAGCGGAAGCCAGATACGAACGCGACATTCATCGCATTGGCTTCAACGAGAACTGGGAGTTGCTGGACGAAATCCGTAAACAAGCTGGTGTCATGACCGACTCGCTGGAAGAGGCGCTGGAGGCGAGTGCGGAGCCGCCCAAGAATCAAGCGTATCTGGTGGTTAGTATCGAAGACCGGCGAGTATGGTACAAGATCGGCGATTCCACGATCTACACGACACAGGTCGCTGTCGGCAGCGGTAAGGAGCTGGTTCGGGAGGGTGAGAAGGGTACCTGGAAATTCGAGACACCGCGTGGCAGACTCGTCGTGCAAGCAAAGGAAGAGGATCCCATGTGGATTCCTCCGGACTGGCATTTCGTTGAACTGGCCAGGAAGAAGGGACTTGGGGTGGTAAAGCTTACCCGCGGTCAGGCAATTCCGGTCGCGGATGGTTCAACAATCACGGTGCAGGGAAATGATGTGGTCAAACGGTCACAGGACGGCCGCGCCGCCGCCTTCGATGTTGAAGAGGATCGTGAGATCATTGTCGGCGGAAATGTTATCATTCCGCCGTTCGGAACGAACCAGAGGAAGTACGCGAAGGTTCTAGGCACTCATCGGCTCGTATTAGGTGATGGATACGCGCTTCACGGCACCAACAAGCCCGAATCCATCGGCCAAGCGGTGAGTCACGGCTGTATCAGGTTGCGAAACGAAGACATCGAGCACCTGTACGGCATCGTTGCGGTAGGAACTCCAGTGTTTATATACTGACCGCCTGGTCAGTCAGGGCGACCTGCCGGTAACGAAATGTTGTAGGTCGCTCAGCCCCCAAGTCGTATATTGCAGTGTTCCTCCCTCCGCGAAAGTCCCGGAGGGCTCCTTGTTTCAGGGCAATCCCGTAGTAAGTAGTTGGGAGCGCAAAGCCGTGAGACGGCATAGCTGTCGCCGTCAGTCTGGTTGCCAGGGAGGCAATTAATCAATGTACAAGCGACCCAGCGCGCGATCCGTCAGGCGCGCAGTAGTACTGTTCGGCGCGAGTGCCGCTGCACTCGTTTCAGCAGCCGCATCTGAAGCAGGATCCCTTGCAACAGACGCAAGCGCGGCCGGCGACACAATCGTGATCTCTGATTCCGCCGCAAGAATTGCGTCGTCTCTTGCAGGGCTTGACTTGCGGTTCCTGGATTCGTTACTGGGGCGAAGCAAGAAGCTCCGTGCGCGATTTGTGCCAACGACTGAGGCATCCGAATCCGCCCTCCTGATTCGTTTATTCGGAGATTCCGCATTCCGTGCGCCCGGCATCTATTCGTTGCAAGGGCGGCAGGTTGACGGTTCCTTTGCCTTGATCTCCAAACGTCCTTTCAACCACAAGGTAGCAGGACGCATTGGAGGCTATCGCATTGGGTTCTGGCCCTTTGAAGGCAGGTCGGCTCGCTCGGAACAGTATGAGAGCCCAGATGGGTTCATAGAGGTAACGCCGGCAAATCAGGACACTCGGATCTCCGAGCACTTCCAGTTGCGCGACTTTCTGACCAAGGATCAACACGCCGTTTGGCCCAAATATCTGGTACTGAACGAGCGGCTTATCGATAAGTTGGAGCTTGTGATAGACGAGCTGCAAGCCGAAGGTATCCGCGTTACTCATCTCTCGGTGATGTCCGGTTTCCGCACGCCGCGGTACAACGCCCAGGGAGTGGGTAAGGGAGGGCGTGCCGCCACGAGCCGGCATCAGTACGGCGATGCGGCCGATGTCTTCGTTGACAATAATCGTGATGGCATCATGGACGACATCAATCGCGATGGCAGGGTCAACACCCGGGATGCAGCGGTTTTGCTACGGGCAGTTGAGAGAGTTGAATTGGCGCATCCTCAGTTAATAGGCGGAGTCGGTGTCTACCCGGCCACGCGGTCACACGGGCCTTTCGCGCACATCGATGCTCGTGGTCACCGCGCCCGCTGGGGAGAAGGTTGACGACAGCGATACTGTCATTTCATAACCGTCTTCGAGCGACTTTACAGCGAGAAGGCGCTCGCTGGGGTACGCTTGTTCTGGCGCTACTCGGCGCGGTTGGCGTTGTGCAGTACTATCGTCCCCCTGCATCAATTGGTATTGCGCCATTCGCTGCCACCGTGCGCGCCGTAGTTCCGCGAGCCGAGCCGGCGCTGAATGCGTTCGGGAAGAGCGGCGCAGTGCAGATGCGATTCGCACTACCAGGAGAAGTGGTGCACTACCCTCTCCAGGTGCGGGAAAATCCATCGGCTCTTTCCTACGCGTGGGTGAGGCTTGCCGACGGAGTAGTTGCGGATACGGCTCGTGCGTTGGCGGGCGGTCCGATCAGGGCTCCCGGCGAACCGGGCTTCTATCAGTTGGCCCTGGAAAACGGTGGCCTACGCCAGCTACTTCAGGGAGTTACAGTCGCAGTGCTCGTTCCGTTCGAGGAAAAGCGCGGATCCGACATCGATGGTTATCGGATTGGCACTTTTTTGGCTGAACGACTCGGGAGCGGTGAAAAAGAGCGTCCCCGCGGGTTTGTGAAGGTGACTGAAGGTGACGCCGAGCTGCCTATTACCAAGCATCTGCGCCTCGGAGATTTTCTTACTCGCGACGGTCAAACCCAGTGGCCACGATACACTGCTATCAGCCCTCTGGTGCTCGACAAGCTGGAGCTGGTAGTCGCCAGTATCGCCGAACTGCGCGGCGGCGACACCCGCGTCCGCGTGGAGCTCAACGTTCACTCGGCCTTTCGCACTCCTGCGTATAATGGCTATAATCGATTCTCGCGCGACAGCCGGCATCAGTACGGCGATGCCATCGATGTGGCAATTGACGCCAACGGGGATGGCAGGCTGAGTGCGAGCGACACCAAGCTCGTAGCCGAGGCTGTAGATCGCATTGAGGCGGAATATCCCGAGCTCATGGGCGGGCTGGGGGTGTATACTAGTGACAAATACAATCAGCCGTATGTACACATCGACGCACGCGGCAAGAAGGCTCGCTGGCGCGGCTGAATGAGAAACAACGGGGCGGCTAGATGAACGACGTCCAACGCGATCGCATTCAACGGAAGCTCGAAACCCTACCCGATGAGCGGATCTACCAGGTTCTGGACTACATCGAATTTCTGGAATCCAGGTACGCGGCTCGATCTCCCGTAAGTGCCGGAATCTTTCAAAGGTTTGCGGAGGGAGTAGAAGACACGATGCGTGCTGGGCGCGTTTCGGCGGTTACAATCGGCGAAACCATGAATTATCTCAGCAAGGCCATGGGAGTTCTCTCGGGAGCCGTCGCCGCTGGCAAGTCAGTTGCAAATGATGTCGTGACGGCAGCCACTCGCCCCCCAGCGCCGGGCCGCCCGCCGGGAGCGGCGTCACCCACTCCACCTGGAACGCCATTCGGGACGAGCGAGCCGCCACCTCAATCAACCCAAACGGGAGAAACCCCGCTGTGAGTCCTCGCGCTACGAAGGAATCGACACGCCGGCGGCAGGTTCAGGAATCCGTGCTAGAGGCGGAAACGGAAGAGGTGCGTGAGGCGCCACGCTCGGGAGCTCGTCGTACGGTACTTGATACTATCAAGCAGATACCGGACTACCTTCGCTTGCTGGTTGGTCTCGTGAGCGACCGGCGTGTTGCGGGAATCGACAAGCTGTTGGTAGCGGGTGCGATCGCCTATATCGTCATGCCGATAGACTTCATTCCCGATTTCGTGCCGTTCATTGGCCAGGTCGACGACATCTACCTCCTCGTATTCTCACTGCAGCGACTAATAAACAACGCGGGTGCCAAGGTGCTTACGGACCATTGGCGTGGTGCTGTGGGTGAGTTGAACCCGGCGAATCTCCGGAGCGTTCTAATGGCCGCCGCGTTTTTCCTGCCACCACGGATAAGGCGGAGATTGCGGGTGATCGGGAGAGCGTGATCTCCGGGGTGGACTTGACGCTCCACCCAGCCTAGGTTTCGCTATGGCTACCAGTACTGCAACGACATCGCGGCCCGCGCCCCCAACACCGGGGAGCGGGCCGCTGCGCATCGGGGGTCCGGCGCCCGACACCCTGCAATCGGGCCGCGCCCGCGTTCGCGAAGAGCCGGCGCTCACCTTCGACGATGTTCTGCTTTCACCGCGGCATTCCGGTACGCATCCTCGCGACGTCGATACGTCGTCACGCTTCTCGCGCGGGATTGCTCTGAACGTTCCGCTCGTGGCGGCCGCAATGGACACCGTCACGGAAAGCGAGATGGCGATAGCGATGGCGCGCGCGGGTGGAATTGGCGTGCTGCACAAGAACATGTCGATCGACCGCCAGGCGGCAGAAGTTGACCGCGTCAAACGGTCCGAGAGCGGCATGATTCTGAATCCCATAACTCTCGCGCCAGGCGCTACGCTGCGTGAGGCGAATGCTCTGATGAAGCGGTTCAAGATATCCGGAGTGCCGATTGTGGACCGCGACGGACGACTCGTCGGAATAATCACGAATCGCGACCTGCAATTTGAGCGGGATCTCGACCGGCCTTTGCGCGACACCATGACGCGCGAGAGGCTTGTTACAGCGCCCGTAGGGACTACCCTCGATGAAGCAGAACGTATTCTGGGCGCTAACCGGATCGAGAAGCTGCCGGTGGTGGATGAGCACGGGTTGCTCAAGGGACTGATCACGGTCAAGGACATTCACAAGCGCAGAGAGTTCCCTAACGCCAACAAGGACGAGCATGGGCGCCTTCGCGTAGCTGCTGCGATCGGTGCGGGAGGCGATTTTCTGGATCGTGCGCGTGCGCTCGTCGACGCAGGTGTGGACGCCATAGTTATCGACACCGCGCACGGACACGGTGAGGGCGTCTTGAACGTTACGGGGACCGTGCGCGAGCGCTTTCCTGATGTGCAGCTCGTGGCGGGGAATGTCGCTACCAGAGAAGGGGCGGCGGCCCTGGTTGAGCGAGGCGTGGATGCGGTGAAGGTTGGCGTGGGTCCGGGTTCCATCTGTACTACACGAGTTGTCACGGGTGTCGGAGTTCCGCAGTTAACGGCTGTGCTCGATGCTGTGGATGGAGCGCAGGGCATTCCCGTAATCGCCGACGGTGGCATCAAGTATTCCGGCGATATCGTCAAGGCGCTTGCGGCGGGCGCGTGCAGCGTAATGATGGGATCGATGCTCGCGGGAACGGAGGAAAGTCCCGGCGAAGCATTTTTGCTGGAAGGGCGCCGCTACAAAATGGTTCGCGGTATGGGAAGCCTCTCGGCCATGCAGGATGGCAGCGCCGACAGGTACTTTCAGGAAGGGGAAATGTCCTCGCGCAAACTTGTTCCAGAAGGAATTGAAGGGAGGGTGCCGTACAAGGGCCCCGTGAGCGACGTGCTATACCAGATGGTAGGCGGTCTGCGAAGCGGAATGGGATATGTTGGATGTCCTGACATTGAAGCATTGAGGACGCGAACGGAATTTGTCCGCGTCACCGCCGCTGGTTTGCGCGAATCGCATCCGCACGACGTGACGATCACACGGGAAGCGCCGAACTATTCTGTGTGAACGGAGACGGATTGCGGATTGCCGATTGCGGATTGCGGACACCGCACGAGTCTGACAGAGTGCCGGTTGGAGTATGCGTTGATTTTTGGCCGCGGTCCGCAATCCGCATTCCGCAATCCTCTCCACACCTTTGATCCCTTCCGGACAGAGCCCACCTTGACAAAGGCGGAGCCGCCGAAGAACGTTGCTCCGCGCGTATTAGCTGCCTGCCAGTCCCGCCGTATCGTTCATTCACATCAGCACATCCCTTCACTCCTTCCAAGGAAGATCTCGTATGGGTTTGTGGTCAAAAAAGAGCATCAGCTCGCTTCAGGCCGAGGCATCCAGCGAAGGGGAGGGATCACTACGGCGATCGCTTGGCGCGGTCAATCTCACTTTTCTGGGGATCGGGGCGATCATTGGGGCGGGAATTTTCGTGCTGACCGGAAACGCAGCCGCAACATATGCTGGTCCGGCGGTTGTTCTCTCCATGGTGCTGGCGGGTATCGCTTGTGGATTTGCGGGTCTGTGCTACGCTGAGTTCGCCAGCATGATCCCGATTGCGGGGAGTGCGTACACCTACGGATACGCAACGTTGGGTGAGTTCTTCGCCTGGATCATTGGGTGGGACTTGATGCTGGAGTACCTGTTTGGAGCCGCGACGGTTGCGGTAGGGTGGTCAGGCCATTTTGGCGCCTTCATGGAGCAACTTGGCGTTCACCTTCCGGCCGCCTACATGAATGCGCCGCTTGCGGTTGATGCCGCGAACAACTTTTCGCGCACGGGCGCCGTGCTCAACGTGCCCGCCATGGTATTGATCGGGCTCATGACCGTGATTCTCGTTATAGGAATCAGAGAGTCGGCGAACTTCAACAATGCTATCGTCTTCCTCAAGGTCTCGATCATCTTTCTGGTGATCGGGTTCGGCTTCGTGTTCGTGAATTCCGACAACTGGCATCCCTTCATACCGGAAAATACAGGGACATTTGGCCAGTACGGGATAAGTGGAATTCTGCGCGGAGCCGGAGTGATCTTTTTTGCCTACATCGGCTTCGACGCTGTGTCTACCGCCGCTCAGGAAGCCAAGAATCCACAAAAGGACATGCCGATCGGCATTCTTGGCTCACTCGCCATATGCACGATTCTCTACATTTTGATGGCGCTCGTGATGACCGGATTGGCGCCGTACACGGAGCTCAACGTTCCGGATCCGGTGTTCGTCGCAGTCGCCAAGGCGGGCCCAGGGCTGAATTGGCTTACCTACCTCATTAACATTGCCGCCATAGCCGGTCTTGCTTCAGTCGTGCTGGTAATGCTTATGGGACAGCCACGCATCTTCTATTCAATGTCGCGCGACGGCTTGCTCCCACCGGTTTTCGGGAAAGTGCACCCGAAGTTCAAAACTCCTTACATCACCACGATTCTCACCGGCGCCGTTGCGGCGGTGGTCGCGGGGATTTTTCCGATCGGGCTGCTCGGTCAGCTCGTCAGCATTGGTACTCTGCTGGCGTTCGTGATCGTTTGCGCGGGAGTGTGGATTCTTCGCGTGCGCTCGCCAGAGATTCCGCGCGCTTTCCGCACACCCTGGGTTCCAGTTGTTCCAATTCTTGGAATTTTGAGCTGCTTCGGTCTGATGGCGTTCCTGCCATTGGACACGTGGTTCCGTCTGCTCATCTGGCTCGGCCTTGGAATGCTGATTTACTTTATGTACAGCCGGCATCATTCGCATCTGGGTCGTGCTGACGCAGGGCGGCCAGCTAGCGGCGACTGAGCCAAGCGGTTGTTACCTTCCGAGCGGCGCCCGGATTCCGGGCGCCGCTTCGCATTCATCCTCTCATTATGACATTCCAGAATTTGCTTTTGGTGCCTCCCGAACGGAGCGAGGCGATAAAAAGGATGGCTACGGAGTTCCGAGCCGGCCGCGTGGCTGCGCTGTCGACGCACATAAACGCCGACGGCGATGGGTGCGGTTCGGAGACAGCGCTCGCGCGTCTGCTGGCTCAAAGAGGTTTGACGTCCAGAATCGTCAACCCCACCCCGTGGCCAACAATGTACGATTTTCTTCTAGGCGACGATGTGAGTGAGTTGAGCGCGAAAGGGGCAAGGGCGCTTACCGGAATCGATCTCCTGATTGTGCTGGACATCAGCGACTTGAAGCGGTTGGGTACGCTTGCGGAACCGGTGCGCGCCCTGAAGGTGCCAAGGTTGGTAATCGATCATCACATTCCCAACGACGAGCCGGCTGGCAGTCTCGTCCTCACTGACACGGCTGCCGCCGCCACCGGTGAGTTGATATTTGATCTCGCCACTGTGCTCGAACTCGAGATCACTGCCCCTATCGCGCGATCGCTGTACGCAGCGCTGGTCACCGACACCGGTGGCTTCCGTTTCAGCAACACCACTCCCCGTTGCCTGGCGATCGCTGCCCAACTCCTCGCGGCCGGAGTCAATCCCGAGGAAATGTATCAGCGCATTTATGCTTCGGTTCCGGTCGGACGCCTACGTCTTCTGCGCGATGTACTTTCCACACTCGAGGTTGACGAGGAATTGGGACTATCCTGGATTTCACTTGCCGCAGGCATGCTCGAACAGCATGGTGTGAAGGCCGAGGAGCTGGACGGGTTGGCGGAGCATCCGCGGTCGGTGGCGGGAACCCGCATGGCATTGTTCTTCAGGGATCTCGGACACAGGCAGGTGAAGGTTTCGCTTCGCAGCACGGGCGCCGTTGACGTGAACCGCTTCGCACGCCGGTTTGGGGGCGGTGGTCACGCCAAGGCGGCCGGAGCTTTGATCCCGGGATCGCTGGAGGAGGTGAGGGACCGCGTCGTTGAAGCGGCAAGAGAGTATTTGGGTAACGGCTGACCACCAAGGCACACGAGTGCGATTACTTTGCCCTCCGCGCTTGCGTTCATCTGGTGACTATCTAAGTTGCGGTCGATGAGGCGGTCCCACGCCAAGGGCACAAGCGACGCAATCAAGAGCGGTATCCGAGACGCACTAAGCGCCCTCAAGCCACTTCTGCATTTCGAGACCGCGCGGATCGAGCTTGTCGAGTTCGACGATGTCACTGGCGTCGCCGTTGTTCGGCTCGCAGGCGATTGTCCTGACTGCGATCTAACCACCGCGATGCTGCGTGAAGGAATCGAAGCCCACCTTCGAACGAAAATCCCGGAAATTCGTGAAATCCGTGTCATTTGATGGCTTTGGAAATCGTTGACTGATACGCTGCCGACTCGTATCACGGCCGCGCTCGGGCGAATACCAAACCCAAGAACCGGGCGCGACGTCATTGCTTCCGGAATGATTGCCGACCTGCGTGTTGACGCAGATGGACGTGTGCGCTTGAGCTTTTTACTTGGCGCGCAGGACCCTGCAACCATGGTCCGCGACGTGAGGCAGGCGGTGGAGCAGGTACCAGGGGTGAGTGAAGTGCGGGTGGACGTGAAGGATCCCTCTCAGTCGGCGAAGGGCGCAGCTCCGGCAGCGCCTGCAAAGCCGCCCGCCGGACATTCGCACGGACGCGCTCTTCCGGTGATGGAACAGCAACGTCCGTCCCCGCCACCACGACCGGCCGCGCCGACGCCGATCGCCTATCCCAATCTAGGCCGCATAATCGCCGTATCGAGCGGGAAGGGGGGCGTGGGGAAGTCGACAATCGCCACAAACCTGGCGATCGCAATGTCTCAGAGCGGTAGCGTGGTAGGCTTGATGGACGCTGACATCTATGGACCGAACATTCCACGGATGATGGGGGTTCAAGCTGCGCCTCCGGTCGTGAATGAGCGAATCATTCCGCTCGACGCTCATGGCGTGAAGCTGATGAGCCTGGGATTCCTGGTGGATCGCAACCAGCCGGCCATCTGGCGTGGTCCTATAATCATGAAGATCATCACGCAGTTTCTGCGAGACGTTGAATGGGGGAAGCTGGACTACCTTTTCGTCGACATGCCTCCTGGAACAGGAGACGCGCAACTTTCCCTCGTCCAGGCGACGCTGGTGCACGGAGCTGTGATAGTCACCACACCCCAGGAACTATCCGTGGGCGACGCGCTTCGCGGGGCGAAAATGTTCGAGCGCGTAGGCGTGCCGGTGCTTGGTATTGTCGAAAACATGAGCTACTTCGCCTGCCCGCATTGCGGGAGACCATCTCCACTCTTTGGATCTGGTGGGGGAGCGCGGCTCGCGGCGGAGCTTGGAGTTCCTCTCCTGGGCGAAATACCGCTTTACCCGCAAGTCCGGGTTGGAGGTGATGAGGGCACCCCGATAGTAGTTTCGGAGCCCAACTCAGGAGCGGCGAACGCTCTTCGCGAGATGACGAAACGCGTTACCGAGGCCATTGCTTCGGCCGGGCAAGCATAGAACTTCTCGTCTTTAGGCTTCGCGCGCCTGAAACGGTTGAACAGGATCAATCCTGTCAGTCGAGGCCTTTGAGGGCTCTGTCGCATTTACAATGCGCCCGGCGTAAACAACACCGCTGCGTGGGTCGAGCGCCCCCGTGCCATGATGCAATTCCGCGTTGAGCTCGCCGCCTGTCAGAATGACGAGCATGGTGAGATACATCCATGTGAGAAGCACTATAACGCCGCCGATCGTACCGTAAGTCTTGTTGTACGATCCGAAGTTGGTGACGTAAGCTCGGAAGAGCAGTGTGACGAGAACCCAGAGAAGCGCTGCCAGTACCGCACCCACCAGCACCTGGCCTTTGTGCTGCCGGAGGTTGGGCAGGTAGAAGTACGTCATGAACAGCATCGCTACCAGCATCGAAAACGCGAGCGGATACTGCAGAACCCACCAAATGGACTTGAAGGTGGGTCCGAGCACCGTGTTATCGGCCAGCCAAGTGGCGATCTGGGGTCCGGCAAGCAGAGTCGCGCTGGCCATGCCCAGACAGATTCCCGAGACGCCGACGCACGCGATGGCCATGAGCTTTTGACGCCACCACGGGCGAGTTTCCTCGACGTCGTACGCGCGATTCAGCGATCCCGTGAGCGAACCAAAGACGTTCGAGCCTGCCCAGATCACCAAAAGAATGCCGGCCGACATGAGGCCTGGCGCGCTTTCGGAAAAGACAACGTCGCTGGCCACGCCTCGAACGAGCTCAATTGCGCTGGACGGAAGAGCACGGTCGGCTCGCGTGATTACCCACTCGAAGATCTCTCTTTCATCGCCGAGCAGGCTGAGCAGAGGCGCCGTGAACAGAAAGAGTGGAAAGAGCGAGAAGAAGAAATAGTACGCTGTCTCTGCGGCAAGTCCCAGAACGTTGTCGTCCAGGATCTCTTGTCCGGTTTTCTTGAGCAGCGGTCCGAGGCGATATCCCTTCAAGACCATCGACTAACCCCTGGAAACTGAGAAGCCCACGCTCGGCGAGAAAGGCAAGCTGTGGGCCAATGCGTCGAGGAAGGGGTGCTCAAGTGACCAGGTGACGGAGGGACGGAACACCCATCACGCGTGCACCGATCCCGCAGTTCGCATGCTGGCAATCTTGCTTTTCGAATGCTGTCTGCTAGCGTTCGATCCACTCGACGTTGAGAGAACCCAGGACTGTCGACGCGACGATCGTGAGCTTGCGCGAGCCGGTGGCCCAAGCCGCGTTGTAGTACGAATCACCGCGCCGCTCGAGCCCTGGCTTATTGAAGCTCGCGAGAACCTTGTCCAACTGGATTTGCACGCCAATATCGCGCGGAATTCGCAGTGTGGCACCGCCAACCGCTACGTCAAGGTCGAGAGTCATGTCACGCGCCCAAGCGCCACTGAAATCGAGATCCACGTTGCCAACGCCACACTCAACCCTCACCCGCTCCGCGCCTGTATTGCCCAGCTGTCGTCCCTCAACGCTTGCCGCGCCCACTTCGATCAGGAGTTCTCTCATGATCGCCGGATTCAGGGTACCGAACCGGAATTTTGTTTCGCTGGCCCCCGAGTTGACGACCAGGCGCGTTATCGACAATCCCGTAAAGTCCAGATCCGAGAGTGACGCGCCTGTCTGCAGATCGATGTCAAGTTGAACATCTGGCGCGAAAGCCAGCGACATCTCGCCTAACTGTTTACGTCCCGAAATCACCGCGTTGCGCTCATCGAGTTGCCTCGTTCCGACGGTGAGAGTCGCACTTCCCACCTCGAAGCTGCGAACGGCGTCGAATTTCTCTTCGTCATAGCGCAGCTGAACGTCGTACAGCAGTGGTTGCGGCGAGCTGGCCAGCCGGAGCGTTCCCACACGATAGTCAACCCTGACCTTCAAACTGTCCGCGTCCTGCAGCTGCCGCGCAGCCGTGACGGTGCGCCAGGACTGAGCAGGTAGGGAGGGAGCGATGAAGATCGTAGCGAGAAGGGCGACAATACTGCGCGGTGTCATCAGGGAATCCGTTCTCGCGATAGGGGAGTAGGGCGTCGAGCAGCCACAACGCCGGCCACAGGCGTGGGAGTCTGCCAGGTGTATTCGTCGAGAACAGGAATTTGTGTTGTCGGCGGCGAAATAGCGCGCGTGCCACCGCGTGAAATCACCGTTGCGCCGAATCCAACGGAAACGGCCAGCCATGTAACGAGGGCGGCGACAGCGTTTAATGCGGGACTTAGCGCACCCGCCCAAGTGAACAGGGCCGCCACTAGCCAGAGGAGAAAAAAGAAAAACAGCCCCGCCAGGAGAATCGCGAGACCCGGCGAGTTCCGAGCGTTACCGTGCAGACGATGCAGGATGGAGTCTCCGGCTACATACGCGAACGCTATAAAAGCGAGCGCGAGGGCACCGGCGGCCGCGGTGAAGTACGCTACGACCGCGAACGGTATGAGCAGGATTCCGATTAGCGTGATCGCAAGCCCTACGATAAGAACGATGAGGGCCGGAAGGAAGGCAACCTGCGCCCCAATTCCTATCAGCAGCGAGCGACCGAAGTCATCGCGAATGGTATCCGCTACCGTCTCGAGATTGGAGCGGGCGAAGACGAAGACGCCCGCCGCCAGAGTCGCCAGAATCAGCAGCGACGCACCCACGAGTGCCAGCGCGCGGCGAGTCGCCTGAACCGGAGTCGCAGCAGGCGTGCTGGCAAAGCCTCCAGGAGTCGCAATGCGGCTCAGCTCACGTATCTCGCCGCCAACCACGCCTCCGCTCTTGCGCACGCTGCCGCCAACAGAGATAACGTCGCCGGAGACGTTGCTCCCGGACGCCAAGATCACATTGCCTTGTAATGCTATGGCATCCCCTACTATAGTGCCGCGCACTTCCAGATCGCCGCGGTAGGTTACTACATCATGCAGAATTCGCTCGGTTGGAGCGATCAGACGCGCTCCCGCCGTCACGTTTTCCGGCGACGCAGCGCGGCCACCGTACGGATCTCGCGCCAGGGCGCTGAGCAGGGCGACGACGGAATCGCGCCGGGTGCCCACCAGTTCGATTCGCTGAGACCCTGAGACACGGCTGGCGTCCGCCGCTTTCTCCTGTGCCGCAAGAGGAAGCGCCAGAATCGCGCTGGCCGCATAGAAGGTGATCCACCTGTATTGCACTGGCAGCGCTGGTTGGCGGTTAGCGGATCCGGGTTCGGGCAGCGAGGCCGCGCAGGAGAGACGTGGCGCCGGCCGTCATCAACAGAAACACAAGGGCGGCCGTCGTCATGCCCAGCCAACCAGCAGACTGAAGAGCGTGGAGAGCGGGCTCACCTATCGTGGCGCCGAGCGCACCGCCAACCGCCGAGGCCAGACTCTCTCGCCCACGCTCGAGAGCGACGCCCGCCAGAAAGATCAGCGCGTCTGCGCGCGAAAGAATCCACAGTGATGCGGCCGTCAATAGAAGCCCGACCAGCATCGCACCGGCGCCGAGGGCCAGGCGAGCGGGCCGTGATTGCGGAACGAAGCCACGAATCACGTCGGTCAATGACACGTACCAGGGGACGTACACTTGCACGCGAGCCATTACCCGTTCGGCGAAGAGCGGCGCTGGAGCGAGGCGGGGAATCTGTTCTAGAGAGCGCACGAGGGCCTTCGCGTCCTCTACTTCTTTGAGGCACTCGGCGCAAACACGCACGTGAGCCTTGAGCGGAGGCGTGCCGAAGCCTACCTCACCGTCCAAAAGGATGTCGATTTCGTTAGGTAGCAGATGTCTGTTCATCGTCATAAAAGGCTTACGAGATTGAGTTTGGCCAGGTTTCAAGAGAGGCCCTTGGTCATTCTTCTTCGTCGCTTTGCGACTTCCTGCTTTCGGCCTGGCTCCTGGTTCCCGGCCCCGGGTCCCTGGTAGGCTCCAGCGCTTCCCTCAGCTCATGTCTGGCTCTGTGGATGTAAGTCTTTACGGTTCCCAGGGGTAGATCGAGAATGGTGGCAATTTCTTCATAGGAACGGCCCTCCACGTGCCGGAGCATGATGCACGACCTGTATTCCGGACGGAGTGACGCAATGGCACGCTCAATCGCCGAACCTAGCTCTTTGGATTCCAGCTCCTCGAGTGCCGTCTCCTGTTGACCACCGATCTCGAAGGAGCTGGCTTCTATCTGGGACGATGTCGCAGCGTGAGGTGAGCCGTCCATGCTCACCGTGTCGAGCCGGCGCTTGCGCAGATGATCTATCGCGACGTTGTTTGCGATCTTGAACAGCCAACTCGATAGTTTGAAGGCCGGACTGTACCTGTCGATGTTGTTCAGGACCTTGATGAAGGTGTCCTGAGAAAGGTCCTCGGCTGTCTCCCGGTCGCGCACTATTCGGTAGATGAGCGAGAAGATCGGGCGCTCATAACGACGCACCAGCTCACGAAAGGCGCTCTCGCGACCCTGCTTCGCGAGGGCGGCAACATCCGCGTCCGGGAGCGTCGTGAGTTCGAAGGCGAGCGCCATCGGAGAGGATCAGGGATCAGAGTTGGGACGCAGCAGCCACGC
>JACMME010000297.1 GCA_014379205.1 Gemmatimonadaceae bacterium
AAAACGACTCAATACAGAACCCCGCGTAATGAATTTCTTGACGAAGTCGGCAGGCCGCCGGCGCGGCGGCTACCAGGCTTCCACCTACGTCTTTGATTCTCGCGCTCCGTCATTCTCCTTTCGGGGACGCCGGCAGCACGATGCTCGATCGTTGTGTGCTGCGAAGTATACGGTGATGCTCGTCGCCCGGTTCTAATCCGAATCTGTTACCCGTATTCCTGACGGCGGGTTCGGCGATATGAAAACTCCGCATTACCATGGCAGACGACCGTGCTCTGCGTACAAAGGGGATATACACTTCGGCGGCTCTGCTGCCACAAGCGAGGGCTGATGCGGAACAGGCGAGCGTGCGCCTGCTCGCAGAATCATGCCCGGGGCGGGAATCGAACCCGCACCCCGTTACCGGAAAGGGATTTTAAGTCCCTCGCGTCTGCCTTTTCGCCACCCGGGCTCTTCTCAAAATCGAAACGGGAACCTTGCGGGCTCCCGTTTCCGTACCAGCACCACCTTGACTCGAGAGCGGGAAACGGGACTCGAACCCGCGACCCCAACCTTGGCAAGGTTGTGCTCTACCAACTGAGCTATTCCCGCACTGCAGGCAAGAATATATCGATCCCGCATGCGCGTCTCAAGCACATCGTTGCGACCAGGCTCCGCTCCCTGTCATGGTTCCACTCCGAGCGCATGAACGGCATACCAAACCGACCATGCCAACAGGCCGGCAAGCGCTGCATCTCCGCCGTTTGCCGTGGCGCGACCCTCCGAGTCAACGAACTCAGCCGCAATACCGCTATACAGAGGTGCACGACGCAGCCAGCGAAGCACATCACCGCCCTCGGGGCCGATAAGTCTGGCACACTGCTCTGCGAGCACCGCCGGCTCCAGGCTGACTCCGCGCACCGTCCGGCGGTAAGCGGAGTCGTGCCGCTCTATCGTGCCGTACAATGGGAGCCAGTATGCAAGAGCCATATCTCTTGCGTCAGCGCTGTTGTTGCCAGCCAGATCGATCGCAGACGCGAAAGCCGCCTTGCCAGCGCGCTCGACCGTGAAATGCCGGCGAAGCGCGGCGCGAACCGGTTCCGGGTCCTGCACTGAGCGCGCGGTTTCCTCGTCCAGAGTGCGCCGCAATACATCGAGCGCGAGCGCAACCACGGCGTTCCCGTGGAGCGTGAAGGGATACGGGGAAGTGCCACCGGTGGCCGTAACCTCTGTCGCATAAAGCGGAACGTGCTGATCCCGGCGCGCGCCTATGTCATCCGCGGAGTTATATAGAGCGTCCGCAAGCGCCGGTTCCTCGACGACCTGGTCGTCGCCGGTTTCACGAATGTATCTATCGGCAGCGATTGCATACGACGAAGCGCCTTCGAGGGAAAAGCCGGGCTCGAAGAGCGTACCGTCGAGATAATGCACTCCCCGGCCGGGCGCATAACCATGAAGCTCGCAGGCGCGCAAGAGGAGTTCACGGGCGAGAGGCGCATCGGCGAGCTGGATGGCTGGAATGGTCCACCACAGCGCCTCCCAATCCCGGGTCGTCACTCCGGTAGAGTGCCACGGAGCTCGCGTTCGCACGAGGTAGAAATGCGCGTCGTCCAGGGCGCGCGCCGCGCCGTAAAAATACGCAAAAAGCAAGTTACGGTTGAGGAGGCGATCAATGCCTTCGTGGCCGACGGTCTGCTCGAGCGCTTGCAGGGCCTCGCGCGTTTGCGATAGCAGATCGTTCCAGCCGCGCCGGCGCATGACAGCCACTGTCGCACGCGCCCCGTCGCGCTCGGGTCCGGCGGCTATGTAGAATGCAAGACTGACGCGTCCGCTTGCCGGAACGTTGGCGTCCCTGTGCAGAGCGAAGGTGTTCTTGCCGGATATGTCCGCTTCGATTCGCGACTCGCCGTCTGAAACGATGGCAAGAGCTACCGTCCCTGGAAGTGCCGCACCCTCAAGAAGGACGACATCTCCATCCACGGTTACCCTGTTATCATCAGCGGCGGTGCGAGGGGTGCGGACTCGAAACTGCCTGTGCCCCAACGTACCCTCGAGCGAAAGGGAGATGCTCACATCGCTCGATGCCCGATTCTCGATCGCAATGGCGTAGACGGCGCCGGCCACATCGGCGTCCCGTCCGTAAGGGGCGAAGATGGTGCCCCTGATTACGAGGGTGTCCAGCGAGCAGGTAAATGTAGGAAGCCAATTGAGAGCGCGTTCCCAGACCAGACCTTCGCGAGCAAGCTCGAGTGGCACGCCACCAACCCGCAGTACCGGGCGTAGGAGAGCATCGCCGTCACCATTCAAAAACCGCTCCGACCCAGCGATCTCCACTGCCGCCCGAGCGCCGCGGCTGACAATTCCCACAGCGTGGAGCGCGCCATCGGCGGGATGTATGCAAGGAAGGGCAAGCCAATGATTACCGGTGATCTGCCAGGCAATCGCGGGCGTCGGTATTGGTTGCACGGCACCAAGCTAGTCTTGCGGCGCTTACATACGCTAGCATTCTGTAACGACGGCCTGACACCAGGGGTTTGCTATATTGTTGACACCATCACTGGAGTGCGGTAGCCAAGCCGCTGCCTTCACCCTGCCCAAGCAGGGCACGCGTGGTCACAACCAGCGATTCATGAATTCATTTCACCGGTCGAGCGCGGTGAACCGTTTTTCCCGTCGTGCGACGGTGCTTGCGATTCTTGTCACCTCCGCCACGCGCGTTGCCGCGCTTCCGGCGCAGGCCGTGCTCGGCATCGGGGAAGATGCCACGACTGTTCCTCGAGGCGTCGTAAGGATGCGGCTTGCGACTTCGTCTACACGGTTTGATTCACGATACGGCTTGAGCAGCGGAGACCGGTCGACTGCTCTGGGTCTTCCCCTTTCGTTCGACTCCATCGGGGTCAACCAGGTGCCGGCGCTTCTCCCAATTCGCACGGCGCTGCGGCGGGTTACGGGAATATCGACCCTCGACGTAAACCTCGGGCGCAGCGTCACCCGCATTGACGCGACTGTGCAAAGCTTTCCGCTCGGGGTCGAGCTTGGCCTCACCGACAGGCTCTCGATCGGAATGCTGGTGCCGATTGTAAGAACTCGCGCTGAGGTCAGCTTCAACACCAACGCGACGGGCGAAAATGCCAATATCGGGCTGAATCCGGCACTCAACAATGCAACGTTGCGCGCACAGAACGATATGTTGTTCGCCCAGCTGGACGCGGCTGCCAATGCGCTGGCGGGCAGCATCAGCGACTGTCAGTTGGCACCGTCAGGTTCCAACTGCTCCGTCATACTGGAACGTGGACCAGCTGAGCTGGCCAATACCGAGACGCTTCTCTCGGGACTGCAGCAGGTGTACGGCACATCTATCTTCGTACCCACTACGGGCAGCACGGCGGATGCATCCATTCGGCAAAACGTCCAGACACTCGCCTCCACCTACACCGACGTGTTCGGGCTGCGCGATTCGCAGAACCAGCCTTTGATCGCGTCGTCGGGTCCAGCATCGGCGCGCTCTATCGTAGGCGCCAGCGACCTGAATTCCATTCTCGCGAATGCCGAAACCGGGTTTGGCGTTGAGCCAATCCAGACTACAACCCGGACAGGAGTCGGAGACATTGAAGTCGGCGCAAAACTTCAGGTATTCAACACCCTCAGCAAGAAGCAGCGGCTGACTATTCGCCGGGGATTTGGCTTTCGCACGGCAGTATCCGGTGTAGCGCGTCTTGGCACTGGCACGCTAGACTCGCCGGACAACCTTGTAGACATCGGAACCGGCGATGGACAAAATGACATCGAGGCGCGATCGCAGTCCGACTTTGTGTTCGGCCGCAAATTTTGGCTCAGCGTAGTGGGACGTTACGGGTGGCAGTTAGCGGGCCAAACGACCTTGCGAGTTACAGATCTTACGTCTCCTTTGTTCGCGGCTTTCGGCAGGAGACAGGTGGACAGAGATCCCGGCGATTATATGGAGCTCGAGGTTACGCCGCGCTTCGTCCTGAATGACCTGTTCTCAATCTCCGGGCAGTACAGTTACCGCAGAAAGGAGCAGGACCGGCACGCCGGTCGGTTCGATACCACCGACATATTCGGGGATCCTATCACCATCGACGCATCTATCCTTGACGCCGGAACGGAGCAGAGAGAATCGCGCGTTTCAGCCGGGGTATCCTACTCCACCGTCGCAGCGCATCACCTTGGCCGCGCGCGCTATCCCCTCGAAGTATTCGTGCAGCACGTGGAGAGCTTGTCCGGATCGGGAGCGAATGTGCCCAAGATCAGGCAGCAGATTGTGCAATTGAGATTGTATATGCGGATATTCGGTGCGCCGTGACGACTGGAGTGACGTCCACTTTTTAGCGAGACACGCCGGGACGGGAGGTTTCAGCCTTGAGCAGCGCTCGCTAGCGGCGTACCGGTCGGTTTCGCGGTCAGGTCTGGCGAGACCGTCCCTTTTTCGCTGCTTCCCGCTTCCCTCCTCCAGCTTCCCGAAACTCCGGCTCGCGAATTCCCGTCGACAGCAATTCACGCGCATGAGCGCGGCTTACCTCGCTGTCCGCGTCACCTCCCAGCATTCGTGCGATTTCGGCCACGCGATCCTCCCCAACGACCACACAGGTATCGGCGGTGGTCACACCGTCGCGGGCTCCCTTTCGAACCACAATGTGATGGTGCGCGCGTGCAGCGATCTGAGGAAGATGTGAGATAGCGAGCACCTGATGATGTTCGGCGACTCGCCGCATAGTGTCACCTATCTGAAGTCCAACCCGCCCTCCTATACCAGCGTCCACTTCATCGAAGACCAATGTAGGTACACGGTCCAGGCGAGCGAGGATCGTCTTGAGCGCCAGCATGACGCGCGACATTTCGCCGCCGGACGCCACACGCGCCAAGGGACGCGCGTCGTGACCAACGTTCAGGGCAACCTGGAATTCCACGTCTTCCAGGCCGTTCGGACCAATCTCGTTTCGAGGGGAAAGTGCCACCCCGAAACGGCCGTCCGTCATTCCTAGCTCCGGTAGGAGCCTGTCGACCTGATCAGCCAGCTTCAAGGCTGCGGAAGCTCGCGCCGCCGTTAGCGCTTTCGCCTCGGCCTCGACCGCA
>JACMME010000029.1 GCA_014379205.1 Gemmatimonadaceae bacterium
ACCGGACCGAGATCGACAAGCACATCCTTGCGATTGAATCGGACGGCGGCGTTTTCGAGCCGAGGGGCTTTGGCTTCACTGGGTCGGACTCTGCGTTCGCAGTCATGAGTCAGATCGCCTCACTGCTGAAGCGGATTGGTGCGGGCGAGCTTACTCGAGGAGGTGGTGGAGCGGACATTGGGCCCATCATGGCCATGGGCGTCCCCGGCATGGGGCTGTTGGTCGATGGAACCCGATACTTCTGGTATCACCACACCGACGCGGACACCGTGGACAAGCTCGACCCGAAAGAGGTGGCGAAATGCGTCGCCGCAATGGCGGTGATGGCATACGTCGCGGCTGATATGCCCGAAGTTCTTGTGCGGGGAGCTGCTGCAAGCCCTTAGGAGGCAATCGGGGTCGCCGAAGGGGGCTAAAACAAGGTCGCGAAGGCGCAACGAATTGGGGAGTCGCTCGTCTATTTCGGTGATGCCGCTCCCCCGTTCACTCCGGTTGCACGCAGGCGTGACCCTCGCGCAGATCGTCTGCGGTCTTACCATTGCGTACTTCGCGTTTATCGCCGCCACCGGCGGTCACGCGGGCACGATTGGTGACGTCCTGATGTCTGCGCAAGTGGTGCTGGCGCTGGTTGTTTACGCGCGCGCTACTGACCGTGCTCGCGGAACTCGCCGCATGCTTTTCGCGGGACTCGCGGGTTCCGCGACATTCGCCGCGCTTGGCCATGGATGGTGGGCTGTTCTTGGTCTGGTGGGGCGTCCCCTCTCACCTGGAGCGGCAGCTGTAGCTGGTCTTGCCGCGCAGATCTGCATTTTCGTGGGCTTCGCTGCCGCACTTGCTCGCCAGCGAACCCGCCTGCGGTTCGAGGTACTCGCCGACGCACTGCTTCTGGTCGTCGCGGCTGCGATCATGATTGTCCAGCTCGAGGCGGCTACACCTCTGAACGCCGGAGGAAGCGGCATCATTCGCTTCGCACCGGTCGGCTGGAGCATCGTCTCGGAAGGAAGTCTGATACTGATCGCCTTGCTCCTTGCGCTTCATGGCGACGTCCTGGGACGGCGAATGGCGACCGGCTTTGCGTTGGGAACTGTCTTTCTGGCCGTCGGAAACGTTCTGTTCAGCAGGGCACCGCTCTTCGCGAACCCGCGCATAGAATTCACAGCCGCGATTCTGTGGTCGCTCGCCACGCTTTCCTTTGTCTGGTCCGCTCGATCGGTAGTGACGGGGCCAAAAGCCGCCCTGCGGTCTCTCGCTCCTACAACCGAGGTCCCCGTCTTTTCGCGCGACTCAGCGCGTATCCGCATAATCGCGATCGTGGCTGCCATCCTCATCGTCATGGGATCAACGGTGGTTGGTCTCGCAAGCCATGATAACGCGCCGGGTCTCGCCTTTGCCGTCGCAATCTTCGGCGTCGTACTCGCTGCCCGAACGGGTCACGCGCTCTGGCTCAGCCAGCGCTCCACGACCGAGCTGGAACGCACCGTCGTAGCCGAGCGAGAAGTTTCGGCTACGCTGGAATTCAAGGTCGTGGAGCGAACGGAGGCTCTCGGGGAGGCGCAGCGGGTACTACAGCGAATGTGGACACTCGGTCAACAGATAGCCTTCGAGCTAAACTCCGATCGCGTGCTGGAACGGTTCATCGAAGCCGTTGTGGACGTAGTGAGGGCGGACGCGGCAGCGATCGCCCTCACCACCGATGCCGACACATTGCGAATCGAGCATGCGACTGGTCCAGCCTTGCCGCTGCGCGGCAAGACGTTCGCGATACGTGATTCTCTGATGGGAAGAGCAACACTTTCGGGCAAGCCGGCTCGCTACGAGAACATCTTCGACTGCAAGGATGGCCCCTCCCCCGCCACGGCCCTCCTCATGGCCGACCCAGTGCGCGGCGTAGCCATCATTCCACTGTTACGCCGCGGGGAGCGGATTGGTGCGATAGCTGTAGGCTCGCGCGCGCCTCGGCTTTTCTCGGACGCGGAGGTGGCCAGGCTGGAAACGCTTGCCGATCTCCTCGCAGTCGCGCTCGCGAACGCCGAGCTGGTCGAAACCTTGAGGCAGGCCGAATGGCGCTTCCGCACACTCTTCCGTGCCGCGCCAGACGCCGTGCTCACGATGTTCGAGAGCGGACGCATTCGCGAAGCGAACGATGCCGTTCGCGACGTCCTCGGCGTGTACTCGCTGCAGGCGATAGGCCGCACGCTGGACGAGTTCGCCGTTCCAGCGGACAGAGAACGGGTCAAGCTCGAGCTTGCACGGGCTTTCGCAGGTGAAGCGGTCCGATTCGAGGCACGATTTCAGCGCGAAGGCGCAGTTCACACGCTTTCCCTTGCCGCACGACTTCTCCCCGAAGCCTCACCGCCTACCGTCCTCTGCGTCGGACGCGACGTTACGGCCGAGCGAGACATGCGCGCGCGGCTGGTTGAAACCGAGCGGCTCGCCGCCGTCGGACAACTGGTTGCGGGCGTCGCGCACGAGGTGAACAACCCGCTCAGCACCATTAGTGCTTTCGCGCAGCTGCTTCTTCGCGATGGCGGATTGTCAGCGGACCAGCGTGAATCGCTGGACGTGATTCAGGGCGAAACCGTACGGGCCAGTCAGGTCGTAAAGGATCTCCTCACCTTCGCTCGCCGCAGCGAAAGCCAGCCTCAGCCGCTGGATCTCAACGAGCTCATAGAGCGCACTGTCCGCGTGAGCGGTTACGAGCTTGGTGGCAAGCATATCGTGGTGCACACCACGCTCGCGCCGCTATTGCCGTCCGTGTATGGCGACCCCCGGCAGTTGCAGCAGGTGATTCTCAATCTCGTCACGAATGCCGTGCAGGCGATGGCGGCCGACGGCTCGGGCACACTCCGGATCACTTCGCGCACGGAGCGAGACAAGGTGGTGCTAGAGGTGGCTGACACCGGGCCCGGTGTTCCGGAGCGGGCTCGCGCTCATATTTTCGAGCCGTTCTTCACTACCAAGAGCGAAGGCACCGGACTGGGACTGAGTGTGAGCTATGGCATCGTCACGGCGCACGGAGGCACCATCACCATAGCGAGCACGTCTCGCGACGGCACCGTATTTCGCGTAAGCCTGCCGTGCGATGTAGGTGCGGTTGGTGAGACACTGAGCGTCGCGCCTGAACTGGTGGAGCCCGCTCTCGAAGGTGTCCGGATGCTCTTTGTGGACGACGAACCTTCGCTCCGAAGCGCCATGGTTGCGTTCGGAAAGCTGCGACGCATGTCAGTGACTACCGCGCAGGATGGGCAAGCTGCCCTTTCATTCACGTGCAAGCAGGAATTTGACATAGTTATCTGTGACCTGCGAATGCCTGGTATGGATGGTCCCACATTCTTCGAGGTGTTGAGCAGGGAGAATCCCTCGCTGGCCAGCCGCACTATCTTCATGACCGGAGATGTTGTGGGAGAGTCGAGTCGCCGCTTTCTCGACAGTACCAGCCAGCCCGTGCTATCGAAGCCATTCGACTTTGAAAAGCTGGAAGAGGCAGTCCTCGCTCTTATGACGGAGAGCCAGGAAGCGGCGATCGTCGGGTCGGACACGGGCTGATAGCTGATCGCTGATAGCAGGGTGGCACGTGGGAGTTGGCAGCGGAGCAACTTGTGTGTTTGCAGGTGGCCAGCCGGCAACTGCACAGAGCGAATTGCGGGAAAGTCTGTAGATTTATACATCCTGTCCGCAGTTTCCCGCCCATCAGCTATCAGCCATTCCCTAAATGCGCACTTCAAGCATCATAGCCGCCGCTGTGCTCGTAGTATCAGTCGCAGCTTGCCGGACCGCGTCTCCTCGCGCCGAATATCTCACTCCTTACGGGCAACCTACCCGTCCATTCTCGCCGGCCGTGCGAGTTGGAAACATGCTGTACCTGTCAGGCCAGATCGGCACGGGCGCGGATGGAAAGCTCGTTGAGGGAGGAATCGGGCCGGAGACACGTCAGACCATGGAAAACATTCGGGATGTACTAAATCGCACCGGGTCATCCATGGACCGCGTTGTGAAGTGCACGGTGATGCTTGCGGATATGCGCGAATGGGATGCGATGAACGTCGTATACGCGCCATATTTTCCAGTGCACAAACCCGCCCGTAGCGCGCTCGGCGCTAGCGGGCTCGCGCTAAATGCGCGAGTCGAAATTGAATGCTGGGCGGTGGTGGGGTAGGACCTGAGGATGGGAATAGGATTGCGGATTGCGGACCAACCGAGAGCGGAGCATTACCGTGACTCGCACATCGTAGTTAATCCGCAATCCGCAATCCGCAATCCGTCACATCTGGCCCTTCCCTACTTCAAATACTTAAGCACGTTTTGCTGAAACCGATCTTCGGCAGTCTCACCACCACTACCCCCGGTTTGCGCGATCAGCGCCTCGAGCCGCTGCATCCGGTTCTCCGGATTCGGATGTGTGCTAAAAAACTCCGATTGGCCTCGCGCTCCACCCGCTTCGGCCAGCACCTGCATTAGTCGCATCATTCCGCGTGGGTCGTAATCCGCGTCCTGCATGAAGACGACGCCGAGCGAGTCGGACTCGAGCTCGTCCTGGCGACCGTATTTCATGTTGACCGCCTGTCCCACAACGGCCGCAACCTGCTGCGCGCTCAGGTCTCCCGTACCGACTCCGACAGCCCCGATGAGTCCCTGAGTGAATTGCGCTTTGGCCATGTGTTCGGCGCTGTGCCGTCCAACAACGTGACCAACTTCATGCCCCAGTACTCCGGCGAGCTGCGCTTCGCTGGATAGGCGCCGCAGCAGGCCGACGGTAATGAAAATCTGGCCTCCGGGCAGTGCGAACGCGTTGATGGTTTCCGGATCCGCAAGCAGATGGAAGTTGTAGCGATACGGACTCTTCGCTGCAGCGCTTCGAGAGACGACGCGCTCGCCCACCGCCGCGACGTAGTCGTCCACCACCGCATGATCGATTGCTCCGCCGAACTGCTGAGCCATTTCCGGCGCCGACTGCAGTCCCAGCGCAATTTCCTGCTCCGGGGTAATGCTTATACGCTGCACCTCGCCGGTCACTTCATTTGTGGATCGCTGGGTGAAGTACGTAACCGCACTGAAAAGAGCGATCACGATTGCGATAATGAGTCTTGGACTTTTACGCATGATGCTGCTCCCGTTCTGTCGAATGGTCGCGGGAATTCCGCGTATGCGAAGTGAAAGCAAAACAGGGACCAAGGATCAGGGACCAGGAACCAGGCACCAGGAGAACGGGAAATGGAACAGCCACAGTTGCTTCTGTCGCCTTAAAGGCTCTAGCCCTTGTTCCTTTGTGCCTTGTTCCTTGTTCCTGGTGCCTGGTCCCTGATTCCTGGTGCCTGGTCCCTTCTACCCAGTCCGTCACCTCGCCCCTTGACACAAAGTCCTCACCCTTGCACTGATTTCTCCGAGATCCCGTTCTTCTCTCCTGGGAATTCTGAGGTTGCCGAATGAGCGACAAAGCGGTGCTCTTCGTCGTTTCTCTCTTCGTCATAGTGCTCGCAAGCGCGCTCGTAGCCGTATGGCGTTTACGAAAGCATGCTGCGCAAAAGGTGGACGCCGAGCGCCGAATGGGAGCTGCGCTGGAGGAGCTCAATAAACTGACCGCAAGGCTGCGGGCGGAACAGATCAAGCGCGATGCTGGTCTGGATCCGGGCTCCATTAAAGCCGGGGACGCGGCGGCATCGGACGCTGGAAATTCAGTTAACTGGAAGGAGAACAAGTGAGCGCGCTGTACACATCGATAGTTCATGTCGGCAAAGTCGCGGGCGTTCATCGACGAGCGACGCTGCCAACTGGCGAGACAATGGAAATGGGCGTGCACGGTCCCATAGCAAAGCACTACAAGCTTGATACCGCGTCGCCGCTCCCTCTTCCGGTAGACTACATAGTCGCGGCAACCGCGGGCTGAATGCTCGGAACACTCAACGGCGCACTGGAGGTGCGCGGGCTGAAGTTACCGGCAGCGGCAATCGCCGCCACGGCGCAAGGCGAAAATAGTGTTGTAGACGGCATCATCAGGCTTACCGAAATCCGCGTCGCATACCGGTTGCGCATTCCGGCAGCGAACCGGGATTTAGTGGAGCGCGCTCTGTCGAAGCATCAGGAGAAGTGTCCAACCGCAGCGTCTTTATCCGCTTCGGTCCGCATTTCCTGGACAGCGGAAATCGAGGAGACAAGCTCCCTCACGCCTCCCACGGGGACCCCCGGCATATGATTGCGTTTATGGTCATGGCGCTACTGGTGCTTCCTGGCCGAAGCGGTACCGTTCAAACCGATTCACTCTGGTCGCCATCGCTGGGCGTCAAGAAGCAATATCTCGTATACCTGCCGTCATCGTACGCCAGCAATTCGGCACGCCGCTACCCGGTAGCCTTCTATCTGCACGGGCTTTGGGGTGATGAATGGAATTGGGTGAAACTTGGCAAGCTGGATTTGGCCATGGATTCCATCACGCGCCATTGTGATCCTCCGCGCGCCAGCCGCGTGACATGCGAGCGGGAGATGATCGTGGTAATGCCCGACGGCGACGATGGCTGGTACACGACATGGAATACGCTCGTTAACCTCGCGGATTGCCAGCGGAACCCAACCGGGAGAAAGGAGAGCAGTGCATCATATTGCGTCCCCTGGCCGCACTACGACGATTACATTGCAAGGGACCTGGTAGCGCATGTTGATTCCACTTATCGAACTATTGCACTTCGTGCGCATCGCGGAATAGCAGGTTTGAGTATGGGGGGCTACGGCGCGTTCACTTTGGCGCTCCGCTACCCTGATGTCTTTGCGGCAGCAGCGAGTCATTCCGGTGTTCTTTCACCGCTTTACGGGGGGCCGAGGCCGTTCTCGCTGCCGGTGCGCTACGCTACTGACATGGGGAGTCTGCGCGCGGGGTGGGGGGATTTCTGGCCCTGGATCTACCCCGCGTTCGGCAAGGATACCGCCGGTTGGGCTGCGCGCGATCCGGCGAGGCTTGCGAAGAAGCTTGCGACAGGGACGCAGGGGACGCAGCGGATGCCCGCGCTGCGCTTTGACAGCGGCAAGGATGACAAGCTCGTCATAGATGGCAACCGAGCCCTGCACGCCGAGCTGTCCGCAATGGGGATCAAGCACCAGTTCGTCGAATGGCCTGGTGAGCACGATTGGGATTACTGGAAGTCGCACGTTCCAGAGAGTTTGACGTGGCTCGCGAGTATCATCGGCGCGCCCGCCGAGCGGCCGTAATGCACAAGGAGAAGTACAATGCGATTCATTTTGACCGCTATTGCAGCAATGGGTGTTCTGTCTGCCTTCAGCGCGGCGGACGCACAGCGCGTTCGCGGGCGCGTGCTTCACGAGGCGCCTCCGCGCACCGCAATCGGCCTGGTGCACGTGTCCCTGTTTACCGAAAGGGACAGCCTTATAGGCGATGTCCGAACTGATTCAACCGGTATTTTCTCGCTGCGAGCTCCGTCGCCCGGCCGGTACAAGCTTCGCGCCAGGCGCCTGGGCTACGAGGTCGTTATGTCCGACGGTTTTGCGCTTGAACAGGGAGAAGTTCTCACCTTCAACTTTCTGCTCCCGTCGCGCCGCATCGAGCTCCAGCCGGTGACTATCACCGACAAACGCGAAGTGGAAAAACGCCTGCGACTGTATGGAATCGATCCTCGTACGTTTAACGGTGCTCGCCGAATCACGCGCGAGAAGCTCGATCGGTTTGATGACGGCTTTCACACGCTGATTGACGTCCTCCGAATGCAGAATATCCCGGGTCTGATGGTTCAACAGGGCAACACCGGTGAGGCATGCCTCTACAGCTCGCGGGCGAGTGCCGGTGGCCTCGGCGGAGGGTGCATGAAGGTTCTGCTTGATGGTGTGCCGGCCCCTAATTTGTCGGACATCGAGCCCGCCTCGATTGAGCTTGTATTGGTCGTTGACGCGCTGTCAGCGGGTGCCCTGTATGGTGGTGGAACCGACGGCGACGCTGGAGGATCGAACGCCGGTGTGATTCTGCTCTTCTCACGCGGGAACGCGCCATAAGTGGCTGCTTTCTTTCCCCGGCACAGCGTCGATTGGCATCTCGAGGAGCCGCCCTTCATCCGGCGGCTCACGCTGTCACTCGCCGCTACCGCAGTCGTAGCGGGAGTCGTGGTGCGACTCTACAGACTGGCCGTTCTTACGTATTCACCCAGTAACATCTGGGCATTTCTCATCATGACGGCTGGAGGAGTGATTCTCGTTCTGGGCCTGGCCACGGCGCATCTTGGTAATTTCCCCGTAAGACACTGGCTCTGGCGTGCCCCCGCTTTTGGGGCCATCGAGGCGATTGCTTTCGTGGCGACCGGCGCCCTTCTCCTTGCGGCGGGCGTCGAACGTGTTGGTACCGAGTTGATGCATTGGCACGACTGGTCCGCCGACTTGCTGACCGTTCTCCTGCGCCACATCGTCACCGTTTCGATCTTCGCGGCCGTTCTCGCCGGCGTCGTGCAGATCGTTCGGCGCTATCTCATCCGCCACCCCGATTCCGCCATCAGTGAAGCGTTAAGCGATACTTGAGAAGGCCGATTGCGGATTGCGGATTGCGGACAAAGTGCGAACTGCGAACTACGAACTGCGAAGTAAGGCTCGGGCAGGTAGACGCGAACCCGATTGATGAGGTCGTAGTTACTTCGCAGTTCGCAGTTAATCCGCAATCCGCAATCCGCAATCGGCTGCAATCCGCAATCCCTCACCTCTACCCCTCGACCCCCCACCGCCATGCTCCGGATTTTCGCTATCGTCCTTGTGGTCGTCGCTTCTTTCGCCGGTTCCGCTGGTGCGCAGGAATTCTCTTTCTACCGGCCATTCGGGACGCTGCGAGATCAGGCTGAGACGCAACAGCGCTGGCTCGCCAAACGCATGGACACTGTGCTTCCACCGCTCATGCGGAAGTACGGCATCGATATGTGGGTTGTACCGATGCGCGAATACAACGAGGATCCGGTGTTCACTTCGATCGTCGCGCCCACGACCTTTGCGGCTCGTCGGCGCACGATCTATGTCTTCTTCGACCGCGGGTCGGACAAGGGCATCGAACGGATCGCACTTGGTGGCACATCGCAGGGCGGTGTCTTTACTGCGGTGCGCTCAACCAAGCAGGTGGAAGCCGACGTCGCCGGCCGGCAGGCGGAGTTGTGGGGCGATGCCCAGTGGCAGGTACTGAAGGAAGTCGTCGAGGCGCGTAAACCAAAGGTGATCGGAGTCAACGTATCGCGGAATTTCGCGTTCGCCGATGGGCTCACCGCCGGAGAAGAAGAGGGAATGCGCGAGGCGCTTGGCGTTGAATGGACGAGGCGTTTCAAGCGCGCGGAGGGATTGCCGGTTGACCTGATCGCCACACGGTTGCCCGAAGAAGCTGCAGCGTTCGAGAAGATGACGCAGCTGGTTTGGGCGATCATTGATACCGCCTTCTCCAATCGTGTGATCGCACCGGGAAAGACGCGAACGAGTGATGTGGTGTGGTGGTTTCGCCAGCGAGTCAATGATCTCGGGTTGGGCAGCTGGTTTCAGCCTTCTGTCAGTGTGCAGCGCAAGGGCATGACGGCGGAGCAGCTTGGCGATGATCCCATAATTCAGCGGGGTGATGTGTTGCACTGCGACTTCGGCCTGGTTGCGACCCGGCTGAACACCGATACGCAGCACATGGGCTACGTCTTGAATGCCGGAGAGACTGATGCCCCTGCAGGTCTCAAAAAGGCGCTCGCAAACTCCAACAAGCTGCAGGACATCCTCATGGCTCAAACGCGGCCTGGACGCACCGGCAACGAGATTCTCGCGGCCTCACTCGCCGCGATGCGCTCGGCGAGCATCGACGGCACCGTGTACACCCATCCAATCGGTGTTCACGGCCACGGCGCCGGTCCGCTGATTGGCCTGTGGGACTATCAGGAAGGTGTTCCCGGGCGCGGTGATCACACCGTAATCGCGAACATGTGGTTTTCCATTGAATTGCAGGCAACGACGCCGGTCGCCGAGTGGGGAGGCCAGCGTGTCCGCTCCGCCCAGGAGGAGGACATGGTGATTGGCGCCGACGGCGTCGCGCGGTGGGCCTGGAAGCGGCAGACCGAGTTTCATCTGGTGAAATGAGAGGACTGGAGGGAACACGAGCAAACTGCGAACTGCGAAGAGGAAAGGCGAGTTACGAGGGGCGATCTGCGAATTACCGTCGCAAGTTTTTTCTTCGCAGTTCGCAGTTTTGCAATTCCACCCCTGCACTTAACCACGCAGACTTACTCACTCCCCCCATGACCGATTTTCGTGATCGACTGACTCTGCTCGAGCAACGGCGTGAGGTGCTTCTACGGGAGGCGAGCGCCTTGACGGAAGCGCAGCTGACATTCAAGCCGATGCAGGGAGCCTGGTCAATTCTGCAGGTAATCGAGCACCTTCTGCTCGTTGAAGGCGGTATTGTCGAACGCGTTACAACGCGCCCGCCGCGGGCGGTACGCCCTCGAGTGCGCGACCGTCTCGGATACGCCGCCGTGTGGGTAGCACTTGCTTATGGCATGCGGATCAAGGCGCCTATACAGAGCGTAATGCCGAGCAAGGGAATCACGCTGTCTGAAGCCGCCGAGCAATGGCGCGTGATGCTGCGATCGCTTTCGGAGCATCTCGCGACAGTTCGAGACGATAGTCTCAAGCTGACCGTATTCAAGCACCCTATCGGTGGTCCAATGACGCTTGCGGAAGCTCTGCTTTTCATCACACGTCACTTCGACCATCACTTGCGCCAGATTGCGCGCATTCGGAGCAGTGCGGGTTTTCCGAAAACAAAGACGAGTGGAGCTGCCCGGGATGCGGTCGCCAGTGTCGATCACTTGTCAACTCAGCCGCCTTCCAGCTCTCCGCGTGATCGAATGTAGATCAGGGCGGCCACTGCCTGCATGGCCATGAGCACGCCGAGCGACATTGGTCCGAACTCGAAGTCGCCGTTGCGCGGTTTCAAGTTGTATAGAAAGCCTGTCAGCGCAGCGAGACCGCCAGCGGCGATAGCAGCTGTCTCTCCAGCGATCATGAGGCGGGCAGCAAGCGCTCGCCACGACGCGGCGGGACGGCTCAGGTACAGGAGAGTGAATCCGCCTTGTACCGCGAGCGCCAGACCTGTGAATAGAACGATGACCGGAATATCGCTCGAGGGAAGTGTGATCCACGCTCCGATCAACCCAATGCCCGCGGTCAGGTTGATTGCAGACAACACCGCTATGGCAATTTTCATTTTTCCGGCTCCGTTTGGGTCTCACACACCTTACCGTAACCTCTCCTATTTGTCAAGTACTTTGCAATGTAAAGAGGACTTGGAAGTTGCAAACAGTTTGCTTGCCCTGCGGAACCGCGAATATTCAAAGAGCTTGTCCAGATGCGTGACCTCGGGTCGGCGCTCCCACCCCAGATCGGGTGGTTTGCGGCCCACCCGCGCCCTTCGTGCTCGCAATCCGCAATCCGCAATCCGCACCCATCCCTTTCCAACTTCCGGAGCCCCAAAGTGCACAAGAATCGCAAGGAGTTGATCGTTGTTGGCGATCGCGTCCTCGTCCATATCGAGGAAGGCGAGGAGCGTTCAAAAGTCGGTCTCTATCTTCCGCCTACGGCTGTCGACAACCAGGCCATCCAGGGCGGCCGAATAATCGCCACGGGTCCTGGACTACCCATGCCTGATCTCGCCGAACCTGGCGATGAGCCATGGCGCGTTGCGTCACGCGAGACGCGCTTCCTGCCAATGCAGGCCCGCGTCGGAGACTATGCCCTGTTTTTCCGGAAAGCTGCCGTTGAGATCAGCTTTGAGAGCGAACGATATCTCGTGGTTCCCCAGACGGCGATTCTTGCGCTCGTCCGCGAGCAGAGCTGAACGAAATCTCCCTATGGCTGCGTGTTGGTTCCGACATTCTCCCCCTCGAGGCTGACGAGCACCTCATGCGGGCGTCCATCATCGAGTAGCGGGATAGCTCTACCCTCGAGCGGCACACCATCCAGAGTCACGGCTCCCAAACCGCGCGAAACGTTATCGGGGTTCACCACTCGAATGAGGTATTCACTCCGGCCATAGCGGTACCGCAGAGTGAATTCCTGCCAGTGGCGCGGGATGCACGGATCGATCGCAAGGGTCTCGCCGATCTTCGTGAAGCCAAGGATGGCCTCGAGGCCGACGCGGTACATCCAGCTCGCTGAACCAGTGTACCACGTCCACCCTCCGCGTCCCAACTGGCGCCCCACCGAATACACGTCCGCTGCAATGACGTACGGCTCGGTCTTGTAGGTCTCCACGTCCTGCTCGGTTCGGGAGTGAGTCAACGGATTCAGCATCTGATACAGCGCGAAAGCGCGGTCGCCATCCCCCAGCATCGCCGTCCCCAGTGCGGCCCAAAGCGCGGCATGGGTGTACTGGGCTCCGTTCTCTCGCACCCCCGGCAGGTATCCCTTGATATATCCGGGATCGTGCGTCGTATCGTTGAACGCGGGTGTCAGCAACGCGATAAGTCTCGCATCGTCCCGCACCAGATGCTCGTTCATCGAGCGCATGGCGCGGGCCTGACGCTCCGGATCGCCGGCCCCCGAGATCACGCTCCAGCTTTGAGCGAGTGAGTCGATCCTGCACTCACTATTCTCGGCCGAGCCAAGCGGCGTCCCATCGTCATAATAGGCACGTTTGTACCAACTGCCGTCCCAGCCATGTTCTTCCGTGGAAGCGGAATATGTTTGGGCCCGGCTCCTGAACTCCTCTGCGGCCGCGGTATCTCCGCGTTTCTCCGAATGCTCCGCAAATGCTCTCAACGTCTTGATGAGGAACCAGGCGAGCCAAACGCTTTCTCCCTGTCCACCGACTCCGACGCGATTCATCCCGTCATTCCAGTCGCCGCCGCCGATAAGGGGAAGGCCGTGAACGCCCGCCGTGCACGCCTTTCGGAGCGCTCTGAGACAGTGATCGTAGACGCTTGCGTGTTCAGCGGAAACTCTGGGCAGGTCGTACACTTCGTGCTCGTGTGGCTCCAACGGACGCATCTCGAGAAACGGGACAGACTCGTCCAGCACGCCGCTGTCACCCGTCACGCGAACGTAGTGATCCAGCACGTACGGAAGCCACACCAGGTCGTCCGAGAAGCGGGTGCGCACTCCGCGGCCGCTTTGCGGATGCCACCAGTGCTGCACGTCGCCTTCGACGAATTGTCGCGCAGCCGAACGGAGGATGTGCTCACGCGCGATAGCAGGCTCGGCGTACACGAACGCCATGGTATCCTGAAGCTGATCCCTGAATCCGTACGCTCCGCTCGACTGATACAGCGCTGATCGTGCCCACATTCGGCAGGCAAGCGCCTGATACAGCGTCCATCTGTTGAGCATGGCGTCGAACGCAGGATCGGGAGTCTGAACAGCAACCACGGAGAGTCGGTCCACCCACGCTTCACCGGCTTGCTGCAACGCCTGACGGGCGCTGCTCGCGTTTGCATACCGGGCTATGATTTTTCGGGCTTCTTCATGGCCACAGGCAGCGCCGAGGAGAACTACGATGTCACGCGACTCTCCCGGTGCGAGCTCGAGCACGCATTGAAGCGCCGCACACGGATCGATTCCGGCGCCCGTCGTTCGAGACAATCCGCTGCCCTGAAACGCGGCAGGCTCGTCCGGCGAACCATTGCGCCCCAAGAACTCGCGGCGGTCAGCCGTGTAGCTCGTTACCGGCTCGCTGATGGCGCAGAAAGCAACGAGGTGAGCGAACTGCGCGTCGAAATAATTCTGTGCGAGCACGGCGTTTCTTTCGCGATCGAACTCGGTTCGAACTTGATGCTGGGTGTGCTCACGCATGGCGCCGAGCGCCCACTCCGCGTACGCTGTGACGCTCAGCCGGCGCGGCGTCGACCCGGAATTCGTGACTTTCAATACCGAGATCTTCACGGAATCTTCGCGCGGTACTCCCAGCGTCAAATGCGTTGCAACGGCGTCATGCTCGTGCTGGAAGGAGGACCATCCTGCACCATGCCGAATGGTGTACGGCGATGTGTGGCGGATCGGCGCCGGAGTGGCGCTCCACAGCTCCCTGGTCCTCTCGTCTCGCAGATACAACACCTCGCTTACGGGATCGCTGACGGGATCGTTATGCCACGGTGTGAGGCGATAGAAGTAGCTGTTCTCGGCCCAGCTGAAGCCACCTCCCCGTTCGGTGACCACAAAGCCGCCTCGCTCATTGGCGACGACGTTTGCCCATGGCGCGGGGGTCACACTTTCTCTGGCGAGTTGAATCTCGTAGTCCCCGTCTTCGGTGAGCCCGCCGAAGCCGTTCAAAGGTTTCGTGGCGTTGCGCTGCGCCTCCCGTGCACCGTCCTTCTTGCGTCCTTCTTTCTCCCGATTCCCGATCCCCGATTCCCGATTAGCTCTTCCCGATTGCCGATTTCCGACTCCCGCTTCCCTCTTCCCGCTTTCCCAGAACGCTTCGCCCGCGGCCTCGCGCCTCCTGTGTTCCGCGAGCTCCAAACGCCGCCCATTTCCAGCCAGGATCCTCGCCGCTTCCTTTCTGCCGGCAAGCGCGTCGCGAATAGCGGCTGTGGTGTCGTCGCCAAGAATTCTCCCAAGAGGCCGGCCATCGCACTGGACCAGGACGCGGGCGGTCGACCGCAGCATTAGCAGCTCCTCTTTACTCAGAAAGTCTCCGCGTCGCACAAAAACGCCGCCTGGTCTGTCAATGACGCCGGCCTCGCTGGACGCGAGAAGCATCGCCGTGATCTGCTCTGCAAGCGCTTCCAGATATGTTGGCGGGTGCTCGTTCAGCAGGAGAAGATCCACCATCATGCCGCGGCGGCGCAGGTACTGGTGCGCTACGAGGAGCTGTCGAACGGTGGGCAGTCCCTCCGCCGATTCGATCGTCGCCAGGAGTATGGGCCAGTCACCCGAAATGCCCTGGGACCAGAGCAGCGTCTGCGCGCCGTGGTTCTCGCGCATCTCCTGTTGCTCGGCGCGCAGCGCGGGATTGGGGTAAAAGAGGTGACCCGCCAGGTCCTGAAAAACAGCGGCGTCCGCGGGAGGAACACCCAGTTCACGCAATTCTACCTGCGCAGCCGTCCACGCGAGATCGAACGCCCTTTGCGCGGTGTGCGAATCGTTGTACCGGTCGGCAAGCTCGAAGGCGCGCTCTCGGCTGTTCGCCACCAGAGTCGTGAAAGAGACGGTTGCCGTCTGACCACGTGCGATGCGCACACGCGTGCGAAGCGCGAATATCGGGTCGAGCACGGCCCCCGTTGTCCCCGAAAGCGCGCCTTCCCGCTCGACCGCCGCCGGTTCGCGCGTCGAGCGCCCGCGCCCGATGAAGCGATCCCGGTCGGTCTCGCATGATATCTCCCCTACAGCCTCCTTTCCTGTCGCTACGACATGTACGCACCACAGACGTTGCTCGTGCGACGAACGTGGCCGCCGGGTTGCGGTAATGGCGCTGGCCCAGGCGTGGTATTCCGTTTCCACGAAGAGGTTGGCGAAGGCTGGATGAGCCCGGTCCGCGTCCGGCGGTGCGAGCACGATCTCTCCATAACTGGTCAGCTCGATCTCGCGTGGCTCATCGCTGTTGTTGGTGAGGGTGATGCGCCGCACCTCGGCCAGATCCTCGGGGACGATGGCAATTTCGGTACGAGTCTCTATGTCGCCGTCGCGCCGATGAAACGTCACGCGGTCCGTGGCCAGCAACGCGCGATACCAGTCCGCGGTGGCGCAGACAGGTTGATGCGCGGCGGACCAGACACGTGACTGGGAAACATCCTTCACGTAAAAGAACTGCCCGGTGTTGTCCCGCGTGCCATCTGCGCGCCAGCGAGTGACGGCGAGGTTCTCATACCGGCTGTAACCGCCACCGCAGTGGCTTACCATGATCGTATAGGGAAGATGCCCCAGTAGCGCGATGCGCGGTTCCGGCGTGTCTGGCGTCTCGAATTCGCGCACCGCGGGCCGTTCCAGCTCGGGATCGGGAAGCGCCTCTTCGGGATGTGCGCCCTGCGCCCGCTGAAGCACCAGACGGCGCGGAATGCGCTCATGCAACAGCAACTCCACCGAACGCACCAGGGGATCGGCATGGAAGCGCCGCTTCCACTGCTGGCCCGTGAGCGCATTGGTGAGCGCAACGAAGCTCATGCCAATGTGATGCGCCATGTACGTGCACACAACCGAGTGCCCGAGACCGGCGTCGGGACGCGTGTAATCGATCGCATCGCGGAACCCGTAAGCACCAAGAGCCCCAAGGCGTTCGAGTGAGTGCAGATTCGCCAGCGCGAACGTGGCGTCCACCATTACGGCAAGCACCGACGCGTACGGCGCGACAACCAGATCCCGGCTCAATCCCCGCTTGAGAGCGAGATCGGGCACGCCAAAGGCGCGGTACTGGTAGGTCTGAAACCGGTCGCGAACGTTGTAGGCGCTCTCGCTAATTCCCCACGGCACGTCGCGCTCTGAGCAGTACGCCGCATGCCGCCGCACGGCACCCTCATACGTCTGGTCGAGCAGCGTGGAAGGGTACGACTGCATCACGAGCAGCGGCATGAGATACTCAAACATGCTGCCGCTCCAGGACACCAGCGCCGTTTCGCCGGACGCGTGAGTCAGCGAGCGGCCGAGGCGGAACCAGTGATCCACCGGAACATCGTTCTTGGCTATCGCAATGAAGCTGGCCAGTCGCGCTTCGGAAGCGAGCAGGTCGTAGTATGAGCTATCGAGAGTGTGCGATGTCTGATGGTAGCCAATGGAGAAGAGCTCGCGCTTATTGTCGAACAAAAAGCGGAAATCCATTTCGGTCGCGTACTCGTATGCGCGGTTGGCAAGAGCATCCAGACGCGCAACCTGTTCCGAAGCGGCCGTGACCTGAGCCGCTCGTTCGCGGAGAGTCAGACCGGGCTCGGTGCTGGCCAGCTTTTCGTCATGCGTCACGACCAGATCAATGGCCCAGGTAATCCACCCCCGGGCCATGTCTACCTGCTCGTCGCGAAACACCATGCGGTCCACTTCGACGAGCGAAGCAGTGAGATTGGTCATCACGCTATCGATGGAGATTCCCAGGCTCTCAACGCGACCTGCAGAAGCGATCTCGGCCCGTACCGCGCGAATCTTTTCTGTCACGCTTTCCGCGCTGCGCCGCTGCTCCGCCGTCGCTCCACTCTTTGCCAATACGTCCCGAAGGGTTCCGTCCGCAGCCGCCATAGCGGCTTCCACTGCGTGCCAGATGCGGGCATTTGGCATGCGGTCATCAGGTATCGCGAGACACGCCTGTCGCAGCGCGAGCAGGTGTCCCGCGAGATTGCCACTATCTACTGTCGAGACGTATTTCGGCTCGAGTACCCGCAAATCGTGCAGGTCGTACCAGTTATAAAAATGGCCGCGAAAGCGGCGCATGCGCTCGAGCGAACGGAAGGCAAGCTCCAGTCGCTCGGTGACTCCTTCGACAGTGATGAATCCAAGGTCGTACGCGCTCACCGTGGCCAGGAGCTGAAGACCGATATTGGTCGGTGATGTGCGCATGGCGACAACCGGCACAGGCTCTTCCTGGAAGTTGTCGGGTACGAGCCAGTTCGTCTCCTCTGTGACGAAGCGCTCGAAGTATCGCCAGTGCAGAATGGCGTAGCGCATGGCATCGGCTCGGCGCGGAGGTGCCAGCCGGCGCTCGCGCCGCATCGAGGGATCGCTCAGCGCATGGGCGATGGCGGGTGAGACGAGCCACAACCCTATGATTGGAAGGTACCCGACGAGCTGCCACGGTAGCGGCGTGCTCTGTTCATTGGGAGCGGCCGCCGCTGCGGCAACCGTTCCACATGCCGCCAGGGCGACAACCACGGCCGGCCACATGACCCGCCATGCCTCACGTGCTCCCGATAAGGCAGCTCGCTCCACCTGCGAGGCGGTCTGCCATTGCAGAAGGAACCGCCTGGATACGAACAGCCGCCAGAGCGTGCGAGCGATCGCGTCGACGGACACCCACGCCTGGTGCGGAAGGAATGCAACGGTGAGCGCCACCTGATGCGCGCTGGTGGCTGCATCGCGCCATACGGCTGAATAGTACGCGCGCCATGATTTGTCCAACGGTGGTCGCACCATGGCGAGGAGCAGGGAAATGACCCACGGAGCGGCAACGGCCGCCAGCGTAATTCCCGTCCAGCGCAGCGGAGAGCCCGGAAGCACCGTCCAGCCGGCAACCAATAGAAGCAGCTGCGCAACCTCCACTGTGCTGCGCCGGAGGTTGTCGAAGATCTTCCAGCGCGAAAGCAGTGACAGGCGGTTGCGCTCGGGGCCGTCCGGCCCTGGCACGGACGACGTCAGCCACTTGAGCAGCTGCCAGTCCCCGCGAATCCAGCGATGCTTGCGCCTGGTGTACGTGAGGTAGCGTGTGGGATAATCATCGTACAATTCCACGTCGGTCAGGAGACCCGCGCGCGCGTAGCTGCCTTCGATGAGATCGTGGGAAAGAAGCGTGTTTTCGGGAAAGCGTCCGTGTGTCGCCTGCTCGAAAATCTCGACGTCGTAGATCCCCTTGCCCGTGAAGCTTCCCTCCGCGAACAGATCCTGGTACACGTCGCTTATCGCTGTCGTGTAAGGGTCCACACCGGGATGACCCGAGTGAATGGACGCGAAGCGCGAGCGGTGCGCGCTGGGAAGAGAAACGCCAACTCGCGGCTGCAGTATTCCGTAGCCGCTTACGACGCGGCCGACAGCTGGATCGTAGCTCGCGCGGTTGAGCGGGTGCGCAGCGGCTCCAACCAGAAGTGGCGCGGCGTCGGGTGGGAGAACCGTATCGGAGTCGAGCGTGATTACAAAGCGCACGCGGCGCACTGTGGCGACGTCGCCAACGATAGTGGAGAAAGCCCCATCGTCGCGGCCGCGAACGAAGCCGTTGAACTGGGCGAGCTTGCCGCGCTTGCGTTCCCACCCCATCCACACGCCTTGCTGGGGATTCCACCGCCGCGGGCGATGAAAGAGAAAGAAGGCGTCCTGAGCTCCGCCGGCGTATCGGTCGTTCAGAGCCTGAACTCCATCCACAGCGGCTTCCACAATCGCCGTATCGCCCTCTCGGGTCTCGGTAGGCGAGTCCGTGAAATCGCTCAGGACGGCGAAGTGCAGGTGCGCTTCCCGATTGGCGAGAAACTGGACTTCCAGATGCTCCAGTGCCTCGCGCACAGCCTCGACGTTTCCAAAGAGTGTCGGCACCACTACCGCCGTGCGAAACGCCTCAGGGACGCCGTACTCGCGCATCTCCAGCTTTGGAAGTATGCGGGGCGGAAGGAAGGCAGCCACCAGCTGGTTCACGATGCTGATGGCGATCTCGTTGGCGGGTATCAGCCCCAGCAGCAAAACGGCGAACAGCGCATTTCCCACATCGGGTCCCGCGAGCCAGAGCAGAACCACCAGCATTGCCAGCGTTCCCAGCGAAATGCCCCCAACGAATACGAAGTCCGCGTGCCGCAGCACCCAGCGGTGCACCGCTTCCTTCAATTTTGGGCGGTATCTGGTTGCTCGCTCCAGCTCTACCAGGCCGTCGCCTACGAGGTAATAGCCGACGTGCGATAGACGGAGGTCATCTGGGCGCTCCCGGGCAGCAGTCGTAGCCAGCTCGATGGCTTGCTGCGCAACATCCTCCTCGGCGATATCCGTCCGCCTGGCGATCCACTCGGCGACATGTCTGTAGTGATCGCGCGTTCCGAAAGTCATCTGCAGGTAGTAACCCGACGGATCCTTGCGTAGCACGGCCTCCAGCGCACTTTGCCTCTCGACGAAAGAGCGCCAATCCATTCGGGAAATGGCGCGCAGACTCGTGATGCTGTTCGCCATGATGAGCTGAGTGAGGGCGAGACGCTCGCCTGAGCGTGCCGCTGCTTCGCCGGCGCTCATGCCGTCCTCAGCCATCCACTGTTCGACCCAAACGAGCGGAGTGAATTCCGCCTGCGTAGTGCGGAGCTGCTGGAGAAAGCGCGTGACGAAGATTGGCGTAAGCGGCGGATGTCCGTTAACGAACTCGGACAGAACGCCGCCAAGCACGTGAGTCTCGTCGGCACTCGCCGCCTGGATGCGTCCGGCCCATCGGTCCGCCTCTTCCACCTGATCGAGGCGCTGCACAGTTCGGAGAGCCATTCTCCGCACGCTCTCTATGAGACCGAGCCGCAGCATCGCGGGAACCGCCCATAGCTCGCCGATCTTCAGAGGGAGCACGCGCTGGAACTCCCTGACGAACAGCTCGACGTTTTCCAGGTCGATGCGCCCTTCAGTGTGCGCGATGAGCTCGATGGCGACTTCGTATACGCGTGGGTGGCCGGAGAGCGACCCTTCCAGCAGCTCGGGAAGCTCCCTGTAGTAACCGCGCGGCATGCTCTCGTGCACCTCGAGAATGTGCTCCTCGAGAACGTAGAAGTTGTCCAGCAGCCACTCACCCGCTGGGCTGATATCCGCTGAGCGCTCCGCGGCGTCCGACAGCCGGTCTCTGGCTGAGGTGAGAATGCGGCGTGTCTGCTTCAGGCGTGCAAGTAGTGGCGCGGCCTGGCTCTCTCGCACGCGCGGGCCCACGAGCTGAGCGCGCGCAACGCGACGTGCATGCTCGGCGAGTCGTTCGGCGCCGAGGAGCTCTCCACGGATCGGGCCTACGAGAACTTCGCCCTGCGAGTCCCGAGCTGATGCGAACATCCGCGAAAGGCGGCGGAGTGGTTCGGTGATTCGGCCTTCTGTGGTCAAATGCAGGTGCGGGCGAGACGGTCGGGTAAACGCAATTCTGTACGGATGAGAGTATTAATGCGTACCGCGTGCTGCGTAAACCAAGGACTCCGAAGGCGTTCGCCCCTGAAATGTGCTTGGTGTGGTGGCCTTACCTGCGGCATCTCGGATCACTTTGATTTCGGGTACGGACCACCAGCCACTAAGTTTAGTGAAGTAAGTCTGGTATTCAGCAATGCTGTGCTGGAGCTTTGCAGTTTACGCAGTACGCAGCACGCCGAATTCGCAGTTCGCGGTTTCAGCAATATTCTTGCACTTCACGGAGTCATATAGATGCCCTACCCAGAACAGCTCGTCTCTCCAATGCGGCAGGAGCTAACCCGTCTCGGCGTCGAGGAAATGCGCACCGCAAGCGATGTGGATGCAAAACTCGAAAACGCGACGGGGACAACGCTCGTTGTGGTCAACTCCGTTTGCGGGTGTGCCGCTCGCAACGCGCGCCCCGCGGTAGCGCAGGCGCTACAACACTCCAAGAAGCCCGAAGTTCTTACCACCGTTTTCGCAGGTCAGGATCTCGACGCGGTGAGCAAGGCGCGCAGCTATTTTACCGGCTACCGGCCGTCTTCCCCGCAGATTGCTCTGCTCAGGGACGGCGACGTCGTCTTCATGCTGGAGCGCCATCAGATCGAGGGCCGCACCGCGGACGCCATCGCACAGGATCTGACCGCGGCGTTTGATCGCTACTGCTAATTGGGGAGTAGGGGTTGGGGGATGGGGAGTGAATCGCAACCTGGGTCGCATCCTGATGCAGCACTTCCTTGAGAGCAGGGTTGGGGATAGGTAGTGAACCAGACATCACGTTCCCCATCCCCTATCCCCCATCCGCCACTCCCCAGTTTTTCCTGGTCTCTGATTTGCAATTCTCAAGCATACTAACCGTCGAATTAAGGAGCGCAGTCATGGATCAGAAAAGCAACGATACATTCGGCTCGAACGCAGAGAGCGAAGCTGGATCTTCCGGAACCACCGGCACAGGCTATGGTTCCTCCGCGGCCGGCATGTCCACTGGAGTAACTCCTGGTGCGAACTTTGGTCATGCAGGCGGAGTAGAGGGAACTCGAAGCACTTCGGCGCCTGGTGAGGAGATGTTCGGCGGTACATCGGACACGGGAAGTGACTTCTCTCGCAAGGCCGAGACGCCGCTTGGACTCTCTAAGGAAAGAATGAGCGACCGTTTCGCAACCGCAAAGGATAAGGCAGTAGACAGGGCGGGGGAGCTGAAGACCACTCTGGCTGACAAGCTCGAGTCGGGCGCCGGCAAGCTCAGGCAGCGAAGCAATGTCACCCCAGCATACGCTGGTGCTTCGGGGGAGGGATCCACTTCGGCGGCGAGCGGCACGCACGAGCTCGCTCGCGTTGGGGAAAAAGTCGCCGGTGGGATGGAAATGAGTGCTGACTGGCTACGCAACAACGACCTCAATTCGATGAAGGAATCCGTCGAGAAGGAAGTCAAGGCCAACCCCGGGCGCTCGCTTCTCTTTGCGGCAGTGGCGGGTTATCTGCTCGGCAAGGCGTTCAGACGGTAGAATCTGGGTAGGTGCAAGAGCAAAAATGATTGCGGATTGCGGACTTACGACGCAATCCGTTATCCGCAATATTGCAACAACGCTGGAAGAGTGGAGCGCAGTTAATCCGCAATCCGCAATCGAGTTCGCACTCCGCAATCATTTTCTCATGCCCGATTCTGACGGCCGCTCCACGGTTGGACTTCTCCGCGATCTGGTCGGTGGAGGCACTCACCTGGTCCGGCAGGAAGTAACACTCGTAAGGGTGGAGATGACGACAGCCATGCGGGCGATTGGGGGTGGAACGGCGCGGGTAGCCGCTGGAGGGGTGCTGATTGTCCTCGGCGCGCTAGCGGTCTTTGTGGGAGTGATTCTCCTTGTCGGCGACCAATGGTTGCGAGATCGGTATTGGCTGGCTGCGCTTATCGTGGCTTTGGTGGTGGGCGGCCTGTCGGCATTTCTTGTGCAGCGCGGCCGGAAAGCGCTGGCCCCCGAACGGCTAATGCCGGAGCAAACTGTAGCGACTCTGGAGGAAGACAAGGAATGGATCAAACGACGGCTGACGTCCGGCGCGACATCGAGATGACGCGCGAGAGGATGTCCGACACGCTGAGCCAACTCGAGCAAAAGCTGAATATCATGCAGATCGTGCGCGACAATCCGTGGCCTGCCATTGCGCTTGCGGTGGGAGCAGGGTTCGCCCTCTCAGGATCGCGCGCTGATGTCAAGGCCGCCGCGGCTACGGTGCGTGCAACGGGTGGCGCGAGCAACAAGCTTGCCGAGGTGTTCGACGATCTTGCCGCAAGCGCGATTGCCAGCGTCGCGGGGGCGGTGCAAGGACACGTCGACGGGTTGGTAGACCAGCTCAAGCAAGCCGTCGGCGCCCCAGTCGTGCCGAGCGGGACGCATCCATTCTCCCCGGCACCGCGATCCACTCGTTCGGCGGGCGTGTCACGCACTGGTGAAGCGTCGGACGCAAGCAGAGCGCAAAGCGCTGTCACGCGGCCCGGTCATCAGCTTCTGGGCACAGACTCAGGCGCACGTCAGCAGTCGGAGCAATTCATTGGCACCGATCCGGGAGCGCAGGCCCGTGGATCGGTGGGAGCCGCTAACGTGGAGGGGTAGATTGGAAAGGAAGTAGGGGGGAGTTTGATCGCCCTCAGGCACGTTGCGCCTAGCGCCTGTGTTTGCTGTTGTGATGTTGACCTGCTCTTCCCACTCCCTATCCCCCACCCCCGACTCCCCCTCCTTTGGGTCCTATAGTAAGCATCGCGGGTGCGGTCCAGTGGTTTTGTGGATTGGTCCTGGCCTTCTTCATGTTAAACCAGGCGGCGAGCAGGGGCGGGAGTCCCGGTCCGCGCGTTTTCATCGTTTTTGGAATGGGGCTGTTCGTGCTGGCGGGCCTGGATTTGGCGCTAGCGCTCGCAGGTGCGCCGCCCGTTCTGGGTCGCTGGCTCCCAGTCGATGTCGCCAGCGAAAGAGCGCAATTTCTCCTGATACTTTTTGTGTGCGGAGCGGCGTGGGTGTCCCTCCTACTCGCGGCCGCGTGGAACGGACTGATCGGCGTGCGAGCGCGGAGACGCGCAGCGGCAGCGGACATCGAACGCAGAACGGCGGTAGCGTTGCGCGGCGTTGAACACACGAAATCACCTTAGCGGCAGACCCAGTACACTGGTTCACCAGCTACGGTTCAGCCAGACTGGACAGTTGTAGCACACCAGCAACAGCCCTTGAAGCACCAGCGCGGCGAGATCGCCGTTCAATTGAAACATTTGTGAACCAAGTCACTTAGTTGAACACTCGGCGCCACTTGCTAATCCGTTGGCAAGAGCTAGGTTATGGTACCCTTCCGATATATTCTTCACCTGCATTGAAATGTTGCGGTAGTTGGTAAGGTTCGTGCTCCGCTGTGTGGGCTGCACCGGCAAGTCCTTATTGACGCCGCGCTCACACCCAACGAAGTTGCTGCATCAGTTTCTCGAAGAATCGAGATTGGCTGGCTCCCGGTTTTTGCTGGGAAGACGCTAGCGGTCCGTCTCGGGTGTGTGAGCGCCCCTCGGGAGTGATCCTCTATGATGAGACGAGCGAGTGGTTTGAAGGCATTTCTGAGCGAAGAAGAAGGAGCCACCATGATCGAGTATGGGTTGCTCGCTGCTCTTATCGCCCTCGTTGTGGCCGCGGTGGCGTTCACGCTCGGGGGTAATCTTGCGAATATGTTCACCAAAGTTAGCGACTGCGTAGCGACACCCAGTAATCCATGTCCTGCGCCAGTTCCCAATCCCTGAGTCGAGGAAAAAACATCATGAATCAGATCGCACTAGTGGCTCGCTCCTTTGTGTCCGACGAAGAAGGCGCGACAATGATTGAGTACGGGTTGCTCGCGGCTTTGATCGCCCTCGTTGTTGCAGCAGTAGCGTTCACACTCGGCGGTAATTTGAAGAACACATTCACTAATGTCAGTGACTGCGTTGCGGCTCCTAACAACACGAACTGCCCCTAGTCGCTGGGCGGGCCCTTTCGCCGCCCCAGCGTCTAGCTCCGTTGTTCTCCGAGTTTGGTAGTGACATGGTGGCGGGAGTAGTGTTCTTTTCACTACTTTTCGCAGCGTGCTGGTCAGATATAATGAGTCGACGGGTGCCAAACGAGCTGGTGCTCCTGCTTGCAGTCGGGGGCATTATTTACTCGATGAGCGGCGGCGCGTGGTTTCACGGTCTTCTCTCGGGATTTGCGGGGCTTGCCCTGGGACTTCTGATCTGGCTACCGTCGTGGTTGTTGCGATTGCTCGGGGCTGGAGATGTCAAGCTGTTCGCGGCAGCGGGTGCGTGGCTCGGTCCATGGGGAACAGTGGAGGCGGCAATTTGGGCCGGGCTTATCGGCGGATTGCTCTCAGTCGCGTACTTGCTTCGGCACCGGGGCATTCGGGGTGTCGTGTTCACCATTTCCGCACTGCGGATCGACCCTAAGGGGGCGATTCAGCGCGAGCGCGATGATCCGACGAGGAAATCTCTCCCGTACTCGGTTGCGCTCGCGGCAGGGGCGGTAATCGCTGCCTGGTTTCCGCGTATTATGTTCTAGTTATTCGTTCGTTCCCAATTGGCATATGCGACGTTTTGCTTTCCAAGCCGAGGAGGACGGGGCCGCAGTTGTCGAATTCGCCCTCGTACTTCCAATTCTCCTTCTAATGATCTGGGGAATCATTGAGATCGGACGGGCCTTTTACACCGTCAACATCGCTGCGTCGTCCGTTCGGGAGGGAGCCCGACTGGGCTCGACATGCAGACTCCCGTTGACGAACGGTGTACCGCACATGACAGGGGCTTGCAGGGACAGTATCAGAGCGAGCGTATCGCGTTCCTTCAAACCTCTCGGGGACACTCTCAGGACCTCTGATATCACAATTTCACCCGCACCTTCCGGCGCCGTTACGGGTCCCATTACAGTCGGCATTGACTACCCGTACGTACCGCTCACGCCTCTGGACTGGACATTTACAATGACTCGAAGCGCCACCTTTCGCTTCGAACGAGGTCCGTAACAGCACGCTAACGTTGGTGACATTCCGCACGACGATGAAACGCGATAGTACTATCTTTCATGGCTCACCGGATGGATTTTTATCCCGGTAGCCTCTCTTTATTTAAGCTGGATTGAAAGCCAGCCTTCGGTGAGTTGCACATGGCGGAGCGACGGTACACCCTGGTATTTCTGGTTGCGGTGCTTGTGGCGATCGCCGCAACGTTCGGCGTTTACAAAGTGCTGGAGGCGACCAAGGCAAGCAGTCAGATCGCCACCATGCCAGTTGTCGTGGCCTCTCGCGACATTCCCGAGGGACACGGCGTCGAACGCGGCGCTGTGAGCATCAGCCAGTGGCCGGCCCAGGCGGTTCCTGCCGGGTCGTTCGGATCGGTGGATTCCGTGGCGGGCCGCGTAGCACGCGTGACCATCTTCAAGGGTGAGCCGCTTGTGCCGGGCCGCCTCGCTCCTGTCGGGACTGGGCCTGGCCTAGAGGTCAAGATCACTCCTGGAAAGCGTGCAATGGCGCTCCGCATCAACGACGTAGCCGGCATTAGCGGGCTGGTTCAGCCCAACAGCCGGGTGGATGTCATGGTCACCATCGGCGACGTGAACTCCAGCGGACAACGCGTTGCCAAGCTCTTCATGGAAAACATGCGGGTTTTGTCGGTGGGTACGCAGGTTCAGCGTTCCGAGGACGGCGCGGGGAATACGGCGGCAACGGCGACACTCGAAGTTACTCCCGACGAGGCGGAGCGGCTTGCGGTGGCCATGAATCAGGGGAGCATTCAGCTCGTGCTTCGCGGCTACGGCGATCCGGACGGCATTACGACCAAGGGTGCCACATCTACCGACGTTTTGCGGCAGCTGCGCGACGCGTCGGCAGCTGTTCAGGTTGCGCCGAAGCCCGCTCCAACGCGGCCTCCGCCACGCCGACCTGCTCCGGAGCCACCAAGACCTCTCGTCGTTCAGGCTCCGCAGCCCGTCCTGCCGAAAGGACCCGACTCGTCAACTGTCCAGATCATTCGCGGCGGGAAGTCAACGCAGCAGAAGGTCGAGAAGAGCGACAGCACGCCCAAGCCGTGACGCCGTCGCGTTGGGCGCGGCCACTACTTACAACGAGGTAAGAACGTGATTGCGACACCAAGGGTGCGGGGATTCATTGTGGCGGTGATCAGCGTGCTCGCCTTGGGTGTCCGGGCGTCCTGGGCACAGGAGACGTCCGTCACAGCGCTGGATGTCATGACCGGCCGGTCGTACCCTATCACCTTCCCTGCCGCGATCTCCAAGGTGTCGGTTGCAAACGCGGACATAGCGGATGTCGTCGTGATATCCGAGCGGGAGCTGGTGATAAACGCCAAGGTTGCGGGTGAGACCGATGCCATTGTTTACCTCACGAGTGGCGTGCGGCAGCACTACCGCATATCGGTGTTGTCTTCGTCTCAGCGGCAGCAGATTGTGGTGGCCATAAAGTTCGCCGAGGTGAGGCGCGACGTATTGCGCGAGATCGGCACATCGGCACTTTACCGGGACGCTGACGTGGCAGTCGGAAGCGGCCTGTTTGGCGCGCAGACAAACATCCCGAGAGGTAGCCCCGTTTCGGTGAGCGGTGCTACTCAGTTTCTGTCGGTGCTCACGGACTTCGACACCGACCGGCTGCTCGCCTTCATTTCTCTGCAGGAGCAGAAGGGTCGCGCGCGCTCGCTGGCGGAGCCCAAGCTCATGGCAGCCAACCGCGAGAAGGCGAGTTTCCTTGCCGGCGGGGAGCTTCCAATCCCGGTGGCTCAGGGTAGCAACACCGGTAATGCTCCAATCTCAATCCAGTATCGGGAATTCGGTGTGCGTCTCACCTTTACCGGCGAGATAATCAACGACAGTCTCGTGAAACTCACCATCGAACCCGAGGTGTCGAGCCTCGACTTCGGCAACGCGATCATTATCTCGGGCTTCCGCGTTCCGGCCTTTCGAACGCGCAGAATTTCGACAACCGTGGATGTGAGGCGCAACGAGAGCCTCATTATCTCCGGCATGTTCAACGACGAGCAGGAGCGTGTAAGGACTGGCATCCCGCTTCTCATGGATCTTCCCATTCTCGGCTCGCTGTTTTCGAGCACGCGGTATCAGAAAGCCGAGAGCGAGCTGCTCGTGGTTGTGACGCCAACTGTGTTCAATCCGTTGCGCCCGCGCCGGCAGGACATCCTTCCGATGCGACCGGATACCGCGTTGCCGGCGCGCGAAGCGATTGAGAAGCGCCTTCCCGGGTCGGCGACCGCGCCGAAGCGCCCGTAGTCATGCGCGCGAGCGGAGCGTAGAGAAGCGCGATGGAACGGCGCGTCCTGATCGTCGGAGAGGCCGCTGGCCCGGAAGAAAACGTGCGTGCGGTGTTGCAGCGGTTCGGATTCTCGGATCCTGACAAGGCGGCCACGCTCGGCGAGGCGCTCGGCATGTTGCGGCTGGATCACTATGACCTGTTCATAGTTCCGCTCCAGGTCATGGACGTGGTGCAGATGGCCGCCCTCGACCGGGAGATGCGGAAAGGGCAGGCGACTTTCATGATCGGAACCGCTCCGGTCGCCGATCCCGATCTCATTCTTCGCGCCATGCGCGCGGGAGTACACGAGTTCGTCCTCTTTCCACCCAACCCGGAGGAATTTGCTTCCGCGGTCGACCGACTCATGCGCCGCATGCAGTCGGAAGTGCAGCGTGGCAAGATATTCGGGGTGTACAGCGGCAAGGGAGGGCTGGGGTGCACGACGATAGCGGTGAATCTGGCTGACGGATTCGCCAGAAATCACACGACAGCGCGGGTCGCGATTGCTGACCTCGTCGTGGCTGGCGGGGACGTGCGCGTGTTGTTGAATTTGAAGCCGGCGTACCACATGGGAGATCTGGTGCCCAAGCTCGAGAGACTCGACACCGACCTCCTGCGTTCGCTTCTGACTCCCACATCCCGCGGAGTCTGGGCGCTGCCTGGGCCGGACGATCCCGAGTATGACAACAAGCTGGACGGTAACGTTGTTGGAAATATTCTCGAGCATCTGCGGCACGATTTCGCGTTTACGGTGTTGGACTGTGAGCACCATCTCAGTGAACGGACGCTTACCGCCCTCGACGCCGTCGACCGCATCCTCCTTATCACCGAATTAACGGTTCCGGCCCTGCGCAGCACCAAGCGCGCTCTGGCTCTCTGCGGACGACTGGGCTACCCGGACGAAAAAATGTGCGTCGTGGTCAATCGGTATCAGTCGGGGGAAGTGCTTTCCCTGGCTGATGCTGGCGAGGTGTTAAAACACGAGATCTTCTGGAAGATTCCGAATGACTACAAAGGGGCGGCCTCGGCGATGGCCAAGGGCGTACCCGTTGCGGAACACGAAACAGACTCAAAGCTCGCGGCGAGCTACAAGCAGCTTGCCGCAAAGTTGGGAGGAGGCTCCAGCGGACGTAACTCCTTGGAGAACGGGGCGGGCGGCACTGGCGCTGGTCGACTAAGCCGGTTGTTCGGCATGAAGAAGAGGGGTTAGGTGCATGGCATCATTACGTGATCGCATAGGAGGTCGGCGGCCAGGAAACGGCAGTGCGCCGGACGCCGCGGCGCCACCCGAGCCGCCCAAGACGGAGTCGCGCCTCGGCCCGGCCACGGTTGGGTTGCCGCCGCACTCATCCCAGATGTACGTGGCGCTTCGCGGAGGCGAAGCGATACTGAGTCCCGTCGATCAGCTCAAGGTTGATCTCCACCGGAAGCTGATCGAGCGGCTCGATCTCGATGCGCTCGAGCAGATCAAGAGCGAGGTGGAGCTAACGGCGCAGATCCGTCACGCCGTGCTGGAGTTTCTGCGCGGGGAGGTCACGCCGCTCAGCCAGCGAGAGCGCGAGGAGATCGTCGAGCAGATTGTGTACGAGATCACGGGATTGGGGCCAATCGAGCCGCTTTTCCGCGATCCGACGATCAGTGACATACTCGTGAACGGCGCCCGGGAAATTTACGTGGAGCGCGGCGGAAAATTGGTGCGGGTAAACGCATCGTTCCGCAATGACGCGCATCTGCTCGCTGTCATAGACCGTATAGTAAGCCGCGTTGGGCGCCGGGTAGACGAGGCGTCGCCAATGGTGGACGCGCGGTTGCCGGACGGGTCGCGTGTAAACGCAATCATCCCGCCGCTCGCGCTGGATGGTCCGATTCTCTCCATCCGTCGTTTCAAGACCGATCTCCGGGTGCATCATCTCACCCGGAACGGAACTCTCACCGATGAGATGTTGCAGCTGCTCGCGGCGTGCGTGCACGCGCGGCTCAATATCATGATCTCGGGTGGCACAGGCGCCGGAAAGACTACGCTGTTGAACGCCCTGAGCTCGTTCATTCCCGCCTCGGAGCGCATCATCACCATCGAGGACGCGGCTGAGCTCCAGATGCAGCAGGAGCATGTGGTTCGGCTGGAGACGCGGCCTCCCAATGCCGAGGGAAGTGGCGAAGTGGTGGCACGTGACCTCGTGAAGAACGCTCTCCGCATGCGTCCGGACCGCATCGTGATTGGAGAGGTGCGCTCCTCGGAGGCGTTGGACATGCTTCAGGCGATGAATACGGGCCACGAGGGGTCGCTGACGACAGTGCACGCCAACACCCCGCGCGATGCGCTCTCGCGTCTCGAGACGATGATTCTCATGGCGGGCACCAACCTTCCCGACCGGGCGATGCGCGAACAAATTTCCTCAGCGCTCGATGTGATCATACAGATCTCCCGGCTCGCCGATGGAACTCGCCGGGTGACGAGCATTGTGGAGGTGATGGGGATGGAAGGTGAGATCATCACGACGCAGGAGATCTATCATTTCCGTCGTCGCGGGATAACGCCGGAAGGCACGGTTATCGGTCACTTCGAGCCCACAGGAATTCGGCCCAGATTCGCCGAGCGCCTGGCGGTGGCCGGCGTGGAGCTGCCTCTGCACATGTTCGGCGGAGCCTGGTAATGCAGTTTCTGGTTCTTGCGGCCGTTTTTATAAGCGTACTTGCTGTGCTCGTGGGCTTGTACGCCTTCGTCAACCGCCGAAGCCTGACCGTCGCCGCCGCAACACGTGCCCGTCTGGCGGCAGAGGGTGGCGGAGGCGTGAGCGCTCTGACTCTCCTGAAAGCGGAAGACGCAGCCAGCGATCTTCCGTTCCTCAACAGGGTTCTGAGCGGGCGTGAGTGGACGGACGAAATCAATCGCCAGCTCCGCCGCGCCGGCGCTTCGCTGACTCCCGGCGCATTTCTCTTAATGACCACCATAGGCGCGGTTGCTGGCATGATGTTGGGAAATCGCCTCGGTCCTGCCGGCATGGTCGTCGGAGGCACGCTCGGCGGTGCGTTCCCGTATTTGTGGCTAAGGCTTCGTCAAAAGCGGCGAATAACGCAGTTCGAGGAGCAGCTTCCCGACGCGATCGACATGCTGGTTAGCGCGATGAAGTCCGGCTACTCCTTTCACTCGGCAACCAGCTTTCTCGGGCAGGAGCTGACACCTCCTCTTGGACCCGAGTTCGCCCGTGTGTACGATGAGCAGCGGCTTGGCATCGACGCCCGCACCGCGCTGCTCAATTTCCAGGAGCGCGTTGGCAGCGTGGATATCAAGATGTTCGTTACCGCGCTCCTCATTCAGCGTGAAACCGGCGGCAACCTGAGCGAGGTACTCAACCGCACTGGGGAGATGATGCGCGAGCGCATGGCGGTGAAGGGGCATCTCCGAACTCTGACGGCTGAAGCAACCTACTCGGCGCGCATTCTGGCGCTGCTTCCCCTGATAATTTTCGTAGCCATGATGTACATCGTACCGGACTTCTCGCGCTCCTTCGTGGATTCCCGAATCGGGCAATTGATGCTGGTGGGAGCAACAGCATCGGTAATTATCGGGTACATGATCATGATGAAGATCGCGGACGTGGACTTCTAGGGCGCCGAGTCAGGTGCCTCTTCAGCTCATCATCCTGATCGGGCTTGGCGTCGCGGCCCTGGCCATCGCGGCGTATGCCATGATCGCCGACAAGCAACGGCGCCAGGTCATCGCGCGTACGCTGGTTCGCAACGAACTGGCCGAACCTTCCTCCGCGATCTTCCGTGGCGCCGGCCTTCCAGCGAGCTCGTTGCGCGCAAGGCTGCTGTCGCTCGCGCCATCGGGATGGAGCTCGGATATCAAGGCGCGGGACAAGCTTGTGCATGCCGGCTTCGATGATCCCGTAGCGCCTCTGGCATACGCCACCATCAGGCTTGCGCTACTGGTGGCTTTGCCGACGCTTGCCGCGCTGCTGGTCGTGGGGCGGCCGCTGCCTCAGATGATCATTGTTGTAGCGTGCGCCGCCCTGTTCGCGTACATCCTGCCGATTTTTTACATAGAGCGGGCCATACGCCTTCGTCAGGAGGGATTGCGCAGGTCGCTTCCCGATGCTGTGGACCTTCTGGTGTTGTGCATGGAGGCTGGCCTGGGACTGGACGCAGCGCTGTTGCGCGTAGCCAGGGAGTTGCGCGAAGTGCACTCGGATGTATCGCGCGAATTGATGCTCGTGAACCGAAAGGTGAACGCGGGCACTCCGCGGGAAGAAGCATTGCGATCGATGTACACCCGCACCATGGTGCACGAGCTACAAGTTCTGGTTCAGAATCTCATTCAGTCGGAAAAGCTGGGCAGCAGCATCTCGAAAGTATTGCGCGTTTACGCAGAAACACTGCGTCGCAAGCGGCGTCAGGTCGCGGAGCGCAAGGCCGCGGTGGCGCCGATAAAGATGACCATTCCCCTGGTAGTGATGATTCTGCCAGCGTTGTTTGTTGTAATTCTTGGGCCGGCGATTCTAAGCATCATCAAGTTTCTGGGAACGAGATGAGCTCGGACAGGAGTGAGACATGATGGTCTTCCGTACGAGTATAACTTGTGCCCGACGGGGCTCACGGCGCGGTGCCGTGCTCGTGATGGTGGCTCTGCTGTTGACGGTGCTGCTTGGATTCGGAGCATTCGCGATCGATCTGAGCCAAGTGATGGCGCACCGCAGCGAGCTTCAGCGGTCCGCGGATGCCGCGGTCGTCGCGGCGGTCAGGCAGTTGACGACAACGCAGCCGGATTCCGCGGACGAAGTTGCGATAGCCTACAGCGCAGCCAATCTGGTCAACGGGAGTGTCGCCACCGTGGATTCGGTGCAGTACGGACGATGGAATGACGCATCATCTACGTTCACCCCTTTTCCGTGCAGCACGCAGCCGGGTGGTTGCGGTCTTGGAGATGCGTTCTCCGCAGATGCCTTCCGAATCCGGTTGCGTAGTGTGACACCGTCGATATTCGCGCAGGTTCTTGGCGTCGTCTCTTCCACGGTGCAAGCGGAAGCGACCGGCTGGACATCAAACAATGTGGAGATCGCGGATTGCGTAAAGCCCTTCGCCATTCCGTATCAGGTGCTCACCGCAACTCTGAACAGGGTCATCGGAACTACTCTAAGTCTGCAAAGGAACTTGAATACTGCAGACATTCGAGCAATCAGGAGCGACGCTCTTCAGGCCCAGCCATTCTGCCTCAAGGAAGGTGAAACCTGCAACCTTCCTCCGAGTCCCGGGCAGCCGGTTGGCAGTTTTCTAATCGTGGATTTGAATGCAGGTGATGGCCCTGGGGCCGTATCAGGTAATATCGGCCCAGGTTGCGTTTCAGGCCCATTGGGTCCCGATTCCGTCATGTCGGTACAGAGCGGAAACTTCGACCTCTTTACCGAGGTGCAGCAGGGGAGGTCGCAGTGGTGCAATCAGTACGGAACCTTTCCGTGCAAGATGAAGGTCGTGCTGTACGATGCTGCTGGGGGGTCTGCCGCCCAATGCGTCCCTGAGGTGACGGGGACGGAGCAGTGTGTCGTGCATCGCGTAGCATCGATCGTTATCACCGGCCCTCCTCGCTCTGAGGCATCGTCCAATCCAGCGCTTCCGCCCAGGGTGGTGCTTGACGGTTATTTCACGGTCCTCGTCGACGAGGGCATGATTGGAAGCACGAAGCCCTCAACGCTGACGAGACCGATTCTCGTGCACTAACGCGAACGTGTTCGAGCTCCACTCCACGCGCGCCAAACACCCCGCACGCCGTGCTGGAACGCTGTTCGTCTCGTTGATCCTTTGCGCTTGCTGGACTCCGGCAGATGCCCAGTACCGCGATGTCCAGCCACCTCCACCATGCCGGCCGACGCGTCGCGAGGCCGGCGTGGCGCCCGAGAGTATCCCGTCCGAAACCAGGCAACTCGCGGTAATTCCGTTCGAGACAGGCCAACTCACGCGCGATGTGCGCATCCTCGCCGACGCATTCAGCGATCGGCTCGCATTCCGGCTCAAGGGCCTCAGACCCCGCGATGTCCGCGTCAATGGCGTTGCCGGCACCATTTCGCCCAAAACCGCGAACGAGGGCCGGGCTCTCGCCAGGATTCTCAATGTGCGCTACCTGGCGGTTGGAAGTGTGGAGCCAACGGAGCAGGGGATGCGGGTAAGGGTGCGACTGCTGCGCGGCAGAGACGGGACAGAAATCTGGGACTTGCGCGAGGAGCGTCGAAGCGGCGATTTCCTCGAGCTCGACTACGACGTTCCGCTCGCTATCACCCGGCGTGCCTTTCCCGGGCTCAACCTCAGGGAAGTTGCCGCGCTCAGCGACAGGCCCACCCGGAATGCGGAAGCATACCAGCACTTTCTGCGCGGCACCTATTACTTCGGCAGGCGCGAGCCGGGTGCCGCGGCAGCCGCGATAAAGGAGTTCGACGCCGCGTCGCTGCGCGACCCCGGCTTCGCGCTCGCCTGGTCGCGTTTCGCAATGAGCTACGCACTCTGGCTGGATGGGGAAACCGAAGCGCCACTCGGACCTGACAGTGTGCTGCTCGAGCACGCGCTGTCTGTCGCGGGCCGCGCGTTGGATACCGATCCGCGCTCAGCTGAAGGCTGGGTTGCTCGCGGCGCCCTGCTGGAGTTGCGCAATCCGCGCACTCTCGGAAGCGCCCTGGAGGCGTATGCCCGTGCCATCTCCCTCAACCCGCGAGCCATCGAGGCGTATCTTCGCTCCGGGCGCGCCATGATGCATATCGGCCGGCCAGCGGATGCGGAGCTGCGCTTGCGCCAGGCGCTGGCCGTTGACCCTGAGCAGTGGCATACGCTCGCCGCGCTCGCGGAGCTCAGCTTGCAGGAACGAAGGTACGGCGATGCCTGCCGGTTTCTAAACTCGGCCATTTCGGCCGAGACACGTGCGGCTTACCCGTACGCGTTGCGCGCCCTCGCTCGGCTGCGGCTGCATGAATATCGAGACGCATACTCGGACGCCGAAACGGCCGCGCGCCTCGGCGAGGGACTACTGGGTGAAGCTGCCGCTGTTGCCGCAGCCGTCGCGTCTGACGACATGGGGGCAGCTCGGACACGGGCGCGGCGGCTACTGCGCTTTCCGCGCGCGCTCCGCGGACGCCTGGCGGCACGAGAGGGGCATTTCCTGGCGATTGCTTTTGCCGCTGTTGGCGACCAGCGCCAGGCCCTTGCCGTGATGGAGCGAGTATATCCGCAGGGAGCCGAGCTCTGGTGGGCACTCAAGGACCTGTACTTCGACGCACTCCGGTCCCAAACTCGTTTTCGAGGACTGGTGGCCGATACGAGTCCCATCGCGACGGCCGCACCCTAGGAGTCAGAGCATGGGGAATCGCAGGTAATGCAAAAGCCAATACCGATAGACCGTTCGATTCGGTGGACTCCCCGCCTCGACAGGTATTATCTCCTGGGGCATTTGCTGGGTGCGCAGAACAGCGACTACGTCGTCTTCATCACGCAGCCACTGCTCATTCGCTTGAGCCAGAAGGTGCAGCAGAGCCAGGAGCCGCTCCTTGGACTGCTGACCGGCCGTGTGTGCGAATGCCCGAATACCGCAATACCATATACGGTCATCACTGGCGCAAGTCCGGCGGAAGTGGAGCGAGGAAGAGAGCGGGAGGATGAGCGTCTTACGCGCGAGCTGGCGGCCGCCAGGGACCGTCACATCGAGGTGCTCGGTTGGTACCGAAGCCGGCCACACCTCGAGGTTGACCTCTCACCAGCGGATGCGTATCTCGCGCAAACGCTTCTCACTTCGCCATGGCAATGCGGGCTCGTGCTCGCCACGGACGGAGACGGTGCTTTCTTTCAGTACAAGGGCTTGGCACGGCGCAGCTACGCGATCCCCTTTCACGAGCTGCTCGGATTCCAGGCAATGAGCACCGACGGTCCACGGCACACGTGCGTCGAATGGCACGGCTACGAAACATCGGATCCCATAGCGCCCATGAGCGAGCAGGAGTACAGGCTGCGAAGCTACGCGCCGGACGACCCCGTTTATGAGGTCGCGTCACTAAAGGACCGGTTTTTTGGCCGGATCGAGCGGAGGCTGCGGGGGAGATAGCAGAAGGATTGCGGATTGCGGACAAAACTACGAACTACGAACTACGAACTGCGAAGACTACCTCTGTGGCGTAAAAAGCGAACTGCGAACGCGGACGGAACTGCGAGTTGCGAACGCGCGTCTCACATGGAATGCAGGCCTTTCACGCAGCACCAAGCAGTTCAGTCTTCGCAGTTCGCAGTTCATTCCGCAGTCCGCAAATCCGCAATCCCTTTCACCCCGCGTATCTCACCCACCTCGCGATCTCTCTGATCGTCGGGCGCTTTCCATACATGAGAAGGCCGACCCGATAGATGCGCGCGGCTATCCACACGACGATATAGCAACCGACGGCAAGAAGGCCGAGCGACATGAATCCTTCCCACGGCGGCACCTGTATCAGGCTCATGCGCAACGGCATGACTATGGGCGACGAGAAGGGAAGCAGCGAAAGCGCCACTGCCAGAGTTCCGTCGGGACGAGCAAGAATGGCCTGCAAGAAGGCGATCGATGCGGCAAGCATCATGACAATGGGAATCTGTGCCTGCTGCGCTTCCTGCTCGCTGTTTACGATTGCCCCGATCGCGGCGAAGAGGGCGGCGTAAAAAATGTAGCCAAGGATGAAAAACAGGAGCAGAGTCGCTCCCAGGCCGAATGAAATGTGCGGCAGGACCAGTGGAAGGGACGGCGCTCCCAGCCACGCCAGCACGGTGCTGCGCGCTTTTATGAGAAATAGGCTCGCAAGAATCCATATAAGAATCTGGGTGAGCCCAACCGCGCCGACTCCGAGCACTTTGCCATCGAGCAGCTTGGACGCCGGTACGCTGGAGAGAACCACTTCCGACACTCGCGTCTGCTTTTCTTCCATCACTCCTCGCAGCACGGTCTGGCCGTAAAAGAAAATCGAGAAGTACAGGAGGACGGCGACACCGAGCGCGAAAATAATGCTGATCTGTCCTGAGCCACCCCGGCCGCGGCTGGAGAGGCGTTCCGCGTCGAGGGTGAGCGCCATTCTCGTCAGCGCGGATGTTCGCATCGGATCGACGCCGGCCTGCTCGAGGCGGATTGCCATCACATGCTCGCGTATGACGCGACGGAGCTCCTGCATGTCGGCGACGGCGGTTGCGTTGCTCCCGGCATAACGCGCGCGGACGCCCGCGAGCGTACGGGCATCCAGAACGAGGTATCCGTTCGCCACACCTCTTATGACTTCGTTCGACGCGCGGCGTTCCTCAGCGCGAATTTCTCCCCGTTTTACTTCGATGACTCGCGCGGAGGCGATCGTGTCACCTCCCACGCCTCCGCTGAGACCAGCCGCTACGCGCTTTCCGAGTGCCGTGCCTGTAGCGTCGAGAATAAGTATGCGAGACAGGCCGAGCGAGGCCTTGCTTCGCGATGCAATCCAGGGCGGAAGGATCATCAGCGAAGCAAACAGCACCGGGCCGAAAATCGTCGCGATTGCGAACCATTTCGTTCTCACTCGCTCGAGATACTCGCGCTTCGCTATGACCCATAACCTACCCATGCCCACTCATTCCTTCCTCGACCCCCGCGGCACCTACCTTGTCGAGGAAAATGCGGTGCAGTGACGGTTGCACCAGCTCGAAGCGTTGAACCAGTCCGCCCGCGGAGACGATGCGACGGAGGAGCTCCTGCGGATCGCCGTTCACTACCATCTCGACATCGAATGTCCGATTGGAATTGTCCACCCGGCTTATGAGAGTGCGGTCCTCGAGAATCCTCTCAACAGCAGCGTTCCTTCCGTCCGCCAGCTGCAGCGCGACATGCCGCCCGCCATGCTCCTTCCTCACCTCGGCGACGAGACCATCCAGTACTTTCTCGCCCCGTGCAAGTATGCAGACGGCGTCGCATAACCGCTCGGCGTTGTCCATGATGTGCGTGCTGAAGATCACTGTTTTTCCCTCGCGCTTCAGCTCCACTACGGTATCCTTGAGGGCCTGGGCGTTGATCGGATCGAGACCGGAGAACGGCTCATCCAGAATCAACAGATCCGGGTCGTGCAGCAGAGTTGCTATGAATTGTACTTTCTGCTGCATGCCGCGAGACAGCTCATCTACCTTGGCCTTGCCCCAGTCCTTGGCGGCCGTCGTCAGGCCAAGTCGCTCGAGCCATTTGTCAGCGCGGCGGTCGGCTTCCTTCGCCGAAATTCCCTTGAGCTCCGCTACAAACCGGAGGACCCGGCGTACCTGCATGCGTTTGTAAAGACCACGCTCTTCCGGGAGGTAGCCGATGCGGTCGAGAATGCCATCGGTGCGATTCGGATGCCCAAAAATGCGAATCGTGCCAACGTCTGGCGCGATGATATCGAGAAGCATCCGAATCGTCGTTGTCTTTCCGGCGCCATTGGGGCCGAGTAGCCCGTACACAGAGCCGCTCGGCACGAGCAGCGA